>SKQU01000010.1 GCA_007118855.1 Spirochaetaceae bacterium
CGCTGCCGATCAGCACGGATAACTCCCCGACCTTCCTCACGGAGCTCATCTTCAGGCTGAAGGTCAAGGACGCCATGACGCGAGAGGTGATCACGGCGCGTCGGACCGATCCGCTGCGTGACCTGCAGCTCCTCATGAAGGAACACCAGATCACCGGTGTTCCCATCGTCGAAGGTCCACGACTCGTCGGCATCGTCAGCATGGACGACGTCATCCGCGCGCTTGACGAAGGGAGGATCGACGAACCTGCCGGCGATCACATGGCGCGCGGGGTGATCGTCCTCGAGGATGATATGCCGCTCTCGTTCGGCATCTCGTCGATGGACAAGTATCACTTCGGTCGGTTCCCGGTCCTCAACAAGGAGAAACAGCTCGTCGGCATCATCACGAGTCGTGACATACTCATCGCGCTGCTCGTCGAGTTCAACCGCGAGGCCGAGCGGCTCGAGGAGTACATCCCTTCCCGGCCGACCGAAGACAGCTATCGCCGTGAGTACCGCGTGCGGAAGTACGACTTCGAGCTCGCCGGCAAACCGACGAGCGACATCAAGAAACGGCTCAAGGAAGCGGGCCTCCACCCCAGGCTCATCAGACGCGTGGCGGTCGCTTCGTACGAACTGGAGATGAACCAGGTTGTTCACTCGGAAGGCGGCACGATCGCGGTGAGACTCAACCCGCAGCAGGTGGAGATCATCGCGATAGATAACGGGCCGGGCATTCCGGACGTCGAGCAGGCGCTCGAGGAGGGATACTCCACCGCCACCGAATGGGTCAGATCGCTCGGGTTCGGCGCGGGGATGGGACTCCCCAACGCGCGCCGCGTGTCCGACGATTTCGAGATATCGACCGGCAGTCACGGCACGTCCGTGCGCTGCCGCTTCAGGCTGCCGCTGGAGCAGCCGGGGGAGGACCATGATGCGACTCAGTGAGATAGCGGATGAGCTCGGCCTGGAGATCCTGCACGGATCGCCGGACTGCGAGGTCACCGGCGCCTACACATCCGACCTGCTCAGCGATGTTATGGCGCACGCCGAAGAGGGTGACGTGCTCATCACGATCCAGGCCCACAACAACACGGTGGCCGTGGCGAGCCACGTGGAATCGCCGGCGATCATCATCTGCAACAACCGTCCCATTGCGGAATCGATGACCCGCGCGGCGAGCGAACACGACATCGTCCTCTGCCGGACCGAACTCAACCAGTTCCGGGTCTCGGGGATCATCTACGCCGCGCTCCGGTGACCATACGGGCGGATCTTCACATCCATTCCTGTCTGAGCCCGTGCGGCGAGCTGACCATGTCGCCTCGCGCGATTGCCGCGGCTGCCGTTGCGGCCGGACTCGACCTCATCGCCCTGACCGACCACAATGCCGCGCACAATGTGCCCGCCTTCGCGGCGGCCTGCCGTGAACGGGGCGTGGCCGCGCTCTACGGATGCGAGGCGACGAGCAGCGAAGAGGTCCACGTGCTCGCCTTCTTCGAGGACGAGCGGAACGCGATCGCGTTCGGCGAGGAGGTCTACGGCTCGCTGCCGGACCTCCTCCACGACCCGCTGGGCTTCGGCGACCAGGTTGTCGTCGACGAAGCGGAGCTCATCGTCGAAGCACTTCAGAAGCGGCTGATCTCCGCGACCCCATGGTCGCTCACCGAGCTCGGCCGCCTCGTGCACGACCGTCGAGGACTCTTCGTCCCGGCCCACATAGACCGCGCTTCGTTCAGCGTCTGGTCGCAACTCGGCTTTCTCCCGGAGGACGACTACGACGCGGTCGAGCGCGATCACCATCCGGACGTCCGGATAGATTCGGGCGACCTGCCGGTCATCGCCGGCTCGGATGCGCACGAACCCGGTCAGATCGGCCGCCGCTGGACCGAGTTCGAAGGTGCTCGACCCGGATTCGCGGCGCTCAGGACCGCGCTGGAGGCGCGGAAGGTCCACGTCGTCGCGCACGAGTGAAGACCCGCGGGCCGTCGAGGCGTATATTCTGGGAATGCGACGCGGGATGTTCGCGAATATCATGATCCTGGGGCTCGCCTCGGGCTTCGCAGGCGCACTCGACCTGCCGGCGCCCATCGAGTCGCTCACCGACTACGTGATGCGCGAGCGCCCCACGTCCGGGGAGCTCTCGGCCCGTGTGAGCGAGACGGCGGCCTCAGTCGCGCAGACGCAGCCCGAAGCGGACCGACTGCTCTACGAGGCAATGACGCACTTCCTCGCCGGCTTCGGTGAGCGGGGACTGGGGAACAGGCGGAAGGCCGACGCGAGCTTCGAGCGTGCGACTCGTCTCGCAGAGCGCTCGATCGCGCTCCGCGAGACAAGTGAGGCCCAGCGGGTCCTCGCCGACTCCTACAGTCAGCTCCTCGACCTGCGCGGCGTCGCCTACCGGATGGCACACGCCGGCAGCGCGCGGCGTGCCGCGCTACGCGCGGTCGAGCTCGACCCGGCCAATCCTTTCGCGCACATCGCCGCCGCGGCCTACCTCGCAAGCGCTCCTCCCATCGCGGGCGGAAGCGTCGCGCGCGCACGGGAGCACCTTGACAGCGCCGGCCGGCATGCCGACTCGGACTACGCGACCTTTCTCATCGCCGTCTGGGAGGCCCGCCTCGCCGCGGCGCAGGGGCGCAGGCAGGAGGCGTCGGCCGCGATCGCGCGCGCGCACGCCGTATTCCCGGCGAACTGGTGGCTCGAGACCGTTGCGGGGGAGATCGGCGTCGATCTTCCGGAGTGATCAGCCGCCGTAGCCGGCGCCGCTTCCTATGACATCGCGCGGCTTGCTGCCCTGCTGCGGCCCGACGATCCCGATTCGTTCCATCTCCTCGACCATCCGGGCGGCCCGATTGTAGCCCACCTTCAGCCGGCGCTGGAGGTAGCTGGCCGACGCCTTACCCGCGGTCGTCACGATCTCTATGGCCTGCTCCATCAGCGGATCCTCGAGGTCGCCCTGCAGGTACTCCTCGTCCTCGTCGTCCACGAAGATCTCGTCGTCAATGTACTCCGGCTCGCCGAGCTGTTTCACGTAGGCGACCACCCGCTCGACCTCCTCCTCTGAGAGGAAGGCGCCCTGCATCCGCACGGGAAAGGGATCCCAGGCGCTCGTGAAGAGCATGTCGCCTCGGCCGAGCAGCTTGTCCGCGCCCATCGCGTCGAGGATGATCCGCGAGTCGACCTTGCTTGCGACCATGAAGGCGATGCGACTCGGGATGTTGGCCTTGATCAGACCGGTTATGACGTCGGTACTCGGACGCTGGGTCGCGAGCACGAGGTGGATTCCGACCGCCCGGCTCATCGCGGCGAGCCGGGCGAGCGTGCTCTCAAGCTCCTTGCCGCTGGTGGCCATCAGATCGGCAAACTCGTCGACCACGACCACGATGTACGGAATGGGCTCGGTCGCGAGGTTCTTCGCCCGGATCTTGCGGTTGTAGCTCTGCACGTCGCGCACCTGCAGCGTATCGAGCAGGCTGTAGCGCCGCTCCATCTCGTAGATGCAGTACTGGAGCGCCTGGAAGGCACGTTTGGGGTCGGTAATGACCGGCGTGAGCAGGTGCGGGATATCGTTGTAGAACTTGAGCTCCACGATCTTGGGGTCGATGAGGACCAGCTTGACCTCGTGCGGCGCTCGCCGGTAGAGGATGGAGCAGATGATCGAGTTGACGCAGACCGACTTCCCGCTCCCCGTTGCGCCGGCGATCAGCACGTGCGGCATGCGGGTGAGATCGACGATCTGGGCGTCGCCGGGGATATCCTTCCCCAGCGCGATGGGAATCTCCATCCGCGGCGAGCCGAAGGCATCCTCCTGCAGGAGCTCCGCGAACCCGACGATCGCCCGCTCGCGGTTGGGGATCTCGATCCCCACCGCGTGCTTGCCGGGAATTGGCGCGACGATGCGCACGCTCGAGGCAGCAAGCCGCAGCGCGATGTTGTCCGACAGGTTCACGATCTTGCTGAGCTTCACTCCCGGCGCGGGGAGAATCTCGAACATCGTGATGACCGGGCCCTTGCGAATGCCCGTCACCTCCGCCTGGATTCCGAACTCGTCGAGCGTGACGCGGAGCGTCTCGGCGGCCTCCCTCGTTCGACCGTCGATCTCCCAGTAAGCCCCGTCGGCATACTCCTGCAGGAGCCCTCCGATCGGCACATCGTAGCGCCGGCCGCGTGGAGCAGGGATCTCCTCCGGCAGAGCCGACGCCACATCCGTCGGCGGGAACTCGTCGTCGGACTCCAGCTCGTCGTCGGACTCCAGCTCGTCGTCGACGTCGTCTTCTTCCCAGGAACGGGGATCGCAAAAGTGCCCGGCCGCGTAGACCACGGACAGCGAGTCGCCGGCCTCCTCCGGTTCGGGCGCACCCTCCGGTTCGCCCGCCTCTTCGGGTTCCGGCAGATCGACGAGCGACCGGGGGGCCTCCCTGTTCGGCGAGGCGATGAGCCCGCGGATCGTGCGCATACCGGCCGTCAGATCGCCGGATGCGACCGGTCGCGCCCGCACGGCGCGCACCCGTTCGTCGACCCGATCCTCACGAGCGGGTACGCCGGCCCGAAACCAGACAAGCGCGGCCACACCGAGCTCGATCAGGGCGGCGAGCGCGGTCACGGTGATCGCACCTCCGCGACCGAGCGCCGAGGAGAGCACGGCGGTGACGGGCGAGGCCTCTACGGCGGCATCCGCGACGAGGCGCACGAAGATCGCGATCGTGAAGAAGGGCACCACTGAGGCGAGCAGGAGCGCGACGTGCACCATCGCGACGCGGTGGGACAGGAGCAGAAACGCCGCGACTATGAGAACCGCCGGAACATAGAAAGCGGTGAGATGGAAACTCTCCACGAGAAATCGCCCCGGCAGTCGCACGAGGATGACCAGGAGATTCTGACTCTCGGCCGCGAGAAGGGCGAGAATCGTTGAAAACACGGTTGCGGCCGCGAGCGCGAGTAGCCCCGCGGCGATGAGGCGGGCAGTCTGGAGACGATCAGTCACAGCTCCTCCTGTTCACCTTATCGGAAGAAGCGGGGAACCTTCAAAGGCCGAAGACGAGGCCAACCGTGTCGCGCGGGGCGCGACCGTCGTACAGGTACCCGTAGTACGCGGCGGAAACCACGACCTTGCGCACGTGTTCGTAGGTCTCAGGAAAGGGGATGGTCTGATGGAAGAGCACCTCATCGAGCTCGCCGAAGCGTCGCTCCCACCGGCGGACGTTTCCCTGCCCGGCATTGTAGGCGGCGAGCGCACGGGCGACCGAGCCGAACTGCGCGGTGAGCATGGAGAAATAGCGCGCGCCGATCGCGAGACTGTCCGCGGGATCGGTGAGCACCGGGGCCTGCAGCCGCATCCGGGCGGCGACATCCGCCGCGGTGGCAGGCATGAGCTGCGCGAGGCCGATCGCGCCGGCCGTACTCGATATCTCCGGGTCGAAGAGACTCTCCTCACGAACGAGCGCGTAGAATACGGCCGGATCGACCCCTTCCTGAGCGGTCACCTCGTCAAATACCGGAGCGAACGCCGCCGGGTATCGCAACATTCCGGTCTGCCGCGTGAGGACGCCGCCGGAGAGCTCAAAACCGCTCATCACGAGTATCGCGCGCCGAGCGTCGCCGTCCCGCCACAGGCGATCGGCCGCGGCGACGCGGACACCGGGCCCCACGGCCGACCCGGCCGCTCGAACGGTGCTGAACAGCTCGTCGACGAGGCCGTAGCGAAGGTAGGTCGCGGCAAGCGCCGCCTCGCGGGTGTCGTGCCCGCCGAACCCGGCGCCGGCGGAGAGCTCATCAGACTCTTCGACGAGCCCGAGCACATCCTCGCCCGGTTCGCCGAGCAGCGCCGCCGCCACGAGCGCCGCGAACAGATCGTCGCGCTGGCCGGCGGCTGACACCAGGAGGCGTCGGCGCAGAGCCTCGGCACCGGACGGCGGCAATGAAAGGGTGAGCTGCCCGGTCTCGATCGCGCGGGCAATCGAGACCTCGTACCGTGCAAGCGCGTCGGGCGCCGCGAACCCGCGTATGGCCTTGTAGGCCTCGTACAGCAGATCCCACCGACCCCGTTCCGAGAGGCGACCGGCCAGATCCCCGAAGACATCGCTGTAATAGCGGGGATCGCCCGGTAGCGGGACGATCGTGTCCAGACGGGACACGATACCGATCGGATCGGAACGCACCCGGGAGGAGAGATGGTACCAGAGGATCCGCTGCATCGTGCCGGCGTCGGGCTGTGCCTCGAGGCTGCGCTCGAACAGCGGTATCGCGGCGGCATGTGCCCCGCTGAGCCGGTAGAGCCGTCCGGCATACTCGTACGCCCGCCCGGCGAGCTCGGCGTCCAGATGCCGCGCCGCTTCGCGGAGCGCCTCCGCGGTCGCGCGGTATCGCCGCGAGCCCACGCCCGCGAGATAGAGGTCGAGGATGCCGCGCTCAGTGAGCAGCATCCCGGCAGCGGCGCCGGCGTTGGAGCTGAGTCCTGCCAGAAGCTCTGCCAGGAGATCCGCCGCGGGCGAAGAGCGTCCCTCGGACAGCAGTTGCTTCGCGCGGAAGAACGAGATCTCGCCGGCGGTGAAACGAGAGAGCAGCTCGTGCCGATTGATGAGGTAGACCCAGACCCGGGAATGCGCGTGCGAGGGGGGATGGTCGCGGTAGAGCGAGCGAACGGCATCAGGCCCGTACGGCGAGTCCGTCTCCACGAGCGAGACCGCCCACCAGAGGGCCACCTCGGCGAGGCGTGGGTCGCCCGGAGACAGGGAGGCCTCGAGGCGGGATTGGCTCCCGGCGAGTATGGCTACCACCTCGTCGAACCGCCGGAGACGATAGAGCGCCTCGAGCAGCCGGAGCTCGACCTCCACGGTGAGTGACACCTCCCCCGCGGACCGGGCGAGCTCCTCGAGCTCGTCGTAGCGCTCCTCACGCGAGAGGATCAACGAGAGCCGCGCGAATGCCTCCCCCCGCCACGGCTCGGGAGCAAGACGAGTCGCGCGTTGCAGCAGCCGCTCGCCCGCCTCCGCATCACCGAGATCGAGGAAGACCAGACCGAGCGCAAAGGTCGCGTCCTCTCCGAGCCGCTCGGCCTCTTCGATTCGGTGACGCGGAAAACTGACCGTCTGCAGCGAGTCATAGTTGGAGAGGCGCAGCTCATCGGACAGCTCGTCGGCATCAAGGCCCCAGACACGCGCTCCGCCGGCATGGGCATCAGTACAGGGGAGCGTGAACAGCACGAGGAGGATCAAGGAAGGAAGACGCACCGTAGGGATCTACCTCGCGCGTCGGCCCCGACGACGACCGAGCCTGCGGCTTATCCGCCGCGCAGGGATACTGAGGAACAGAAGCGCTACCGAGACCTCCCCTATGCTCCCGGCGCGAAGCGGCGGAGCGGGCGGTCCCTCGAGGAGACGGAACACCAGATAGGTCAGCACGCCGATCGCCGCGAGCGCGAGGATGAGATACCCGACGAAGATGATCGCGTTCGACCTGCGTGGCTGTACCTCGTCTTCGCCCTCGGCGGATTCGACGGCGCCGGCGCCGCGCACAGGCTCGGAGTCGAGACGATCGAACTCCTCGGGAGTAAGCGTATCGTCGATCTCGTCTTCGGTACCGACTGCGCCCGGCTCGCCGAAGAGCGACTCCTCCTCGTCACCCTCTCGCGCATCAACCGGCCCCGGCGGCACCTCGAACTCCCCGCCCTCGTCGAAGGTGAAGTCCTCGTCGCCGAGGTCCGCCTCGACGATGCCCTCCTCGAACTCCGTGTCGAAGGAGAAATCCTCGGCTGCAGCCGAGGTTGCGGCCTCATCCGAAGCCGCATCGCCGGTCGCCACCTCCTCACCGAACGAATCGTCGAAGCTGAACTCCTCGTCGGCGAGATCCGCGAGGGGATCCGGCTGCTCGCCCGGCGTATCGAGCTCTTCGAGCTCCTCGAGGTCGGCACCGAGATCCGGTTCGTCGGCCGGGAGGTCGAGCTCTTCGAGCTCCTCGGGCTCGTCGGCCGGGAGGTCGAGCTCTTCGAGCGACTCCGGTTCGTCGCTTTCTGTTTCGAGCTCGTCGAACGAGAATGATTCGAGCTCGTCGTCGGCACTTTCCTCCATGCTCAGCTCTTCCATGGTGAGCTCTTCATCCGAGAGCTGGAAATCAGGAACACCGTAGCCACCCTCGCGGTCGAGCTGGTCGAGGTTGACGGACAGCGACTGGTACTCGCCGGACCTGGTATCGGTTGCGGTCGCGTTGAGATTGCCGATCTCGTCGACGCCGAGCAGGACCGATATGTCCGGCGTGCCGCTCTCGGCGGGTTCAAGGTTCTCGATCAGGAGGCTGCCGACGTATTCGGCGTCGGCCATCCCGGAGTCGGCCCCCCGGTAGAGCTCGATCTTGACCTCGGTCTGGTTATCGCGCACGGTGGTCACGACGAGCCGCCGACGTTTCCTGTTCGAGGTATCGAGAACGGGCACGAAGGTGCCGTTTGCGATCTGCACCGCAATTACCGAGTTCTCCACTGCATCCTCCCGACGCCTCCGAGCCTATCACGAAGCGCCCTTTGCCACCATTATCGTCCGCTCTCCCGGTTCCTTCAAGACGCTGTTGACATCCGCGTTCTGCGGCAGAACAATGGGCCGGTGAGTCCAACGCTGCTGATCCCGCTCCTCGCAATCGGGATACTCCTGCTCGCAGGCCTTCTTCTGGTCGTCTCCCGCACGGCAGGACGGTCGCGGAGACCGCGGAGGCCTGACCGCACCGCCACGGTGCGGGAAGCCAACCGCGCGCTCGCGCAGAACCCCAAGGATGCGCAGGCCCTCGCCGCACTCGCCGACATCTACTACAGCGATCAGGAATGGGACAAGGCGATGAGGACCTACGCGATCCTCATCGACCTCGTGCCCACGAATCCTTCGCTCGACGAGCACGAGGTGACCCTCAGGCACGGGCTCTCGGCAATGCAGACCGGCGACTACCCCAACGCGTACAAGAGTCTGATGCTTGCGCGCAGAGACCACGAGGATCAGTTCGACATCAACTACAATCTCGGTCGACTCGAGATCCGGCGGAAGAACTACGACCGAGCGGTGCAGCTTCTGCGCAGCGCACAGCAGGCCCGACCGGAGCACACAGGCACGGCGAAGTACCTGGGACAGGCCTTCTTCCGGACCAAGCGGTACCGCGAGGCGACCTCGCTTCTGCGCCGCGCCGTGGAGGCTGAACCCGACGACCGGGAGAGCAGCTTCTACCTGGGTCAGGCGTACTACGAGGCGGGACAGACGGAGGATGCCGTGAGAGTCTTCGGACATCTGCGGGCCGACCCGGTCTACGGGCCGCGCGCCTCGCTCATGGCGGGCTCTCTGCACCTGAAATCACGCCGCTACGACGAGGCGGAGATGGACTTCCAGATCGGGCTGCGCCACGCGAGCATCCCCCCGGAGGTAATGCTCGAGCTCCGGTACCGGCTCGCCGCGACCTACACGAAGAAACAGAAGCTGGACAAGGCGCTCGAAGCGCTTCAGGAGATCGCCCGCGCGAATCCGAGCTACAAGGATGTCGCCGCGCAGATCGAACGGGCGCGCGAGCTCGCGGGCAACCGGAACCTCCAGACGTATATGATGGCTTCGACCTCAGAGTTCGTGGGTCTGTGCCGACGCATCGTCACCAGCTACTTCCCCGGATCCAGGACCAAGATCACGGACATCGCCGTCAGCCGTTCGGATCACATTGACATCCTCGCGGAGGTGAGCACGGCGAAGTGGGAAGACACCATGCTCTTCCGGTTCGTCCGCAGCAGCAGCGCGGTGGGCGAGCTCGTGCTGCGCGACCTCCACGCCCGGATCAAGGAGGTCCATGCCGGACGCGGAATGTGCGTCTGCGCCGGCGACTTCTCCGAAGGCGCGGTCGCGTTCGTGGAGGCACGGCTGATCGATCTGATCGGCAAGGACGAGCTGACCAGGCTGTTCAAGCGGCTGTAGCGTGCCGAGCGATGAGGAGCAGGTGGCGCTCCTCGTCGAGGAAGGGCACGTCCACCGGCACGATCCAGGGCGTAAAGCCGCGTTCGACTCCCGCGCGTCGCAGCTCTTCAAGCTCCGACTCGATGCGCGCACGCCGGCCCTTGTACGCCGCGATCAGCCCGCCGTCGCCGACGATCCGCCGCATGGAACCGAGCAGCTGCGGTGTGAGCGGCCCGAGCGCGCGGTAGACCGCGAGGTCCGCCGCCTCGCCGTACCCCTCGAGCGGGCACTCGTACACCCCGGCGTTCGGCAAGCCGACCGCCGCGATCGCATTGCGAAGGAATCCGGCCCGGCGCGCTGAGCGCTCGACGAGATCAACCCGGGTGTCCGGCTCCATGATCGCGATCGGGATGCCGGGGAACCCGGCCCCGCTGCCGAGATCCGTGATGCGTCCTCGCGAAGGCCACCGCGAACCGTGGAGTCGCCTGATCGCCGGCGGCCCGGCGAGACTGTCGAGCACGTGCCGGACGATCAGCTCGGCGCCTGCCGCGGCGACGAGCTTCAGACGGGGGTTCCAGAGGTCGATCTCGCGCAGGAAGCGGTCGAGCTGCGCGAGCTGGCCGGCGGTGGGCGCGTATCCAAGCCGTTCGAGTCCCACCCGGAGGAGCTCCCCGCCGTCCGTGGGTCCGTGATCAGCCATCGTGGGGTTCACCGGTGGCGGGCACCACCGGCTCCTGTCGCCGATCGAGCGAGACCATGAGAACCGCCACGTCTGCGTTTCGCACCCCGGGTATGCGCGCGGCCTGCCCCAGGGAAAACGGCCTGATCTCCCTGAGCCTCT
This sequence comes from Spirochaetaceae bacterium, assembly GCA_007118855.1. Lineage (GTDB taxonomy): Bacteria > Spirochaetota > Spirochaetia > DSM-27196 > SLST01 > SLST01. The sequence goes on from SKQU01000010.1 coordinate 10,734, forward strand.
CGCGGCTCTCGGTGGAGAGCCCCGGCACCGCGTCGTAGTCGAAGTCGCACGGTATCTGCATCGCCTCGAGCTTCGCAACGCGCGCGATCTGGCGCTGCTGCCGCGCGACGTAGCCCTCGTACTTCACGTCGAGCTCCACCTGACGCAACCACTCGACCGGTCGGCCCGCTCCCACCTCCGGGTCGATCGCGACCAGGTCCGAGAGGCCGACCTCCGGGTCCTTCAGCACCTGGTACCACGGCTTGCCGAGGTGACGGCCAAGGCGGCCGTCTGCGCCTGCCTCGTCTTCCCTGAGCCGGCGGCGGCGCAGCAGCTCCTTGATCGCCCCAATGCCTTCACGTTTCGCCTCGAACCGTTCGAGCGCTTCATCCGAGTGCAGCCCGACGCAATGTCCGCGCTCAAAGAGCCGCTCGTCGCTCGAGTCGTGCCGCAACGAGACGCGGTGCTCCGCGCGAGAGGTGAACATCCGGTAGGGCTCCCGCGTCCCGAGCGTAACGAGGTCGTCGATCAGTACGCCGATGTACGCCTCAGACCGCGAGAGCACGAGCGGCGGCTCGCCGGCGATCGCGAGCGCGGCGTTGATGCCCGCGATGAGCCCCTGCGCCGCGGCCTCCTCGTATCCGCTCGATCCGTTGGTCTGACCGGCAATATAGAGCCCGCCGGCCGTCTTGCACTCGAGCGTGGGGTAGAGCTGCGACGGATCGATGTAGTCGTACTCCACCGCGTATCCGGGCCTCATGACGTGCACGTGCTCGAGCCCGGCGATGGTACGCAGAAACCGCTCCTGGACGTCCTCCGGTAGCGAGCTCGACAGCCCGTTCAGGTACATCTCCTTCGTGGAGAGCCCCTCCGGCTCGACGAATATCTGATGCCGGTCGCGGTCCGGGAACTTCACCACCTTGTCCTCGATGGACGGGCAGTAGCGGGGGCCCGTACCGACGATGTCCCCGGAGTAGAGCGGAGAGCGATCCATGTTCTCGCGGATCACCCGGTGGGTCGCCTCGTTCGTGAAGGTGATGTAGCACGACAGGTGCGGCCGCTCGATCTGCCGGCGCGAGAAGGAGAAGGGCAGCATCTGCTCGTCACCGAACTGCTCCTCCATCCGCGAGAGATCGAGCGAGTCGCGGTGGACCCGCGCGGGCGTGCCGGTCTTCAGACGGCCGAGCCTGAACCCGAGGTCGCGGAGCGACCGGTCGAGCCCCACGGCCGCGGGCTCGGCGATGCGCCCGGCGCTCGCGCGGTACTCGCCAATGTAGATGCGGCCGTTGAGGAAGGTGCCGGTCGTCACGACGGTCTTCTTCGCGGTGAAGCGTCGGCCCCGCTCGGTCACCACGCCGATCACGGTGCGACCGGCGCGGTCGACGATGAGCTCGGTCACCGTGTCCTGGAAGAGGTCGAGGTTCGGCTGCGATTCGAGCGTCGCCTTCGCGGCGGTCTGGTACGCGAGCCTGTCCGCCTGGGCGCGCGGCGCCTGAACCGCCGGCCCGCGGCTGCGGTTGAGCACGCGGAACTGGATCATCGTCGCGTCGATCAACCGCCCCATCTCGCCGCCGAGCGCGTCGATCTCCCGGACCATATTCCCCTTCGCGAGCCCCCCTACGGCGGGATTGCAGCTCAGCTTGCCCACGTGGTCGAGGTTCTGCGTGATGAGGAGCGTATGGTGCCCGAGTCGCGCGAGCGCGAGGGCGGCTTCTATACCCGCATGCCCGGCACCGACGACGATCGCCGCGAAGTCCATGCGCGAAAGGTACCAAGCAGTGGCGCCGCCGGACAGCACCGCGCGCGCCGACCCTCACTTGCCCACGCAGAACCCTCTGAACATCTCGTCGAGGATCTCCGCGGTCGCGACTTCCCCGGTGATCTCGCCCACCGCCTCGAGCGCTTCCTGGAGGTCCACGGCGACGATATCCGCGGGCAGGGACGCAGAAAGCGACTCGAGCGCGCGATCGGCGGCCTCTGCCGCACGGAGCAGCAGGTCACGCTGACGCTCCGAATCTATGATGACTGAGCCCGCGGCAGGCTCGCCGGCGCGGCTCGCCGCCTCCTCGAGGAGCGAGGCGACGATCGCGTCGCAGAGCTCGTCGATTCCGGCGCCGGTGAGCGCGGAGACCCGAATGCGCCCGGCGGCGGACCCCGCGACGGCGGGCCCCGCGACGGCGGGCCCCGCGACGGCAGCGGGAGCAAGGTCGATCTTGTTGAGCACACAGAGCGTTCGCGTCGTGCGCCGCGTCTCCTCGAGCCGCTCGAGATCGTCGCGGCTCTCGCCCTCGCCCGCGTCCATGACGTAGAGCACGAGGTCCGCGGCGGCCATGACCGACAAGCTTCGGCGCACCCCCTCCTGCTCGATCGCCTCGGCCGAATCGCGGAGACCGGCCGTGTCGACGAGGCGAACCGGCACCCCGCCCACGTCGATCACCGCCTCCACGTAGTCGCGGGTCGTGCC
>SKQU01000431.1 GCA_007118855.1 Spirochaetaceae bacterium
GAAATGACGGACTTCTTCCGAAGAAGCTCACGATTGACGCGGTCTCGCAGGATGAGATGTCGGACGACGAGTATCGCAAGAAAGTTGAAGGACCGCTCGCCGAGCAAGCGGCAGGGGTGAAGAAAAGCGCCCGGACATCAATTCTGAATTCGACCACCTATCATAAGGCGGACGCAACCGATCCTGAAGCGCTCCGCTCCATCATCTCCAGCGGAGAAGAACCAGTCGTTTTCTACCTCGCGCTCCCACCTGCGGTCTTTTATCCCGCGGTGGAGGCGATCATCGAAGCGGGCGCAGGCGAGGAGAGCCGAATCGTTGTGGAAAAACCCCACGGCGAGAGCCTCGAATCGACTCGCAAACTCAACCGCCTGCTCCACCGCTGCTTTCCCGAGGAGTCGGTGTTCCGCATTGATCATTTTCTCGGGCATCAGACCGTGCAGAACCTGCTCGGAATCCGATTCGGGAACCGGATCTTCGAGCCGCTCTGGAACTCCAATCACGTGGAACGGGTGGAGATACGTTTCGACGAGACGCTCGCTCTCGAAGACCGTGCAGGCTATTACGATCGGACCGGTGCACTGAAGGACATGCTGCAGAATCACCTTCTCCAGCTCCTTTGCTTCGTTGCCATGGAGCCGCCGCTCGGCTTCAACGCACGCGATCTGCGTGACCGGAAGGTGGACCTGTTGCGCGCGGTCCGAAGTCTCTCGAAGGAGGAGATCGGGGCGAACTCCGTGCGGGCGCATTACACGGCGGGGAAGATCGACGGCAGAGACGTTCCTTCCTATCACGATGAGGAGGGAGTTGACCCCGAGCGCGGTACCGAGACGTTCGCGCAGATCGTCCTCCTGATCGACAACTGGCGATGGTCGGGCGTGCCGTTCGTTCTCCGCTCGGGAAAGGCGCTGGAACGGAATCGGCAGGAGATCGTCATCCGGTTCCGGGATGTGCCGTTTCACGCGTTCGGGAAGGAGAAGCCGCCGGGACCGAACGTCCTGCGGCTGACCTTCGAACCCGATCGGATGGCGCTCGACCTGAATCTCAACGGCGCGGACGATCCCTTCGAGCTCGAACCGGCCACCCTCGGGCTCGAACTGGCTCCGCAGCGGCTGCCCGCCTATGCCCGGCTCCTGGTTGATCTGCTGGATGGCGATCCCACGCTCGCGATCAGGGCGGACGAGGCCGAAGAGTCATGGCGGATCGTGGAGCCGGTGGTCCACGCGTGGGGCGAGGGGCTGGTCCCGATGCGCAGCTATCCCGCCGGGAGCTCGTTCGAGCCGTAGGGACGGTCTCCCCTGAATGACAAGTCGGCAACTGATCCCCATCAGGGCCGTCCTGCATCGAGAGATGTCAGGCCCGCGCCTGCGGCTCAGGCGAGGCGATTCAGACTGAGAGCTGTCCGTAACAGTGACACGAAGCGGCTTCCAGGCCCTGTCGATTCAGTATCCTGAGATTCCCGCGGTGGTAGGTTATCAAACGTCGCCTCTGGAGGCCGATCGCTGCCTGGGTGATCGACTCACGTCGCACCCCGAGAACGCCGGCCAGCGACTCTTGCGTAACATAGAACCGGTCCGACCGCGCGCGGGCGCTGGTCGTCAGCAATCGGGAGGCAAGGCGCTCCTCGATCTGATGGAACGTGCTGCATACGGCAGTCTGCCTCGCCGCGGTCAACTCCGAGTAGATATACAGGTTGAGTTCATGCCGTAGTGTCTGGCTCTCCTGAACGGTTCTCGTGAAGCGCGCCTGCGGCATACGCAAAGCTGTTCCGCCTATCTGAACTCGGGCACGAAGCGATGAAACGTTCACGCCAAGCGCGAGGGAGGTTCCGACCATACCGTCGAATCCAACCAGCCCGACTTCCACCGTTCGGCGCCCCTTGGGCGTGGCCAGCAGACTGACGACGCAGTCAACAGGGAAATAGACGAACCTGATCGGCTCTCCCGGCTCGTGCAGCACCGCGCCCGACGTGAGCGTGACAGGCTCGAGCGACGGAGTCAACTGCTGATACTCCCGGCGCGTCAACGCCGCGAGCAGACTGTTCGCAACGGGCTCATAGGCAGACTCACCCGCCGCGGCCGGTCGCAGCGCCTGCCGCGCCGCGGGAAACAGGATGACGTTACTGCCCGAGTAGTCAATGACCGCGTCTATCTCACCCGCTTCGACAGCCTGCTGCTCCGGACCGCCCTTGACCAGCCGCAACAGTACACTGCTCAGCTGCTCGTCTTGCCGCTTCGTTCGGGCGACTTCCGGCGCGTACGACGATGAACTATCACTCATGTGCCTGGCTCCCTATTCCGATCGCAAGGAGTACCCTGGATGTATCGCTGAGATTACCTACGACCTGAGCCGTCGGCAGAGGATAGAGCTTGGAGAGCGTCGGCGTAACGAGAATACCTGCGGCCATTGCGCGCTGCGGGTGTTCGAGAACATCGATGATCTCCAGGTCGTGGGCCCCATTGAGGTACTCCCGGCAGATCGCTTCGAGATTGGCGACGGCCTGCGCCGAATTGGGAGCGTTACCCGCGACATAGAGCCGCAGAACGACAGCCGTCGCGTATCCATCGGTTCTTCTTCCCGGCTTGGCACCTTGAGCGCTCACCTTGGCTTGTCTCTCCCGGCCCCTTTCGATGGTTTGTCCGCCACACTCTCGCGCTTGGCTCGTAACTCGTCTTCCCGTGACAGAGACGATGCCTGGCGCGTCGACTCTTCGCCCGATGAGACCTTCAACTCCGCACGTTGTCGCTCCAGATCGAGCTGCAGCACCTTGATCTCGGCCTCGGTTCGGGCCACGGCGTAGTTCAACGCGCGGTGCTTATGCTCGGACTCGACGAGCCGCCGCGATCTGGAGTCGGCGGCGGCTGCTTCCTTCTCCCAACGCCGGGTACCCATCAATACTTCCCCGCCTGCGGTGTAGACATCGGTGAGCGACGGGCCCGCATTGCCCAGGACGAGCTCGCGTACCTGGTTCGAGTGGGCCGTGCCGCGCGACTTGACAATCGTGAGGGCGCGGTTGCGCTCACCGCCCGAGACGAGGTAGGAGAGATGTATCCATGTATCCGCAATCGTCGAAATCTGGAGGTTGGTGGATTCCGTTACCGGATCATCCGCCTCGCTCAGCGCGGTCACCAGTAATGTGATCCCGACATCCTTGACAACGTGGACGAATCGGCTCGCTACCGACCTGGCGGTGACGGGGCTTCCTGACCGGGCGATCGCCGATAGCGGGTCGATCACAAGGCACCGGGGGCGGTGCTCGTTGATCAGCAATCTGAGCCTGGAGAATAGCTCTTCCGGGCTGGTTGCTTCCGTGCGCGCGGAGAACATCTGCAGGAGTCCGGAGTCGATGTGCTTCTTGAGCTCGATGCTCACGGATGCCAGGTTGCGCACGATCTGCCACACCCCCTCGTCATAGCTCACGAACAGCGTGCGTTCGCCGCGATCGCAGGCCGTCTCCAGGAACTTGCCTGCAAGGGTGGTCTTGGCGGTGCCCGGCAGACCCGAGATCAGCGTGCTGCTGCCGCGGTACACGCCGCCCCCGAGCAACGAGTCGAGATCGCGGAAGCCGAGGCTGATTCGCTGGGTAGAAGGGCGGTCGGAGACATCCATCGCTTCGGCAACGGCTACTTCGATGCCGGAGCGACCGAAGGTCACCGGGAACTCGCCTGCCGCGAAGCCCGAACCGCGGTACTTCATCATCTGAACGAGCTGCGAGGTGACTCGATCCTCCTGGCGCCGACCGAGTCGTACCACGCAGTCGGCCATGAATTGCAGGAAGCCGTACTTCACCGGCTCGTGAGGACGGTCCTCGGTCTTGGCAGTGACGATGGCAGTCAACCCGCTATCCGCGAGCCAGTCACGGATGCGGTATATCTCGTCTACTTCCGCGGCCGGCTTGTGGAGCCGGGTCAACAGCACATCGATGCCGTCAAACACGATCCACTGTGCGCCGGTGTCCTCTTTCTTCGCCGCAAGCATGGCCAGCATCCCGGCCAGATCAAAGTCCCCCGCTTTGACGACTTCCGGCGACAATCGCGCATCCTGGAAGAAAATCTGCTCTTCGGAGAGGGTCTCGAGACCCCAATCGAAACCGGCGCTATTGGCGATGATCTGGCAGGACTTCTCCTCAAAGGCGACGAAGATGCCGGATACATGGTGATAGCGAGCTGCGTTCACGAGGCACTGCAGGGCGAAAACGGTCTTGCCCGCGCCCGGGCCACCGAACAGGAGAGTCGTGCGGTTGCGCGGCAATCCGCCATGGCTCAGCCGATCGAACCCCTCGATTCCGGTGGTCAGCTTGGTCAGAGGCTGAACGCTCGCGGTCTTGGAAGCCTTTGCGATATCAGCGCTCCTTTGGATAGCCCGCACTCCAGATAATAGCACAGTCCATCGGTTGCGGCAAATCTCATCACGAGCCCGACAGCGCGACTGCGCGCGAGAGATCCGAGCGCTATGTTCGCTACCGCACCGACGCTGCGGGCCTACCATGCGTATCCTGAGCATATCCTGTGAGGAGGAATGGTATGAGAAAAGCACTCTTGATTCTTGTTGTACTGGTGGTCCTGCCGACCATGGCGTTTGCCCAACTGGCAATCGGTCCGGCGGCGTTCCTGAAGTCACCAGTGCTCATCGGCCAGGCCGTGGACGTCTCGGAGTTGAACGTGAATCAGTTCAGCTTCGGAGGAGACGTACGGTACCGGGTCGGTTGGTTCCAGGCAGAGGGCCTGCTGTTGTATTCGCTCGGCGAGGTCAACAGCCTCGACATCTTCCTGGATGCCGGCGTGGCGCTCGACATCGCGATCGTCACTCTGTCGATTGGTGCGGGACCGAACTTCACCAACAATCTGGGGCAGAGTCCTCCAACCCAGGCCGGCTTCAACACGAAGGTCGGAGCCGACGTGCGGCTGGGACCGGTGTCTGTCGGCGCCTCGTACATCATGGCGATGACGATCGAGGACTTCAGCGTCAACATTGAGGCCAGTTCCGGGCTGCTCGGAATCCAGGTTCTGTTCTGGCTGCAGTAGGCGAACGATAGTATCCCCTCCGTGGCGGCCGCAGACGCTTGCGAACCACGGCGAGGATCTCTCGCCCGGTCGGGCGCGACCGCGATCCGGGCAGGGATGCAACGAATGAAGGTGACGGCGCGTTCTTTCGAGACGCAACGCGCAGCCCGTGCGCGGGTCTCAGCCGCAGCTCTGTGCTGCGTTCTGGCCATCGCACTTGCACTGGCCGGATGTGCCGCTACGAAGGCGGCGAGCAACGCGCTCTCCTCTGCGTTATCCATATCCACCGGAAGTGAGGACAGAAGTGAAGTGTTCTCGCTCCGCATTCCTGACGACTGGAACGGCCAATTGGTCATGCTGTTGCGTGGCGCCCTTGCCCAACAGTCTGTGAGCGCGACGTCGAGCTCGGAGGAATCGGCGGCGTCCGTTCTGCTCGACGGTCGGGTTGCCGTGGCCACCCCGTCCGGGCGCGCCGGTGGGGCCGCGGGCATCTCCCCTTCCCACGGACGACTGTACATCCATTTCGCACTCGGGTTCGGGTCACCGACCAGCGTCTACCTCGTCGGCATGTCGCAGGGAGAGTACGTGGCGCTGGCGACGATCGAGAAGACGGGCGGCGAGTTCGATCGTACGATGGTGTACTTCCCCGGCAGGTTCGTGCACGTCTCGTCGCCTGTGCTTCGGGGCTCAAGGACAATCGAGCTTGCGCTCCAGGCGGACGAGCCGGTGGCTGCCCTCCTCTCGTACCGGCTTGGGATTCACCGCCGGGACCTCGCGCGCACTCTGAAGTTCTACTTTGGTTTGTTGACGGGAGTCAGGAACGAGCCGGGAACAACCTTGAACGCAGGTGGTGCGGGTTCCGTACGATAGAGGCCGGCACCGATGACTTTGACCCGGCGAGACCAGCAAGGCCAAAGGAGGCTTCCGATGAAGCAAAGAACAGCCCGCACCGTCCGACGCTCCACAACCAGGGTACTCGTAGCGATCCTGTTCGCCGGACTGACGGCGTGCATGACCAATCCCGCCACCGGCGAGCGCCAGTTCAGCCTCATAAGTATGGATCAAGAGATCCAGATGGGGTCGCAGGCGGATCTCCAGATAGCTCAGTCCATGGGCATCTATCCGGATGACCGTCTGCAGGCCTACGTATCGGAGCTTGGAACCACCATGGCCGCAACCACCGAGTGGCCCGAGCTTCCCTGGACGTTTCGGGTCGTCGACGACGACACCGTGAACGCCTTCGCGCTGCCCGGGGGATTCGTCTACGTCACACGCGGGATTCTCTCGCACTTCAACAGCGAGGCACAGCTCGCCGGTGTTCTCGGCCACGAGATCGCGCACATCACGGCCCGGCACGGAGCGACTCGTCTGACCAGGATGCAGATGACGCAGCTCGGCGTCGGCCTTGCGATGGTCCTCGAGCCCAGGTTCCAACGAATCGCACCACTCGCGGGCGCCGGCATGCAACTCCTGTTCCTGTCGTTCAGCCGCTCCGACGAGCAGGAGGCCGACGAACTCGGCGTGAGGTACATGGCCGGCATGGGCTACGATCCCGAGGCGCTGATCAGCGTCATGGAGACACTCCGGAGAGTCTCCGAGGCCGGCGGGCAAGGTAGACTCCCGGAGTGGCTTGCAACGCATCCGCATCCGGAAAACCGCCAGGACGATATCCGCGGCCACGCCGCTGCTCTGGAACCGCAAGAGTACGTGTCCGATCGCCGTGAGGAGTACCTGCGTCGGATAGATGGCATCGTGTATGGCCCCGATCCCCGCGAAGGGTACATGCTGGGCGGCTCGTTCCACCACCCGACCCTGCGCTTCGTCCTCGAGTTCCCGCTCGGCTGGACGGTGATCAACCAGAAGCAGGCGGTGATCGCTCTCAGCGAAGAGCGCGATGCATCCGTACAGCTGACCATCTCCGAAGAAACCTCCATCGATGCGGCGGCGCGGAATCTCTATGATACGGAAGGGGTCGACGGCGTCGGCATAACGCGAGTCCGGATCAATGGGCTGCCGGCAGGTGTCGGTGCCTTCTCCGTCCCCACCGAGCAGGGCCTCATCGAAGGGAGTGCGGCGTTCATCGAGTACGACGGCCGGATCTTCCAGCTGATCGGCTACTCCGCCGCGAGCACCTGGGAAGCCTATCGCCGCCAGGTGACGCCATCGCTCGAGAGCTTCCGTCCGCTCACCGACCGTCGCGCACTTGCCGTGGAGCCGATGCGCCTGGACGTGACACGCGTCGCGCGCGCGACATCGCTCCGCGCGCTCTACGACAGCTACTACAACGGGACAACGCCGGCGGTCTCGATCGAACAGATCGCGCTCATCAACCAGCTCGAGCCGGACAGCCGCCTGGCGGCGGGTACACTGGTCAAGATGGTGCACGGATCGCCGCCGCGCTGACGAGCTGTAGCCGCGGCGGTCGCGACACCGATCTCGACCTCTTTGGCAAACCTGGCGGGTACGCGACCCTCATGAGCCGCGCGACCGTCGGCACTCGTAGTGGGTTCGTGCCGCGCGCTCGAAGGAGACTCTACCGTCGCGTATTTCGTAGAACTGTTGGCTCTCCAGGTAATCCCGATGGTTCCGGTATTCTGCGTCGGGCCTGCGCCGCTACGGCAGCTTGTTCCCGGCGGCCGTGTAGATCCGGTACCACTGCTCGCGCGTGAGATGCACGTCCGCCGCATTGATGCAATCCTTGAGCCTGTCGACGTTCATCGTGCCGGTTACCGGCTGCATCTTCGCCGGATGGCGCAGGAGCCACGCGATCGCGATTGTCGTGTTCGTCACGCCGTGCTCCGCTGCCACCGCGTCGATCGCCGCGTTGAGCTCGGGAAACCTCGGGTTGTCCAGGAACACGCCCTCGAAGAAGCCGAACTGGAACGGAGACCACGGCTGCACGGTGATGTCGTGCAGGCGGCAGTAGTCGAGCACGCCGCCGTCGCGATCGATGGCCGCGTCATTGAGCATGTTCGTGTTGACGCCCGCCGAGATCATCGTCGCGTTCGTGATGCTCAGCTGAAGCTGGTTCGCGACGATCGGCTGCTTCACTGCCTTCTTCAGGAGCTCGATCTGCATCGGTCTCTGGTTCGACACGCCAAAGTGCCGGACCTTGCCCGCCGACTCAAGCGTATCGAATGCGGCCGCGACGTCTTCGGGCTCGACGAGCGCGTCGGGTCGGTGGAGGAGCAGCACGTCGAGGTACTCGGTCCGCAGGCGCTTCAGAATTCCATCGACCGAACCGAGGATGTGCTCCTTCGAGAAGTCGAAGCTCAGCCCGGGGCGAATCCCGCACTTCGATTGCAGGATGAGCGTCTCCCTCACGGCCGCCGACATGCCGACAGCGTCGGCGAAGATCTCCTCGCACCGGCCGCCGCCGTAGATGTCGGCGTGGTCGAAGAAGTTCGCGCCGTGATCGATCGCGGTCCTGGCGAAAACCTCGGCATCTTTCTTCTCCAACCCCGTGAGCCGCATGCACCCGATCGCGACCGTCGGCACGGCGAGTCCTGACGCTCCAAGCTGAATCGATCTCATGGCTGCCTCCATCGTACGCCTATGCTACACCCGATCTGGGCCGGTGGCCAGCGGGAGAGACGGCGAGCAGACAGACGAGCCGGCCGGGAGCCTGGCCGCGTCGGAAAGCGATGGACGAGCACGCCATGCAAAGTGTTGTAATTATAACACTACTATAATATAATGTTGCTGTGATATCGTCGTTGACCAACAACGAGTTTGCCCTTCTCGGTCTCATCATGGAGCGCGAGATGCACGGGTACGAGATGGAGAGACTCATCGACGAGCGGGGAATGCGGAACTGGACCGAGGTCGGTTTCTCGTCGATCTACTTCGTCCTCCGGCGGCTCGAGAAACAGGGTTTGGTGGTGTCGCGCCTGGAACAGGCTCCAGGCCGAGGTCCGGCGCGCCGGATCTACGCCCCGACCGACCCGGGCAGGGCGGCCTACAAGGATGGACTCGTCCGAGCCCTCTCGGTCCCGCAGCGGCCGTACCCGCTCTTCCTACAGGGTCTGGCGGCTCTCCCGTCGATGCCGCCGAAGCAGGCGGCTCTGTGTCTGGATCGATACATCGAAGGACTCGATGCACGGCTCGAGGAGTTCGCGGGGCGCGAGGGACCCGAGATACCGTTCCACGTACAGGCGATGTTCTCCCACTCCAGGTGTCTCATCGAGGCCGAACGGGAGTGGGTCCGGGCTCTGAAACGAACGCTCGAGGCGGCGCACGCCAAGAAGAGGAGAAGGAATGCACGTCATAGCAGGATTCAACCATAGGCCGACCTGGCACTGCGTGACCGGGTCGATGCTCGACATCTATCGCTTCCACGGATGCAGCATCTCCGAGGATATGCTCCTGGGGCTGGGCGAGGGCGTGGGGGCAGGATACTTCCGGTTCAAGGGGCAGGCGCCCTTCTTTGGGGGGCGCGCCAACCCGAAGCCGAGCTCGGAGGCGCTCACGTGCGCCCGGACCGGAGTCGGCATGAGGGCACGGAGGTCGGGCAGCGACGAAGCGGCGGAGAAGGCGCTGTTCAGGAGCCTCGCTTCCGGCGAACCGGTCATGGTCCAGGTGGACATGGGGTTCCTGCCCTACTTCGACTTCGGCGGCGAGGAGTACCACTTCGGCGGTCACGTCGTAGTGGCGTGCGGCCTCGACGAGGAGGACCAAACCGTGAGTATCGCCGACCGCGATGCTGAGATCCATCCGGTCTCCTTCGACGCGGTACGAAAGGCGCGCGCGTCAAGGTTCCGCCCCTTCCCTCCAGGCCGAACATGGTGGGAGTTCGACGCCACCGGCTTTCGCCAACCGACCGCTGCCGAGATTCGGACCGCAATTGAGAACCAGGCGCGCGCGATGCTCGAACCACCGATCAGGAACCTCGGCGTGGCGGGTATCCGGAAAGCCGCGGCCGAGCTCCCCAAGTGGCCCGGACTGGCCGATGGCTGGAGTCTCAAGGATGCGCTGTTCAACCTCTACATCTTCACGAGCGAGGTCGGGGGCTCGGGAGGTGGATTCTTCCGGTTCATGCTGTCGCGCTTCCTCGGGGAGGCTGCGGCTCTTGGGTGCGGGGCCGCGCTGAAGGGGGTCTCGGAGCGCTTTCACGCTATAGCCGAGTCGTGGGACCACGTAGGCGACATGTGCAAACGCGCTTCACAGTCGTCCACGCCGGAAGAGTCGCTCGGGCCGATCTCGGAAGCGATAGCCGCGCTCGCGGATCGTGAGGAAGCGGCGTGGCGGAGTGCGCTCGAGGCGGCGGGGACAGAGCCGCACTCCTCCAAACCCGGATGATACGTCACCGTCTTTGTGGTGTTGTAGACGACATGGATCGGAACAGGGCAATCAGAGTCTTCGCAGCGGTTGGGATCATCGCGATCGTCGCCGCGCTCGGAATGGTCGGCTACTCGATGGGGACGCGAGTTGCGTCGCACACCGGTGGGTTTCTCCGCTCGACGGGTTCGACGGAGGCGTCAGCGACCGACGCAGGTCCACTGTCGCCGGTTGCCGTCGGTCAGTTCGGCGAGTTCACGTCGATCTCTACGGCAGAGGCGCGAATCACCGTGCCCGATCTGAAGCGAATGGAGGTTCGCGGAGCAGCGAACGTCAGTATCGGCGAACTCGATCTCTCCTCGTTCGCCGTGGCGATCGATGGCGCGGCGAACGTGAGCGCGGTCGATGCCACAATCGACTCGCTCGACCTGGTGGTGAACGGCGCGGCAAACATCGATCTCTCCAAAGCCAGCGTCACAGACGCCCAGGTCAGCCTCGACGGTGCGTCGAACCTTGAGATCGCCATGGACGGCGGCACGCTCTCCGGAGTACTCCGCGGCCTGGGAAACGTCACCTATACCGGCCGCGTAGCCGCGGAGTCGATCCGTGTCGAGGGCATCGGCCGGGTTTGCTCGCGGTAGCCGAGGTGCGTCGGTATAATCGGTGTATGACACCGCTGACCCCCGACCACGTACAGGAGCCACTCGACCGCTTCGGCCTGGGACTCACCGTCGAGCACTTCGACGACACGACGTTCACGAGCGAAGACGCCGCACGCGCGATCGACTGCGAACTCGGCCAGATCGCAAAGAGCATGTGCGTGCTGGTCGCCGGTCATCCGGTCCTGGTCGTCGCGTCGGGCGACACGCTCGTGTCAGACGCGAAGCTCGCCGCGCGCTTCGGCGTGGGCAGGAAGAAGATCAAGCTCGCCGATACCGAGACGTGCGTCACGGTATTCGGCTATCCACCGGGTGGCGTCGCCCCAGTCGCTCACCGAACCGCCGGCATCACGATCCTCATCGACCGGAGCCTGGCGCGCTGGGAGCGGATCTACGCTGCGGCCGGCACGCCGCACGACAACTTCGCGCTCACCTTCGACCAGCTCGTCACGATCACCGGCGGAGAGGTCGTCGACTGCGTCAAGGAGTGAGGGCGGACCGAGCGGTCAGGTCGACCGCTCGAGGTCTTCGCGTTCGATGAGCCCTGCGGTCAGGTCCGGAGTCACACGGACCGACCCGGGTCGCTTCGATCGAATGAGCGGGAACGCGACCCGTCGTGGCTCGAGCCGGGTGGCGATCCGCGAACGCGACGGCGACGTCAAGCGGCTACCCTCGAGCAGCCCGCGAACGCAGCCTGCTCTGAACCTGCCGCGCCACGCTTCCTTCCTTGATGCGATAGACGATCGCGACGATCTCCTCCGGCTTGCCGCGCGGTTTCGTGTGGAAGTAGTGCCACAGGATCCCAATGAGCCCCGAGAGCTCGAACTCGAGGAGGTAGTCGAGCTCCCGCGCCTCGGCGGCCGGCAACCCTCCGGCGGCCGGCCTCGCGCCGGTGGCCGGCGCAGCATCACCAAGCGCCGTGACGATCGACGCCTTGATCGCATCGATGAGGCGGCGCCGGAAGGATGGGTCGCCGTGCTCGCCAAGGAGGACGTCGTACCGATCGAGCCGGTCGCGGTAGAGCGCGATGAACGACTCGACGAACTCGGGCGATACTGCAGCGCCGTCGGGGATCGGCGGCAGTTCGTCGACGCTCGGGATGCACTCGGCTTGGATCTGATCCAGGCAGTCATGGACGTCGCGGAAGTACTCGTAGAAGGTGCCGCGGTTGTACCCCGCCTTCGCAGCGACGTCGCGGACCGTGACGCGCCGCTTGCCCGCGTCGACCGGTCGACATACATTCCGCCCATGACGACAAACGAGCCGAGCCGTCGCGCGCACGTGCTCCAGCACGTCCCGTTCGAGGGACTCGGCAGCATCCAAGGCTGGCTGGACGCGGCGCACTACTCGGTCACGTGGACGCGGTTGCACCGGTCGGACCAGCTACCCCCGATCGACGACGTGGATCTGCTGATCGTGCTCGGCGGACCGATGAGCGTGAACGATGAAGCCGGCTACCCGTGGTTGCGCGCGGAGAAGCGCTTCATCCGCGACGCGATCGGTTCGCAGACGGCGGTGCTGGGTATCTGCCTGGGAGCGCAGCTCATCGCGGCGGCGACGGGTGCGCGGGTCTACGCGAACCGGCATCGTGAGATCGGCTGGTTTCCGGTCCGCCGCGTGCCTGCCGCCGCGACGCTGACGCGCGCGTTTCCCGATTCCTTTGACGCGTTTCACTGGCACGGAGAGACGTTCGACCTGCCGGCCGGCGCGACGCACTTGGCGCGCAGCGACGGGTGCGAGCATCAGGCGTTCATGCTCGGACCGAAGGTCGTGGGACTCCAGTTCCATCTGGAGACGACACCCGATTCTGCGCGCAGCCTGGTCGACCACTGCCGCGACGAGCTCACCGACGGACCGTACGTGCAGACCGAGGCCGCGATCGTCGCAGCAGACGCCACGCGCTACGACCGGATCAACGTGCTGATGGAACGAATTCTGCGCCTCATCGTCCAGTAGCTATCGCGGTACTGTTCACGACGCTCAGAACCCACAGCGCGCGCACGCGCGGAAGAAGGGGTCTGCCATCGCCGCTGCGCCGCGGTAGGTCATGTCGCTCGTGAGCGGGTGGACGCAGATGAGGCGCGCGCCGTGCTCGATCGCGTCGACCATACCATCCTCTATATCGCGGGGGTCTTCCATCGCACCAGACCCGACGACGCGCCCGGTGTGGATACCGCGCGCCGCGGCTGCGACGAACAGATCATTCACGCCGCGGTTCATCTCATGCGC
>SKQU01000275.1 GCA_007118855.1 Spirochaetaceae bacterium
CGCCGGGCGAGGCTCCTGGAGACGAAGTTCGTGTTGACGAGCTCGAGGGTGGAGAGATCGACATTGCGAAGGAACGGCTCGTCCACGAAGGACTCGAGGAGTCGCGAGACGAATCCGGGATGCGAGAAGAGGCGTTTGTAGCGGCCGTCGTGGTCGTCTGCGATAGGGTGCTCCCACAAGGTATACGCCAACAATCGCGGTGGCGCTTCACAACCCGGCGAGCGACGCATGACGCCTCGAGACAGACGCTGCTCTCGCGAGTCCCGCGTGGCCCTAAGGATCACGGCATCGCGCTCACAATGGGCAACCGAACACGTCCGAGTAAAACGGAATACGTGAGAGTCTGGAGCGAGGCTGACGAACTATAGCGTGTTTGGTCGCCCTGCTGGCGGTTCTTCTGCTTTCCTCCTGCGACCTTCTCAGCCCATCCGATTCAAGCGAAAACGTGCGTCACACCGACACTGATGTCGGCACGGATCCGGATCCCGCACCTCCGCCGCCGACCAGCGTCACCTCTGGGCTGAGTGCGGAGCCGGGGGGCAGCTACGGCATCGGCCTGCAGCGTGTGAACCCCGACGGCCCGGGGGAGGTCTGGTTCACGGCTCAGGCGCAAGGACAATCGACCACCGTCGACCTTCCGGTGCCGCCAGACGACCACCTCCAGCCGCTCGAGTCCGGCGTCCAGGACGTCCTCGCCGCACTGTACGTGTCCTTCGCCTTCGAAGACCTGGACGGGAACGGAGCCCACGACGCATACGAGCCGGTCCGAGGCGTCGGGCCCCTCCATATGCAGTTCCTCGTGAACACCCCGGAAGAGATCGCCTTCTTCGGCTTTCGAGACGGCTGGAATGCGGTGAACCTCGGAGGCCAGATTCCGGTTGCGATCCCGTTGTCCAACGTCGAGCTGCAGCTCAACCTGCTGCCGCGCACTTCGCTGAGCCTCGCAGGCACGGCTGACGCGTCGATTGATGAGGGAGTGCATGGGTTGGCCCTTGTGCCGTCGACGATTCTTGAGGGCGGGTCGCTCGACACGCTCCTGTACGACTCCGCGCTCGCCAACCCCTTCGTGATCGATCTCACCGGGGCGCCACCGTTGGACCACATCGATTCGTCCTCTGAGTTGCCGGGCCTTTCGCTCCAGTCGCCGCTGGTCTACCAACGCGACGCGGTCACCGCATTCCCCGGCGACGACCCGCAAGCGGTTCTCCAACTCTGCTTCGAGGACGAGCCGGTCTTCGCAGTTTGGTTCCCTGAGGTAGTCGATCCGGCGGACGATTTCGGCTACGCGCAAGGTGGAGTTCGCCCCGGCTGGAACCTCGCACCTTGCTCGCTCCTTGAGGGCGAGCGTGTCGTGCTGACGGAGGCCCAGGCGCTCGAACTGGTCGCGGACCCGGCCCGCACCGTCGAGTAGTGACGGTCGGCACGGTACCCGACGGATACCGAGGACGGGGGTGTCGCAAACGGACCGAATCCTCGATTCGCCTGCTGTACAACGCTGCACATGAGCGGCACATGAAGATCAGCTCGATCTTTGACCTGTGGCGTTCAGGTGATTACTGGCTCTTTTCAGTGAACTCCACCAGAGACTGGAGCTGGCACTGAAGTGGACGAAGCTTCGTGGTGGCGACATCCCAGACGATGGCATAGTCCACGCCGAAGTAGTCGTGAATAAGGCGATCACGCATGCCGGTCACCTTCCGCCATTCGATGTCCGGTCGCTGCGCGCGTAGTTCCTCGGGAAGCCTTTTCGCTGCCTCGCCGATGATCTCCAGGCTGCGGACGAAAGCTCGCTTCAAGGTGGGGTCGTTGCTGAAAGCGCTGAAGTCCCGGTCCTGTAGCTGAGACAGGATGAACTCAATTTCGTCAAGCATATGGCGGATGTACTCATGCGGCGACGTGGACACGCTCCACCTCCCGCAGGATATGGGGGCCTATATGGGGGCTCAGACTCTCGGGAGTCACCAACTCAACCCGACGTCCCAAGAGCTCTTCGAGAAAGAAAGACAGATCCATGAAATCGTCAAAGGTGTGCCGGTCGGGCGCAAACTCAACGAGTATATCCACGTCACTCGCAGCGCTGTGCTGCCCGGTGACCAGAGAGCCGAACAAACCGAGCCCTTTGACGCCGAAGGACGCCAGGTCCTCCTTGGCGCCCTGAAGGCGCTCAATCACCTCCGCCTTGCTCGCAACAGGTTCGTTCATCTCGCTGACACTCTACTGCACGAATCGGCATCGTTCAACTCGACTTCGCTCGCCCGAATCACAGTTCATCCCGTGTCAAGGTATTTCGCATACGCTGCGGCGTATCTCTCGGAGATCACGCTCGCTCTTTTCGCAGTTGATTCGGTGATAAGGCATTCTGGCACTCCCGGCGCGTACGCTGAGGGCACGGTGGGCATGTCGCCCGAGGGGGCGCGACCAGGCAAGGGGTCGCAGAGCGGGAGCTGCCGGACGAGGTGGCGCTCTGGTCCAGGGGGAGTCTGCCGGTTGGAGTGCGGGAGATTGCGCGGCTTGGGATCGAGATCGCGGGCGGACACCTATGGGTTGAGCACCTGGATGTACTCGCGGAGATCGAATGGGGGAAGGGCTTCAGTCCGCGAGATGTGCGACGTCGTGAGGCGAGAGCCCGGTCACGGCTGCGACTTCTTCGACCGTCTCGCCGCGTTCCAGCA
The DNA here is from genome assembly GCA_007118855.1 of Spirochaetaceae bacterium. Classification (GTDB taxonomy): domain Bacteria; phylum Spirochaetota; class Spirochaetia; order DSM-27196; family SLST01; genus SLST01. Next base: position 2,673 of record SKQU01000275.1, read on the forward strand.
ACCGGCGGGCGATGGCAAGGCGCTCCGCGGTGCGGCCCTCTGTTCGTCCCTGGCCGAGTCCCTCTGAGAGTCCTGCCTCGCGGCCCTTCTCAAGCCCCTCTTCAAGGCCCTCCTCCTTCAATCGTCGCGAATACTCCTGGAACTTGGTGGCAAACATCGCCGTCACCTCCTGCAGGTCGCGGATGGGTTGGCCCACCGCGACGTCGAGCCCTTGGCCGGCCAGATAACTAGCGAAACTTTCGGCGAACCATTCGGCGAACCATTCGCGAAGCTCGGGCACTTCCTCTTTGAGTATATCGATGAGTACGTCGATCGTCTCGGCCACATCCTCCGGCGCTGCATTCTCCACGTAGAAGACCGCAGAGACCGCGTTGTGGATGCGCCGAAGCCGCGACTCCGGGATCTCGTTGATGAGGACCGGGTAGTAGGACAGATGCGGGATGTAGCGCCCTGGTATGGTGGGGCGGATCATCAGCTCGACCGAGCGAGGTACCGTCCAGCGCTCGTCCCCGTTGTAGAGCAGGAGCGGGAAGACCGCGGGCAGGGAGTCTGTTCGCTCGAGCTGTGTGACAAGCGACTCGTAGAACTCGGTGAGGTAGCGCAGGAACCGTAGCGGCATCGAGTCGTCCACGCCGGACTGGAACTCGATGAGGAGGTAGAAGTAGACGGGGGAGTCAGCGACGAAGAGCTTCCAGATGATATCCGAATGGCGGCGGGCGAGGCTCCTGGAGACGAAGCTCGTGTTGACGAGCTCCAGGGTGGAAAGATCGACCACCCGGAGAAACGGCTCGTCCACGAAGGACTCGAGGAGCCGCGAGACGAATCCTGGGTGCGAGAAGAGGCGTTTGTAGCGGCCGTCGTGGTCGTCTGCGATAGGGTGCTCCCACAAGGTATACGCCAGCAATCGCGGTGGCGCTTCACAACCCGGCGGGCGACGCATGACGCCTCGACCACAAACCTGACCAAAAACCTTCGTTGAAGCTCCAAAACATGTGGGCTACACTCAGAATTACCTCGTAGCTTC
>SKQU01000248.1 GCA_007118855.1 Spirochaetaceae bacterium
ATAACCGCCGGAGTATACTCGATCCTGTGGTCGTACAGCCATAGCAGGTGAATGGGATTGGCAAGGAGCAGCTCATGACGTGCAGGGGACGACTCGAAGTGGTCCTCGCAGGCCGATGTGCTGCGGCTATGCGGACCTGGTTGTGTTCACGGCAAACACAATCAACCCGGACATCCCGATAGACAGTACCCGTGCGATGTACGCGGCGGTCCAGGGAGGGTGAGACAAACAGAAGAAACTCCACACGATCCTGACGCGGCGTTGACGAATCCTCAACACGCCGAGCCTATCCTTAGGTATAGCAAACTTCAGAGGAGGAGTAGAATGAAGAAGCTATTGCTGCTGTTGATCGTCCCGATGGTGCTGGGAGGTGCCGTCCTCGTGGGCTGTGAGCCGATCGAGAATGGTGACTTCCCGGAGGAGCAGCCGCTCCAGTAGCGGGTCCGGGGGACATCCATACGGGGCTGCCTCTTCAAGGGGGCAGCCCCGTCGCTTCCTTCCCCTTGCCTCAGCCGGTCTCCTGAAGTAGCTTGAGCCCAGGCTGGCCGGCGAATGAACGAGCACCCAAGAGTACCTGCCGTGTCCCAGGCCTCGGGCCGGCGACTTTTTTTGATCATGCTAATGACACTCCCCCTCTCCGGCTGCTACATCATCAGTCAAGGGGCTCACTTTCTCACCGACCAGCTCCGGGCTCGTCCGACTGGGCGCGCGATGGAGCACTGGCCGCAGTACGCCGAGTTCATCATGAACACCGAGGCGGTACGGGAATACGGGATCCGTTCGATGGGCCTTCGCGACACCAAGAGCTACACCACCTTCGTCAGGACCGACCATGGCCACCTCGCGTACGTCGTTTCCGCCGCGAGACCCACGAGCTTCGAGCGTCACCTCTGGCGCTATCCGGTCGTCGGCGCGATGCCCTACAGAGGGTTCTACCGCGAGACGGCAGCGCTGCGTGAAGCCCGGCGCCTCGAGGCGGCCGGGTGGGAGACCATGACGCGCAGGGTCGGGGCGTTCAGCTCGCTCGGCTACTTCGTCGATCCGCTCTACTCGTACATGAGCATGTACCCGCCGGAGCGCATCGCCTCGCTTCTCCTGCACGAAATGACGCACGCGACGATCTGGGTCTCCAACGACGTGCCGCTGAACGAGGCGATCGCGAACTTCGTGGGAGACCGGGGAGCCCTTGCATACCTCGAGCACCGCTATGGGACCGACAGCCCGGTCCTTGAAGACGCGATCCGGCGCCAGTCGGAACGGGCGCGCTTCACGCGCTTCATGCAGAATCTCGCAAGGGAGCTCGAGGCAGTCTATGACTCGGGCCTTCCGGAGCGTGAGATCCTGGAGCTGAAGGCCCGGACGATCGCGGCGGCGCGCGAGCGGTTCGCCGCGCACTATGACGAGTGGTTCTCCAGCGACGCGTACCGGTGGTTTCTGGAGCGGGAGATCAACAACGCGTACGTCGACCTCTACCGAACGTATAACGACGACATGCACCTCGTTGAGGTGGTATATGAGTCGGTGGGCGGCGATCTTCACGCGCTTCTGAGCACGCTCGCCGCGATCGAGGACTCGCTCCCGGCCGGACAGACGCTGCGCACTGCTCTGGAGGTCCGCATGCGCGACTACGCTCAGGACGAGGAGGAGGTCGTATCGCTTCCCGAGCGGTGAGCCTCCATCTCGCTTCGAATGGCGCGAAGGGCACGATCCGGCAGCCGGCGGTTCCCGCGCAGGTCGGCCGGCGTGATCTGACCGGTCGCAAGCGCGAAGAGGTCGTTGTTCGCGACCACTGAGTTCGGCGGCAGGTCGAGCTCCCGCGCAAACCGGTCCCGGATCTCGAACAGGCGTCGGAACTCCTGTTTCTCGTCCCGCCTCAGCCGGCCGAATCGGTTCGACCTGAAGAGTCCGGGCTCGCGGTCGACATCCGGTTCCTTCTCCTGCCGCCTGCGATTCTCCTCCAGGTACTCGTCCATGCCACCGGCCGCTTCGAGCTTCGCGAACAGCGCGTCGCGCAGGTCGAACAGGTGCCGGACATCCCGGGCGGCATAGGCGAGCGCCTCGGGATCGACCGGGCGGCGCGTCCAGTTGTACTGCTGGAACTTCTTCTTGCTCCCGGCGTCCCGCATACCGAGCATCTCCGCGAGCACCGACTTCAGGTCCTGCTTTTCGAGCCCGAGGATCTCCACGGCGGGCTTGAGATCGACGATCGAGCGCATCGCGATCCCGTGGGCCTTCGCGAGCAGGAGCCGATCGCTCGCCGAGTCGTAGGTGATCTTCTCGATCGCCGGGTTCTCAAGCAGCTTCCCGATCGCCTGGACCGACGTGGTGAACGGGTCTACGACGACCTCCTCTTCTCCATCGAAGAGCTGCAGCAGGCAGAATCGTTCGCCGTAGACGTGGAGGTTGAACTCCCCCTCGAGATCCATCGCGATCGCCTGCACTCCGCGAGCGCGCATGCGCTCGAGACAGGCGACGAACTGGTCGTCATTCTGAACGTAGGTGTGGGTGCTCATTGTCGCCGGAGCCTCGCTACGAGGTGCTCGCGTGCTCCCCGGTCGCTGACCCAGCGAGCGCGAGGGTACCGCCGAGGCCGATCGGTATCGCCGTGATGAGCGAGATAAAGCCGATCTCCAGCACAAGGAGAATGCCGACGGCGCTTGCGAGGAGCAGCACCCCGCCGAGAAGCCCGGACCGCGGCGCGATCGCGCCTCCGACGATGCCGAGTGTTGCCGACCCGGTTTTCACGCTACCACCCCCTCACGAAACCCATGATCAGTGCGACCAGGAGCAGAACCAGGAACAGGAAGAACAGAATCCGTGCGATCCCTCCCGCCGCCGCCGCGATCCCGCCGAAGCCGAATACCCCGGCAACGATCGCAACGACCAGGAAAATCAATGTCCATCGAAGCATAGAGAGCCTCCGGGCATGGTGTGCAATAACCGTTCCAGCTGGGCGCGACATCGTCCGGCGCCGGCGGCATGCGCTATCGGGTAACTCTTACCGGGTCACAGCGAACCGAACGTCGCAGCCGCACGGCGAGCGTCAGTACCGGTTGGCCTGCCCCCGCGTGGAAACCTCGGCCCGGGAAAGATCCGATCCCCGCAGATCGTTGGCATTCCCCGAGACGGAGACGGTGCCGACTATGGTCACTCCGCTCACCGTGTTCGCGTTTCCGTTGATCAGGACATCACCCCGGATGATCGTCCGGCCGATCCCCGCGCCCGTGATCGTCGCATTGTTGGCGCGAACTGTCAGCGTGCCGGTGTAGGTGCGCGCAGACAGTCTCACCGAATCGTTGTGGCCGACCGTGATGTCGTCAAGGCTGACGTTCGCCCGTGGTGCCCGGGACACCGTGAATGGTTCGAGGACCACACAACCAACCGGAAGCAGAACGATCAGCGCAAAGCCCAAGCATGGAAGAAACAGTTTCCGCATACAACCTCTCTAGACAAAAGGTACTACACAGACCGCAGATATCCATGCGCCAGGCAAGGCCAGGCACGGTATGCCAACCCTGATCGGAGCTCACTCGACCGGGCAGACGAGCCCCTGCTCCACGATCGCCCGCAGCCGCGCCTCGCCAATCCCCTGAACACGAACCAGATCGTCTACGGATCGAAACGGGCGCAGGCTCACAATCTGCCGCGCGCGCTCTTCGCCTATGTGGATGATCCGGGAGAGCTC
>SKQU01000374.1 GCA_007118855.1 Spirochaetaceae bacterium
ACCACGGTCTGTTCGATCAACCGGCGAACAAGCACGTTGAACGAGATATTGTGCTGCCGCGCATACTCACGGCCGGCCTGAAGAAGGGCGTCATCAATAGAGAGGGTGATGTTCTTCATGAGCACCTCTGCAACACATACTACGTGTGCACGGATCATGTGTCAATGCCGCGCGGAATGGAGATACGGCGCGCCCGGCACCAGGCTTCGTGACACTGAACGAAGCTCCGGGAGACGGTGGTAGAGACTGGCCTCATTGGGAGTGGCGTGCCGAAGATTGGCCCGCAGCCATGGTGCCGCAGAACGCTCGGAGAGATGGTGTCGGAGACCCGGGTCAACGATGTCGAACACCAGATCGCGTTTCCAGGCTTCTGCGGCTGACTCGGCGAGCTCACAGGTTCAGAAGGAGGCCAGTTCGCCTGACGGTTGACTCCTCACAGGAGGAGCGCCAATACTCACTGGAGCTGCACAATGCAGCGTTGATTTTGCGGCGCGTTCCTGGAACGAGGAGCTCGAGCCAACCGACGAGGACAGGTATCCCGGAGGCAACTGTGAGACACCAACGAATCTGTATCCGGAGCAGTCACTCGCATCCCACGCTCGAGTTCGCGGAGCGCGAGTGCCGGGCGTTTCTCGAGAAGACGACCGCGCTCGAGGTGACCGACGACGCGGGAGGCGCCGACTATCTCTTTGCCTTCTCGATCGATCCGGCGCTTCTACAGACGCAGTACGCCATCCGCGTCGAGCGAGGAGAACAGACGGCGATCCATCTGACCGGCGCCGACGAAGCGTGTGCACTGCACGCCCTGTACGGGTTCCTCGAGCGTGTGGGCTTCTACTTTGACGTGCTCGGCCCCATCGCTCCTGAGCGGGTCCTGCTGTCGGACCTGGAGACCGGAACGACGACGGTGACCCCGTTCGTCAAACGCCGTGGCATCCGCCAGCACATCAACTTTGCTATGGACATCTCTTCGTACCCGTTGGCGGAGGCGCTCGAGTACATCCGGAATCTCGCCCGGATGCGGATGAACCACATGACGTTCCACAGCTACAACGGCCAGTGGTTCGGCCTCGTGAAGGACGGGACCTACCGGCACGGCGGCAACTTCTTCTACGGGAACCGACTCGACATACCGCAGCGGGATCCGTTCACCCGCGTCATCCGGAATCGATCCGTGTACTCCATACCCGAGATTGAGACTGTTCTCGATGAGCCAGAGCGGCGCAGCCGGTTGGCAACCGAATGGCTCACCGCGGTGATGGCAGAGTGCAAACGGGTCGGCATGCACGTGCAGCTGTCGATCGAGCCTGCCGGAGACACCGATGAGGAGGGCCTCTCGATCTGTCGTGACGTCCTGAAGCTCTACCCGGCGGTTGATACGCTGGAGCTGATCACTCCGGAGGGTGGGAAGTCCACCCGGAATCTGGACGTGGACGAGATCAAGTCGTTTCTGATTGAGCAGTTCGGGCCCGACGTTCTCGACGCGCCGCTCGTCGAGGCCCTGAAGCCGGACCTGGCGCAACTGGAAGGCGGGCTTCGCAACTGCGCGCGTAATATGCGGTTGATCGAATCGCTGCGTGCATCCGGTGACCCGGCGATCCCGTCGCTGGCGCTCGGCGCCTACATCACGTGTCCCGACTCCCTGAGAATCCTGCATTCGGTGATGCAGCGATACGCGCCGCCTGAGGTCACGTTGTCGTTCCTGCCGGCGCATGGCGCGCGTCGCTCGGTACACAATCTCAGGCAGATGGGCCTCACGAGCGAGAGTATCGGGCGCTCACTGCTGTACAGCTGGATTGAGTTCGACGGCAACATGTACCTCCAGCAGAACTCGGTCACCGGGACCGCACAGCTCCTGGCTTTCGCGAAAGAGGCGACCGGAGCGAAACAGGTGGCCGCAGTCGCCCTCAACCATTGGCGTACGGCTGAGAACCGGTTCTGCATGGGGTATGCCGGCCAGGCGCTCATCGACGGTCCCGTCGATCCGCAGCATTTCTATGCCCGGGCCGCGGGCGCCTTTGGCATCGCGGATGGAGCGACGTTCGCGACCACCATGCAGGAACTCGACGATCTCGATGACCTGGCACGGGAGCGGATGTTCAACATAGGGTTCTGTTACAACTCCTGCTGGATCCGGCCGGGCCTCGCCTGGACCGTGCAGTGGGACGACCAATCGATCAACGAGTGCCGCAACCGGTACGCCGCCGTGATCGGGGAGCTGAACCGGTGTCTTCAATCGGCAACGGGCCCGGCCGGCCGTGAGGCGCTTCGGTTTCTGATGAACCGCGTCAAGTGCAGCATCCACCAGCTCGACTGCGCGCAGGCCATGAAATCGCTGACGGCGTTCTGCGACCACTCTCACCCGGACGCCCTCACACCGGAGCAGCGGGAGCAAGTGAACGAGACGTGCGATACGGCGATGGCATACGCCGACGCCTACCTTGCGAAACACGCGGAGGCGATCCTCGACCGCGGGTGCGAAGGAACGTTGATCAGCTACCAGACGGTCATACCGAACTTCATCGAGCACATCCGGGCCGTCTTCGTTGGTGGTGAGACCGAATGCACGCACCGTCTCCACCAGCTCGATGAACCGCCGCCGCCGATTGCGGGATAGAGCGGACCAGACCGGTGCCCGGACTCTGCGCTCAGGACTCTGCGCTGTGTATTGCATCGCACGGATGGCTCCTGTACACTCGCCGAATCTCTTTGAATGCGGTGAGGCGATGAAGGACGTTACGCTTCTGTTGTGTGGTGCAGGGGATCGTGGAAGGAACCACGGTCAGAATGCGGCCAATCACGCTGAGAACGCCAGGGTGGTGGGCGTAGCCGAGCCTCGGGAGTTCTACCGGGCCGAGACAGCAGAGGCTCACCAGATTCCCGCGGAGAACGTCTTCACCGACTGGCGCGCGATGGCTGCCCGTGATCGATTCGCGGATGCGGTTGTCATCTCCACACTCGACCACATGCATGTCGAGCCGGCTGAGGCGTTCGCACAGAAGGGCTATCACATCCTCCTGGAGAAGCCGATCGCTCCCACTGAGGCCGACTGCGAACGGATCATCGCTGCGGTGAAGAAGGCGGGTGTTCTCTTTGGTGTGTGCCACGTGCTGCGCTACACCGACTACAACCGGAAGATCAAGGAGATTATCGAATCCGGCGCACTCGGCGACGTCGTCAGCATTCAACACCTCGAGCCGGTGACCTACTGGCATCAGGCACACTCGTACGTACGAGGAAACTGGCGCAACGAGAAGGAGTCGTCCTTCATGCTCCTCGCCAAGTCGTGCCACGATATCGATCTGATCCACCACTTCATCAACGACGACTGCACGGCGGTCTCGTCCTTCGGCTCGCTGAAGCACTTCCGAACGACGGAGAAACCGCAAGGCGCTGCGGACCGCTGCCTCGATTGCTCGATCGAGGCGACCTGCCCTTACTCGGCAAAGAAGATCTACCTCGGACGGCTGAGGAACGGCCACAGAGGCTGGCCGGTGGACGTCGTGGACCCGGACCCCTCAGAGGAGACGCTGACCGAAGCCCTGCGAACCGGTCCGTATGGACGATGCGTCTACTCCTGCGACAACGACGTGGTGGACAATCAGGTTGTGAACATGTCCTTCGCGGGAGGACAGACCGCGTCGTTCACAATGACGGCATTCACGGACTCCTCAG
>SKQU01000055.1 GCA_007118855.1 Spirochaetaceae bacterium
AAATTGTTGATGATGCTCTGCGCGGCCGGAGAGTCCGGCCGGGACAGGCTCTGTCGGGTACTGAGCAGGCATCCACAATTTCGGGACCAGTCTCATAGCCTTGCCTCGGGCCGCCCGGTCCGGGTAGCTTGGAGCCGCCGGAGGGACCGTGGCACGCATTGAGTTCGGACATACCTGGTGGGGCAAACGCTGGCTCGACGCGCTTTCGCATATCGACTTCCAGAACCGGCTCCCGCGCGGGGTTCGCTACGCCCGCAACGGGTCGGTGAGATCCATAGAGACCCACCATACGCTCGTCGAGGCGCGCGTTCAGGGCACGAGGCCGTCGCCGTACAAGGTGGCGCTCGAGCTCTGGAGCTTCACCGCCGAGCAGGAGCGCACGATCACCTCGCTCGTGAAGGAGAGCCCCTACTTCCTCTCGCAGCTCGAGGCTCGTCGGCTGCCTCCCGAGCACGACGAAGGCTGCGCCGCTCACGGGATCAGGCTCTTCCCGAAGAGCTGGGAAGAGCTCAACATGCACTGCAGCTGTCCCGACTGGGCGGTGCCGTGCAAACACCTCGCCGCCGTCGTCTATCTCATCGCGAACGAGATAGACAAAAACCCCTTCCTCGTCTTCGAGATGCACGGGTTCGATCTGCTCGCGGCGATTCGCGGTGAGCGGGACGAAGAAGAGCAGGCCATCGTCGGGATCGAGTCGCTCGTTGCCGCGAAGGAAGAGGAGTACAACTACTTCGCCGAACACCTCGAGGCGATCGACTTCGCGACGGTCCCTGATCTCTACCCCGCCTCCTCGCAGCTTCTGACCGAGTTCCCGCTCTTCTACCTGAAGAACGATTTCAAGACCATCCTGCTCGACGCGTACCGGCGCGTGGCGCGCGCGACCCGGCGTCACGTGAAGCAGCTCGACCTGCAGGAAGAGCCGCCGCGCACGCTCTACACCTCGTGCACGATCTCCATCCGCAAGTCGAAGAACTCCTTCGCCGGCACCCTGAAGAAGGGGAGCGCCGGGGTGAAGTTTGATTCCGACGATGTTTCGCCGTTCATCGACTACCTCCATCTGCTCTCCGCGGGCGACCTCTCCGCCTATCCGCCGGTGGTCTCGTACCTGATCATGGTTCACAGCTTCGCATTGACGCTGCTCGAGCGCAACGCCGCGATCCCCGACATCATCGCGATGAAGAGCGGAACCTACATCGTCAGGTGGATCCCCGCGCTCTACAACCGCGAGGTCGCGGAGATCTTCAACGCGCTCGTCGACGCGCTGCCGCGCGAGATCGTGCGCTACGGAACCTCACCGCTCGTTCCCCGCGAGCAGGTCTTCTTCCTCGTCTCGTTCTTCCTGCGTCACTACCTGAATCTCTTCGAGCCGGTGAAGCGGGCCGACGAAGACCCGGTCACCGCGCTCTTCTTCCGCGCCGCCGAGTACACCCCGCGCAAGTTCGAGGAGCGGGAGAACGCGCAGACGATCCACCTCTGGCTCGGCCGCTTCTTCATCCGGCCCATTCACCATCACCCGGTGATCCACGTCGAGGAGCGCGGGGCCGACGCGTTCTCCTTCGAGATCCGCGTCGCCGACCGCAGACACGACGAGCAGTTGCCCGAGTCGTTCGACGCCTTCCTCGCGCGCCCCGAGAACGAGACGCTGCCGCTCCTGCGCGACCTGAGCCTGCTTGCGACCTACCTGCCCACGGTGAACGACTTCCTCCGCGGCTCCGGTCCGGTGACCGTGAAGGCCGACGCGTTTATCGAGGGCTGGTTCGCCGCGCTTGCAGCGCTTCGCACGCTCGGCGTGCGCACTGTCGTCCCGAAGGTCCTGCGCGAGGCCTTCCTCCCGCACCTCACGCTCGGGATCAGGAGCGCCGCGGGATCACAGGACAGCGTCGTCTCCTATACCTCGCTCGCGCAGATGCTCGAGTTCGACTGGCAGGTTGCCGTCGGCGACGCCTTCATCTCGGCCGACGAGCTCACGAAGATCGGGTCGCAGTATCGCCGCTTCGTCCGGTACAAGGACATGTTCCTCGAGCTCGACGAGAAGCAGATCGACTCGATCAAGCGCCGACTCGAGCGTGACCCGACCCCCTCGCCCATGGAGCTCCTGAAGACCGGCCTTACCGGCGAGTTCGACGGAGCCCCCGTCGCGATGGACGAGTCGACGACGGCGCTCTTCGACGCCTTCCTCGCGCCGCCTGAGGTCGCCGTTCCGTCCAACCTGCGCGCGACGCTTCGCCCGTACCAGGAGCGCGGCTACCGGTGGCTCTGTCACAATCACCGCATCGGGCTCGGCTCGGTCATGGCGGACGATATGGGGCTCGGCAAGACCGTACAGGTGATCGCCTTCCTGCTGCAGCTGCACAACGACGGCGTCGTCACCGCGAAGCGCCCGGCGCTGATCGTCGTTCCGGCGAGCGTTGTGACGAACTGGGAGCGGGAGATCGGGCGGTTCGCCCCGGACCTCCGGGTCGTTGTCTACCATGGCGCGAGCCGGGAGCTTCCTGACGACGCTCATCTCGTCGTTACTACATACGCGCTTGCGCGCCGCGACGCGTCGGCGCTCCGGGGCCGTACCTGGTCGGTGACCGTGCTCGACGAGGCGCAGAACATCAAGAACTCGACCTCCGCGCAGGCGAAGGCGGTGAAGGGTATCCGGTCCGACTACGCGATCGCGATGACCGGCACGCCGGTCGAGAATCGGCTGCTCGACTACTGGAGCATCGTCGACTACGTGATGCGGGGCTACCTCGGGACGAAGGCCTCGTTCAAGGAGAGCTTCGCGGTGCCGATCGAGCGCTTTCGCGACCGCGCCGTCCTCGACCGGTTCCGGCGCGTCACCGCGCCGCTGATTATGCGTCGGCTCAAAACCGACAAACACATCATCGACGACCTGCCCGACAAGATCGTCACGAACCGGTTTCCGCCGCTCTCGAAGCAGCAGAGCGTCCTCTACCGTGAGCTCGTCGAGCATACAGACGAATGGCTCGCCGGTACCGAGGGCATCAACCGGGCCGGCGTGGTCTTCAAGCTCATGACCGGGCTCAAGCAAATCTGCTGCCACCCCCGACTCTACGTGAAGAAGGGTTCGGCCTCACCCGCGGAGTCTGGAAAGGCTCAGATGCTGCTCGAGCTGCTGGCCACGATCACCGAGCGGGGCGAGAAGGCGCTCGTCTTCACCCAGTATGCACAGATGGGCGAGCTCCTGAAGCCGATCATCGAGACCGGGCTCGATTCACCCTGTCTCTTCCTCCACGGCGGCAGCTCGCGTCCCCAGCGCGACGCGATGGTCGACACCTTTCAGACCGACCCCTCGCACCGCGTCATGGTCCTCTCCATCAAGGCCGGCGGCGTCGGACTCAACCTGACGGCCGCGAATCACGTCGTTCACTACGACCTGTGGTGGAACCCCGCCGTCGAAAACCAGGCGACCGACCGCGCCTTTCGCATCGGCCAACGCAAGGATGTGACCGTCTACCGACTCGTCACCCGCGGCACCTTCGAGGAGCGGATCAACGAAATGCTCGACGCGAAGAAGGAGCTCGCCGACCTCACCGTCGCCGAAGGAGAGCAGTGGCTCACGAAGCTGAGCAATACCGAGATCCGTGAGCTCGTCGAGTTGACCGGGGCGTGAGGGCGCCACCGCAGCGCCGTGTGGTAGTACCGGCAGATCGTTCCGTCGCGTC
>SKQU01000095.1 GCA_007118855.1 Spirochaetaceae bacterium
CGGAGTCGATGAGGCAGGTGTGGCTGGCGCAGCTTGCAAGCCCGCCGGCGCACTGGTGCAAGGGACAGCAGAGCGTGGGGCCACGGCTTCGAAAGTACGCAATCCTCGATCTGGCCTTCGCCCGACCTGCAGGGTGAGTGACAGCCTATGGCGTTTCCCCGTAGAATCGGCACCGATGATCGTAAAATCACGCGCGTACTCGCGCGCCGCGCTGATCGGGAATCCTTCGGACGGCTACTTCGGCAAGACCATCGCGTTCGCGTTCTCGAACTTCCAGGCCGACGTCACGCTGTACGACACCCCGGAGATCGAGATCCTCCCGGCTCAGCGAGATCATTCACGGTTTGCGAGTCTTGGGGCGCTCGCGACGGACGTGCGGGCCTACGGCTATTACGGCGGTGTCCGGCTGGTCAAGGCCGCGCTGAAGCGGTTCCACGACTACTGCACGGATACCGGAGCGGCGCTCCACGACCGGAACTTCTCGATCCGGTACCATACGTCGATCCCCGCACACCTGGGCCTCGCCGGGTCGAGCGCGATCACCACTGCGTGCATGCGGGCGCTGTCCACCTTCTACGGCGTCACGATCCCCAAGCCACAGCTGGCAAACCTGGTCCTCTCCGTTGAGACGGAGGAGCTCGGGATAGGCGCGGGCCTCCAGGACCGCGTAGCGCAGGTGTACGAGGGGATCGTACACATGGACTTCACCCGCGAGCACATGGAGAAGCACGGGTACGGAATCTACACTGAGCTCGCGCCCGAGCGCCTGCCGCGGCTCTACATCGCCTTCAACCCCGGCTTCGCCGAAGGGACGGAGATCGTCCATAACAACCTGCGCTACCGCTGGCAGAACGGCGATGCGCAGGTGCACCGGGCGATGGAAGAGTTTGCGATTCTGACCGACGCGTTTCGCACCGCACTCGAGTGTGGCGACGAGGCGGAGATGAATCGCATCATCGACGCAAACTTCGACCTGCGGCGTTCGATCATGGACCTGAATCCGCGACACGTGCAGATGGTGGAAGCGGCGCGCTCGACCGGCGCGTCGGCCAAGTACACCGGAAGCGGTGGCGCCGTGATTGGTATCTATCGCGACGAGACGATGCTCAACAGACTGCGCGAGGCGCTTGGCGCCCTGGGCGCGACGGTATTCACGCCGGCGATCGCCGGCGGTGAGTACAGCCTGAGATCCGCGGCGAACAGGAGCGGCGCATGATTCGAAAGGCCGTCATACCGGCAGCCGGCTACGGGACCCGTTTCCTCCCGGCGACGAAGTCACAGCCAAAGGAGATGCTCCCGGTCGTGGACACTCCGACGATAGAGTACGTGGTGCGCGAGGCGATCGACGCGGGCATCCGGGACATCCTGATGATCATCGGTCGCGGGAAGCGTTCGATCGAGGAACACTTCGGACGGAACGTCGAGCTCGAGGACCAGCTCATCGCGAAGCAGAAGACCGCAGAGCTCGAGTCGATCCGGACCCTGCCGGACGACGTGCGTATCCATTTCGTCTGGCAGAACGAGCAGAACGGCCTGGGCGACGCGATCAGCCATGCGCGTGACCACGTCGGCAACGAGCCGTTTGCGGTGCTGCTCGGCGATACGATCGTTGAGAGCTTTGAAGAGCGCCCAATCATCCGCCAGATCATGGACGTCTACCAGGAGCATCAGGAGGTGGTGCTCGCACTCGAAGAAGTCGACCCACAACACGTGTCGAGCTACGGAATCGTCGGCGGCGAACCGATCGACGAGCGGACCTGGAGGATCGACCGGATGATCGAGAAGCCGACGCTTTCTGAGGCCCCTTCGCGTCTCGCCGTTGCCAGCCGCTACGTCCTGCCCCCGGAGATCTTCCAGGCGCTCGACATGACGACGCCCGGCAAGGGCGGCGAGATCCAGCTCACCGACGCGATCCGCATCCTCCTCGCCGACCGTTCGATCTACGGTTACCGGATTAACGGCGTGCGGCACGACATCGGCAACAAGCTCGACTTTCTCAAGACGAGCGTCCTCTTCGGGCTCAAGCACGGCGACATCAGTGACGAGTTCAGGGGATGGTTGGTGGATCTGGTGGCGGGATGGGGGGAGCGGTAGAAAGGCCCGCCCTGACCGGCAGGTCGGCCGCCGCGTTCACTGACGGCCGGTAGCCCCCACCGCGATCACCTCCTGCTCAACCCCCCTGCCGTGGGCGAGGATCTCGGCGGCGAGGGGGCGGACTGCCGCGGGAAGCGAGCTCTGCGACGCCGCAAGGAGCTCGAGGCGCGCCTCCGGAGGCCGGTAGCCGTAGGGCAGATACGCGCGGTAGGTCGACACATCCATCAGGAAGGGACGAACCTCGGCGTCGAACGCCCGGTCGAGCTCGGCGAGGATGAGCAGACCATCGGGGTCGAGGTCGCCGAAGTGGTAGAGCTCCGCGCCCGCGGTCGCGCAGCGCGAGAGCAGGCCGATGTACGCCGCATGCGGATGGCCGCCGCAGTAGGCGACCGCCTCGAATGGAGGCGGAAGCGCACCGGTGCGCAGCCGTTCGGCAAGAGTGTGGAAGGTCTCCTTGTTCTCGACCGAGAGGACCGCCGGCGTGGGCCCTGAGAACTCGATCGCAAGAATCTCGTCCACCGTCGCGGCCGGGAGCGTCACGGCTCGTCCGGCGCACACCCAGCGCTGCGGCCGCGACGCCGCGAAGACGAGCCTGCCCCGCAGCGCGAGCGACGCCTCAGGATAGGAGCGGGCAAGCCCCAGCTCTGCGGAGATCGCCACGCCGGCCGCACGCCGGGTCAGACGGTCGGCGACCGGAAGCAGAGCCTCGAGCCGCTTGCTGTCGCGGTAGAGCCGGACACTCAGCGCGCGGAGCGGCACGAGCCGCGCCTCGGCCGGAGAGACGGCGAAGAGACAAGCGAGATCGCGCAGCTCCGCGGCGTCGCCGGCCGGCACCGGGTGGCGTTCCTCGAGCGCCGCGGCGAGGTGGGTGCGGACGGCCGCCTGCACATCGCGGAGCGCAGGATCGGCGGGAGCGGTCCACGCGTCGCTTCGCAGGACGGCAAGCATCTCCTCGCGTACCTCCTGCGGAGAGGCGCGCCCCACGAAGGCGAAGAGCCGCTCGGCGTCCTCGAGGTAGAGCGCGTCCACCTCGCTCCCCTCGCGGAACCGCCGCCACCGGACGGAGACCAGCCCGAGCCCGACGAGCTCGTCGACCGCGTCGAGAAAGGCCTCTTTGGTTTCGACGTCGGTATCCAGACCCGGGAAGACGCGATGCCAGCCGCCTTTGCGCAGCTTGCGGCCTCCGCGGAAGTGCGCGCTATCCGGAAAGGAGTCGGCGAACTCGGCGAGGATCGTGCGGGCGGTCGTGCTGAGGTGGGCGCCGCCCGGCCGCCGTCCGCCGTGCGGGGGGCGGCTCACGTGGCGCCCTGGGCGGATGCGGCCTCGGGTTCGGGCGCCGCGCGGAGTTCGGGTGCGGCGCCGGTTTCCCGGTCGGTGATCGCGTACTCGCGCACGAAGGCGCGGTAGTTGCGGCGCAGCACGAGGTTGGTGCGGTGCATGTAGGGCGCGATCGACTCGAGCTTCTCGGTAGGAACGGCGGTCACGACCTGCATGGAGAGCTTGCGGAAGAAGTCGACCATCCGGCCGATCCGCTCGTCGTCCATCTTGTTGAACGCCTCGTCGAAGAGCACGAGCCGGA
>SKQU01000223.1 GCA_007118855.1 Spirochaetaceae bacterium
GCCATGAGGAGCAGTATGATCGAGCCGAACAGAAGCGCCCGCAGCATCATCAGCTTCCGGCCAAGCCGGTCGGCCAGGAGTCCCCACACCGGCGCCACGAGCGCCATACTGAGCGCGGGGCCGCTTGCGAGGATGCCGGTCCACAGCCGCAGCCGGTCGGGCTCGGTCACGCCGAGCTCCTGGATGTAGAACGGTATGAACGGAAGTGCAAAACCGAAGCCGGTGATAGAGAGTATCTGTGCTACCCACGCGGCGTAGAGGTTACGCCGCCACATCTGGATTCCTCATGCTGAGCTGCTATGCGGGAAAGCATACCCCACACGCTGAGGTGGCTCAACCGGGTCGCGGTCGCTCTCGCGAGCATCCCGTCTGCGATTGACCTCGGGCGCCGCGTCCGGTAGCTTGGCATTGCCGATTGTCCGCAGGACTACGGGCTTGAGGGGGATGAGTGTTCTCGCTGGAAGATGAACGGTATCGCATCCGCCTCTCGGTTCTGGGCTATCAGTACGATGATCTGTCCCTGCACTTCTACGACCTGCAGTGGCTTCGCCTGCGGGCCGAAGTCGAGTCAGATCGCTTCTCGTTCGTGTGTGAAGACCCATCAGTCACGACGATCGAACTGGAGAGGTACATTCGCTGGCTCGAGGCATGGGCCACGGGAGCCGGCGATGGCGAGGAGATCTACCCCTTCTGGGACCAGACGCTGCGGTATTGTGCTGCACGGGAGGACGACGGCAACCTCTCGCTCACCGTTGTGCTTGCCCATGAGCTACTCGACGAGGACCAGGTGCCGGCCGATTGCATTGACGACCACGAGCTCAGATTGACATTCTCGCGCCTCGCGCCACCGGTATTCGAGCACCTCGCGGAACAGGCGCGAGAGACGCTCAGGCGATACCCGGTTCGTGGAGAGCACGGAGAGCCAGATCCGGAGGCAGAGAAGCCGCGAGGGTGAACTCCCTGTTCCTGCTGCAAGCGGCTCCGGGAGAGCAGCAGGCCGTTGCCGCGGTTGCTGACAGTCAACCCCGTCACTCTGATTTGGTTGCACTGAAACAAAAAGGAAGGATGCGGCGGAGAGGACTTGAACCTCCACGGGTTTTACCCCACTAGCCCCTCAAGCTAGCGTGTCTACCAGTTTCACCACCGCCGCAGGAAACCGGGCCTCGATTCGTGAAGCCGAAATATAGCAAAGGGGCTATCCGTTGTCAACAAGACACACAGCCGTGCACACACAGCCGTGCACGGCCGGACGCGCCGGGTCGGGAATGGACCCGTGGGCGCGGTCCGGCGCGGTCGTGTGTGGGGCGCGGTCAGTCGAAGAGCTTGCCGGCGATGCGGGAGGCGTGCTCGGCCTGGAAGCGGGCGGCCTCGAGCTCGTTCTCATCCGGCATGCGGCTGCCGTCGGTGCCGGCGATCGTGGAGGCGCCGTAGGGGGTGACGCCGCTCACCGCGTCTATCTTGGAGTGCCCCTGGTAGGAGTAGGGCAGGCCGACGATCACGTAGCCAAGGTGCATGAGCGTGATCTGGGTCGTGAGGATCGTCGTCTCCTGCCCGCCGTGCTGCGTGCCGGAGCTCGACATGACCGTGGCGACCTTGCCGATCGTTGCCCCGTCGGTCCAGATCTTGCCGGCCCGGTCGAAGAAGTTGCGGAACTGCCCGGGCATGTTGCCGTAGCGCGTGGGTACGCCGAAGACCGCGGCGTCCGGCCAGCGCAGATCATCCACCGTGGCGAGGGGGAGGTCGGCGAAGGCCTGCTGCGCCTCGTAGGCGCCCATCTGTTTGAGCGTTTCTTCCGGGATGACCTCAGGGATGCGGAGGAGCCTGACCTCCGCGCCGGCGCGCGCGGCGCCCTCGGCCGCGGCCTGGGCCATTTTGTACATGTGTCCGTAGGTTGAGTAGAAGAAGATTGCCGTTTTCATGGTCCCTCCCCGGCCGGCAGCGGGTAGCGCTTCGCCGTGCCGAGCTTCTTGCAGAGTCGAGCGAGCTCAACGAGCTCGTCGGGCGAGAGTACCGACATCTCCGCGGTGATCGCCTCGCGCATCCGTTCGAAGGCCGACCGGGCGACCGTCCGCCCGCGGTCGGTGAGCTCGAGGTAGACGCGGCGGCGGTCGGTGTCGCAGCGGCGCCGTGCCACGAGCTCGAGGCCTTCGAGCCGATCCACGACCGAGGTGATGTTGCCCCGGGTCTTGAGGATCTTCCGGGCCACCTCGTGGTGCGTGAGGCGGCCCTTGTGCAGGAGCGCCTCGAGAACGGCGAACTGAGAGACGGACATCCCGGCCGGGAGAGGCTTGTGCCCCATGATCCGTCGCTCGATCGTGTCGTTCGCGCGGGAGAGTTTGACGTACGCCGCCAGCGCCTCCCGGTACTGATGTTCTGCATCCTTCATGCGTCCATCATGCCCGATTGGAGGTGATTTGTACACCTCCATATTGTTCGACGTTAAACTATATAGAAACGAACAAATCGTCAAGACCAATCGTCGGATTGCGGGAAGCTTGACGCGAATCGCCGCCGTGAGTATCTCCTGCTCATGAACCCATGGCATGACATCGATCCGGGACGGATCAGTCCGGAGAGCTTCCTCGCGGTCATTGAGATACCCAAGGGCAGCAAGAAGAAGTACGAGCTGGACAAGGAGACCGGTCTCATCAAGCTCGACCGGATTCTGTTCACCTCCACCCACTATCCGTCGAACTACGGGTTCATCCCGCGTACCTTCGCCGACGACAACGATCCGCTCGACGTCCTTGTGCTGTGCTCGGAGACGCTCGATCCGCTGACGATGGTCGAGTGTTACCCGATCGGCGTGGTGAAGATGGTCGACAATCAGGAGGTCGACGAGAAGATCATCGCTATACCTTTCCGCGACCCGGTCTACTCGGGTTACCGCGACATCTCGACGCTCCCGCAGCACATCCTGACCGAGATCTCACACTTCTTTGAGGTCTACAAGGCGCTCGAACACTCGGATACCTCGGTCAAGATGATCGTCGATCGCGACAAGGCGCTCGAGATCATCGCGGGCAGCCTTCGCCGCTACGAGGAGATCTTCCCTGAGAAGCGCAAGGGCTCACCCAGGCTGAAACGAGCCTGAGGCGCCGGCCGGCGCCCCTGCGACTATCCCTCGCGCAGTGCCGCCTTGATCGCCGCGGTGAGCACCCGCGAGGCTCGTCCACGGTGGCTCAGGCGGTGCTTCTCCGCGGCCGGCAGGTCCGCGACGGTGCAGCCGAGCTCGGGCAGGTAGAACACCGGGTCGTAGCCGAATCCGCCCGTTGCGGCCGAAGGAGCGAGCGCGATCTGCCCCTCCCAGCTCTCCTGTGCGATCACCATGCGCGAGCCTGAGATCAGCGCGACCATGCAGCAGACAAAGCGCGCGCGTCGGTCCTGGATCCCCTGGAGCGCCTGGAGGAGCAGCTCGTTCCGCGCCGGCGCGTCGAGCTCGGTCTTGCCTCCGTCGGGGCTGCCGAACCGGGCCGAGTAGATGCCCGGCCCACCGGAGAGCGCGTCCACGCAGAGACCCGAATCATCGGCAACCACGACCGGCTCTTCTTCCGGTCGCTCGTCGATCTGCTCACGTAGCCTCGTGGCCTTGAGCATCGCATTGGCGAGGAACGACTCTCCGGTCTCGGCGACGTCGAATGCAATTCCGACCTCACCGGGAGTCGTCACCTCGTGACCCGCGAAGATCTGTGCGAACTCGCCCGCTTTGTGCGGGTTCATGGTGGCGATGAGCAGGTGCATGCCGCCAGCCTACGTCTCATCAAGGAGTCTGGCAAGCCGCTCCCGGAAGCGGGCGTTCCTGAGCTCCCCGCGCGCCTTGAAGATGCTCGAGTCGACGGTTCCCCGCGCGATACCCAGGACCTCCGCGATCTGCCCGTGAGTGGGACCGCTGGTCGTCCGGTCGAGCTCCGCTCTTGCGCGCCGGTACCGTTCAGACCAGCGAGCGCGTTCGTCGAGCAGCAGCGCTCGCTCGTCAGGAGTCGCGTCGCGAAGGTGAGCTTCGATGCAGCGCATTCTGAACCATGCCCGATCGCGTTTGATCCGGAACCTCTCCTGGCGACGCCGGACCTCGTGGGTCCGGTCGCGCAGATCGTGCCAGCGATCGTCGAGCCAAAGCCGGTCGCATCCCAAAACGGGCGCAAGTCGCTCGCGAAGCGCAGCGTCGAACCGGTCACCCGTCTTCAGGATCAGGCACAGAAGCCGCTGGGCCTCCCCCGGCGTGAGACGGTCCGCCGCCGCTCCCCGGGGGCGCAGGCGCAATGCGCTCGGGCGGTGTGCCGGCATGGGGTCTTGCGGCCCCGGGAGCCGGCGGACCGTGCGGTGCACCGGACGACCCGGGCGATGCGTCGGCGTGGCCTGTGCACGCGGCAGGCCGGAGTCGGTTGACGGCAGGATCGCCGAAGGCGGAACCGCCGGCGGCGGGTCGGCCGCATCCCTGCCGGTGATCTCGTAGGCGATTGAGCGGTCGCACGCGGTCTCGAGCCGGATCCGCTCGGTCGAGCGCTCTATCGCGAATGATCGCAGCTGCCAGCGAAGCGTGCTGAGCAGATAGCTGTCGAAGGTCGTGCCGCTCGGCTTGTACCGGCGTATGAGCCTGCGTATCCGCGGGTAGAACTGCAGCAGGAACTCGGCACCGTCTTCCTCGGAGAAGCCGGGCCGTCCGGCCGGGTAGCGATAGACGAACTCGGAAATCGCCTTTACCACCGCATCGAGCTCGGCCGTCCCGCGCTGGGCGTCGAGCACCTGTTCGGTCATGGTCGTCACTTTTTCTCTTCCCCCGCCGGGGGATAGCAATTCACGTGCCACGTGCGGGGCCGTGAAATCAGACGACGAGCGGTCTCCTTCGCGTGCTGTTACCGGCTGTTACGTACCCGAAGAGCGCAGCGCCGCCTCGAGTCCGCAGCGAACGAGGTTGATTGCCTCGTCGAGCTCGAGCTCGGCGGTGAACCCGGCGGCACGCCGGTGACCGCCGCCTCCGAACGATGCGGCGATCGCGCTCACATCGAGATCGTCGATCGAACGCAGGCTTCCTGAGACGGTCGTGGCCGACTCGTAGCGCACGAGCGCTGCGGTGCGCAGGCCCGCGATGCCGAAGAGGAGCTCGTAGAGCGTGTCCGAATCGCGGCTCTCGCGGCCGTATCGTCGAACATCGTCGGCGGTCTCCCAGCTGATCACTCCGGCTCCGTCGCAGAAGGACTCGGCCCGGTGGAGCAGCGCGCCAAGCAACTGCCGCGAGCCCATCGTGTGGCCGCCGGTCATGCGCGCGTGCGCCTCCCTGGGCGAGGCGCCGGCGGCGAGGAGTCGCGAGACCCCGGCCATCAGATCCGCTGCGCTGGATTCTATGTGACGGAAGAATCCCGTGTCGGTTGCGATGCCGAACAGCAGGAGCTCAGCTTCGCGGCGGGTCATGCAGGCGCCGAAGCCCTCAATCACGAGCTGCACGAGATAGCAGGTGGCGGCGGCCGTCGGCACGAGGAAGGCGGCCTCCCCGTGCGACGTCGTGGTCGCGTGGTGGTCCACAACTGCTACCGGGAGCCCCGCGATGTCGTCCTTGAGCGCCCCAATCCGGTCCGGACCGCTACAGTCGAGGATGATCGCCGCGGGGCGAACGGCCTCGCGCCGGACCGCCGGATCGAGACGGGTGCGAAACTGGTCGCCGAACGAGCGAATCTCGCGCCGGTCAAAGGGACCAACGTTCAGGCAGAACGCGCGCTTGCCGAGCGAGCGTTCGAGAAAGGAGGCGAGGGCGAGAGCCGAGGCGATGCAGTCGCCGTCCGGCTCTATGTGGCCGACGAGAAAGAAGGTCTCGTGCGCCTCGAGAAAGGCACGTACTTCAGGAGGTAGCGTCGGCCCGGACGGGATCGGGGCGCGCGGCATGAGGAGGCGCTAGAACTGGAACTCGGGGGCTTCGAGGTCGAATCGAGCCTTGAGGCCGTCAGTCTGCGCGAGCCTGCCCCAGGACAGGTGGTTCATGTTGCGCTGCACGTAGAGCACGACGTGCGAGATCTCCGCGTCGCGCCAGAAGATATTGATGAAGGGTACGGCCCGGTCGTCCGCATAGACGAGGCGCGCCTTCGCCGTGGGACCGCCGAACCATTCCAGCGGCAGATACGCGGTCGCGAGCATGAGCGAGTTCTGCCGTCGATAGTCGATGCGATAGCCGAACGTCGTGGGATAGACCTTCTCTATGTAGAGCGTTGTGACGTAGAGACTTGGTTCCTGCGTCGCCGCAACCATCGAGACGGCGATCAGAATCAGCAGGACGAGTGCAAGCTTTTTCACCGTGCCCTCCTACGGGAAAGAGTATAAGACGCGCATCGCGGCTCTTCAAGCAGTTATTCCTGGCCATCCTCGCGGCCGAGCGTGGCGAGCATGAGGGCCTTGATCGTGTGTTTGCGGTTTTCCGCCTGGTCGAAGACGCGGCTGGCCGGCCCCTCGAACACCGCGTCGGTCACCTCCTCGCCCTTGACCGCCGGCAGGCAGTGGAGGAAGACCGTATCGTCGTTGCCGGTTGCCGCCATGAGGTGTTCGTTGACCTGGTAGGGCCCGAGGATCTGCCTTCGGTGCCCGGCCTGCGCCTCCTCGCCCATGGATGTCCACACGTCGGTGTAGATCGCGTCGGCGCCGCGTACCGCATTCGCCGGCTCGTCGGTGACGAGAAGCTCAGCTCCCGTCTCCGCGGCAAGCCCCCGGCACCGAGCAACAAAATCCGCCTTCGGCTGCAGCTCGGCGGGCGCGCAGACCACGAAGTCGAGGCCCGTCTTCGCGCACCCGATCATCAGCGAGTGGGCGACATTGTTGCGCCCGTCGCCCGCGTAGACGAGCCGCCTGCCGGCGAGCGAACCGAAGCACTCGCGGACGGTCATCAGGTCGGCGAGCGCCTGCGTGGGATGGTAGAGATCGGTCAGACCGTTGTAGACCGGGACCCCCGAGTAGCGCGCGAGATCCTCCGCGGTCCGCTGTTCGAACCCGCGGAACTCGATGCAGTCGAACATCCGGCCGAGCACGCGCGCGGTATCCGCGAGATCCTCCTTGACGCCCAGATGGATGTCGTCGGTGGAGAGGAAGACCGGGTGCCCTCCCTCTTCGCCGAAGGCAGTCTCGAACGACGCGCGCGTGCGGGTGGAGCGCTTCTCGAAGATCATCGCGAGCGTGTACCCCTCCAGGCGTCGCCTGCGGTGGCCGGCCGCACGGTCGGCCTTCAACTGAAGCGCGAGGTCCACGAGGTACTCGATCTCCTCCCGGGAGTAGTCGAGCAGCGAGAGCAGTGATCGACCGGTCAGATGCGGCATAGACTCCAGATTCTACTGAAGCCGCAAGAGCGGGGAAAGAGGGTGGGGGGAAGCCCGACGCGATACCGCTATGCGCTCTGCTTCACGGGGACGATCGTCGGCTTTTCCTCGTTCATCACGACCTCACGCGTGATAGTCACCCGCTTTGGGCCCGCTATGGACGGGATCTCGAACATCAGGTCGATCATCAGGCCCTCGACGATCGCGCGCAGCCCGCGCGCACCGGTCTTGCGGATGATCGCGAGCTCGGCGATCGCGTCGACCGCCTGATTCTCGAAGACGAGCTCCACGTCGTCGAGCTTGAGCGCGCTCTGGTACTGGCGAAGGACGCTGTTCTTCGGCTCGCGGATGATGCGCACGAGGTCATCCGCCGTGAGATTGTGCAGCGTCACGTGGATAGGCAGCCTGCCCACGAACTCCGGGATCAGCCCGAACTTGATCAAGTCGTCCGGATGGAGCGCGCGGAACAGCTCGTCAACGTCTTCCCTGTTCCTGGCCCGCACCTTGGCCCCGAAGCCCATGGGCTGCTCGGCCACGCGCGACTCGATGATCCTCTCCAGCCCCACGAAGGCGCCGCCGCAGATGAACAGGATGTTCCCCGTGTCTATCTTGATCATCTCCTGGCTCGGGTGCTTGCGTCCGCCCTGCGGCGGGACCGAGGCAACGGTGCCCTCGATGATTTTCAGCAGCGCCTGCTGAACGCCCTCGCCCGAGACATCGCGGGTGATCGAGACGTTCTCACTCTTGCGCGAGATCTTGTCTATCTCGTCGATGTAGACGATCCCCCGTTCGGCGGCGCTGATATTGTTGCCCGCGGACTGGTAGAGCTTGAGCAGGATGTTCTCCACGTCCTCGCCGACGTATCCGGCTTCTGTGAGCGTGGTGGCGTCGGCGATCGCGAAGGGGACCTTGAGCTTCCTCGCGAGGGTCCGCGCGAGCAGCGTCTTGCCGGTACCGGTGGGTCCCACGAGCAGGACGTTCGACTTCTCGAGCTCGATGTCCTCGTCGAGCCGGCTCCTGTGGGTGATGCGCTTGTAGTGGTTGTAGACGGCGACCGAGAGGTACTTCTTCGCCTGCTCCTGACCAATCACATACTGATCGAGGTAGCCCTTGATCTCGTGCGGGTTCGGCACGTCATCAAGAAACTCCGACGTGAGAACGTCGTCTTCCTCGTCGAGGATCTTCTTGCAAACGTTGACGCACTCATCGCAGATGTAGACGCCCGGCCCCGCGATCAGGCGCCTGGCGAAGTCCGCGCTCTTCCCGCAGAACGAGCAGATCTTGGCGTTGTCCGTGCGGCTCTTACTCATTCGGGTCTCTGACGAACACCTTGTCGACGACGCCGTACTCAACCGATTCTTCGGCGGACATGAACCGGTCGCGCTCCATGTCGTGCTCGACCTGCTCTTCGCTCCTGCCCGTGTGCTTCGCGAAATACGAGGTGAGCAGCTTTTTCAGACGCACGATTTCGCGAGCCTGGATTCCTATGTCGGTCGCCTGCCCCTGAACGCCGCCCCACGGCTGGTGGATGAGCACCCGCGAGGAGGGCAGGGCGAAGCGCTTGCCCGACGCCCCGGCCGCGAGCAGAATCGCCCCCATGCTCGCCGCCTGACCGATGCAGATCGTCACGACGTCCGGCTTGATGTACTGCATCGCGTCGTAGATCGCGAGCCCCGCGGTCACCGATCCTCCCGGCGTGTTGATGTAGAGACTCACGTCCTTTTCCGGGTCCTGGCTCTCTATGTAGAGCAGCTGGGCGATGACCGTGTCCGCGGACATGTCGTCTATGGGACCGTCAAGGAATACGATCCGGTCCTTGAGCAGGCGCGAGAAGACGTCCCAGCGCTCCACGCCGAACCCGCTCTGCTCCTGGATGGTCGGGACGAAAACTGATTGTTCGGACGTTCTGTCCTGGAGATCGGGTCGGTAGTGGTTCATGCCTTCCTCTCGCAGAAGTTATTCATTGCGCCCCATCAAGTCCAGAAAGCTCTGCTTCTCACCCTTCCTGATCTTCGTCTCCTCGAGCAGTTTGTCGAAGAGCTTGCGCTCGCGCACCTCGCGGCGGACGTAGTCCATCATGTTCTGCTGCTCGTAGTACGCCTTGAGCTGCTCCAGCGACGCGCCTCCGGATTCGGCCATGCGCGCGAGCTCGGCCTCCACCTCTTCGTCGGTGACCTCGATCTGTTCGGCCTCGAGCATCTTCTGAACCGCGAGCTGCGCCCGGACCCGCTCCGCGGCGGTTTCGCGCCACTCCTCGAGCAGGCTCTCCTTCGTCCGTCCCTGCGCCGTAAGCAGCTGGAGGACCTGTTCCTCGGTCGCGCGGAACTGCTGCACGAAGTTGCGCCACGAGTTTTCGAGCTCCACCTGCACCATCGACTCGGGTACCGGGATCGTCGACTTCTCCACGATCTGCTCCAGGAGCGCGTTCGTCTTGTGTTCGCGAAGCCGTGCCAGAACGGTGCGCTCGAGGCGGCCGCGGATGTCCTTCTTCAGGTCGTCGATCGTCTCGTACTCGTCGCTGATGTCCTGCGCGAGGTCGTCGTCGACTTCCGGAAGCTGTCGCTCCTTGATCGCCTTCACGGTGATCTTCAGGCGTTTCGTCCTTCCGGCGAGGTCCTCGTCTTCAAGGTCGGCGGGGTACTCCTTGTCTACGAGCTTCTCCTCGTCCGCCGCCATCCCCAGCACGTCGTCGTCTATCTTGTAGACGTTGTACCCGGACCCCTGCGTGAAGACGAAGTCTTCGCGCTTCGTCTCTTCAATCTCGTTGCCCGCCTCGTCGATCTCGCTGTAGTCGACCGTGACGATGTTCCCGGCTTCAACGACGCCGGACTCCTTGTCCATCACGACCGCGTTCTGTTCCTGGAGCGCGGTGATCTCCCGCTTCTCGTCGTCGTCGGTGACCTTGACCTGCGGAACCTCGATCTCGAGCCCCTTGTACTCTGTGAGATCGATCGTCGGATAGACGTCATAGACGACCGAGTAGGTGAGGTCCTTCTTCATGTCGAAGTCAGGCTCGCCGTCCAGGCTCGGCTGCGAGAACGGCAGGGGTTTCTCGTCGATCTCTTCGAATACTCCGCGCAGGCTCTCTTCGAGCACCTTCTGCGACGCTTCGAACTTGATCGAGTCGCCGAATTTGCGCTCGAGCACCTCCGGCGGTACGTGGCCCTTGCGGAAGCCCTTGATCTGTGCCGTCTTCGCGTA
The DNA here is from genome assembly GCA_007118855.1 of Spirochaetaceae bacterium. Taxonomy (GTDB): domain Bacteria; phylum Spirochaetota; class Spirochaetia; order DSM-27196; family SLST01; genus SLST01. The sequence continues at coordinate 10,494 of SKQU01000223.1, forward strand.
CTCGCCGAGCAGCGAGGCGTACTCGCTCTCAAGCGATTCCTGTGCGACGGTGACCGTGAGCCTGACGGCCGAATTGTCCAGGTGTTCGACGTTCTTCTCTTTTACCAAAGGTCTGTCCTTGCCGTGGAATGGTCGGCGAATCGGCGAAAGCGCCGCGGTACGGCGGGCCGAAGCAACCTTAGGATAGCGAAAAAAAAACGACCCGGAAAGTCCAGGTCGTCTGCTCCTGGTGGAGAGCGGGAGACCGGATTCGAACCGGCGACATCCACCTTGGCAAGGTGGAGCTCTACCACTGAGCTACTCCCGCAGAAGCACGCAACCCGCCGGGGGATTGCGAGAGAAGGGACTTGAACCCTTACGCCCGAAGGCACCAGATCCTAAATCTGGCGCGTCTACCAATTCCGCCACTCTCGCTCCTGGCGCGCACTGGTTCAAGACCACCTGAGCCGTGAAGGGATCGAACCTTCGACCCGCAGATTAAGAGTCTGCTGCTCTACCAGCTGAGCTAACGGCCCCTCTTTCAGCCGGCACACCTCTCGGGTGCCGGATGCTTTACGCCCGGCAGGATTCGAACCTGCGACCTGCGGATTCGAAGTCCGACGCTCTATCCAGCTGAGCTACGGGCGCAGGTTTCGGTCATCGCCGACCGTAGGCAGTACCATACGGAACACCGACCGAAAGGTCAATTGCCGCAGCGCTGCCGAAGGGTGGATGACGGGACTTGAACCCGCAACAACCAGACCCACAATCTGGCGCTCTACCGATTGAACTACATCCACCACGTTTTCGTCCTTCATTATACCTCCGGTTTCCGGTCCACGACAAGGGCCCGAACTGCTATACTGAGGGGGTGTTGGAGCTCGGGACGACAGGGGTACGGTATCTGGAAGCGGTTGTCCTCGGACTGCTCGCGGCCTCGCTCGCGCTGCTCTTTCTGCGCCGTCGGCCGGCCGGGCTCGTCTGGTACTCCGCGCTCATGATGGCGGCCCTCGTCTGCCACCTCTTCCTCGAGCACGGCAGGTGGCAGCTCATCCCGGCGTACGCGCTCACCTTCCTGATCGCGTTCCGGCTGCCGCGTCCCGGCGGCCGGGAGCGCCGGGCTGCGCGACGGGGCCGCCGCGGCTTCGGCCTCGCGCTGCGGATCATCGTCGTGATCATCGCGGTGCCGGCGCTTCTTCTGCCCTTCGCCGCGCCCATCTTCCTCGTCCGCGACGGCGGCGGCCCGCACCACGTGGGGTTCACCCGCATGTATCTCGAGGGGACGCACGGCAGAAGCCGCGTCGGCGTCTGGTATCCGGCGACCGGCGCCGCGGAACTGCTCGCTCCCTTCTGGTGGGCTGATGAGCTCGCCGCGCATCGCCTGCCCGGATGGCCGCCCATACTCGCCTCGCATCTGCCGCTCGTCCCCACGCCCGCCGGCCTTCGCGCCCCCATCCTCGAGGAGACGCTGCCGCTCCTCGTTCTGATCCCGGGAGGCGACCGGCTTCCCGGCGACTACCTGCACCTGGTGGTCGAAGCGGCCTCGCACGGCTGGATGGTCGCGGTCGTTCCCCCGGCCGCGGGCGATGAGTCGGTCTACGATTTCGTGGGTACGCTCATCGACGCGCTTTCACGGGAGGAGACCGACGCCGCGCTCGCGGGCCGCGTCGATGCGAACCGGCTCGCGCTCCTTTCGGCGGCGACGCCCCCGGTGGACTTGGGGGTACCGACGCTGAAACTCGGAGGAGGCTCGCTTCTCGAGGCGGATCTGCCCTCATCGCGGTTCGCGCTCTTCTTCGCGGACGCCGAGATCCCGGCGTCCGCGCTCACGATCCGCTACCTGATGGCACGGCCGTCGCGCCTCGTGGCCGGAAGCTCCGACGTTCCACCCGGGCGCCTCGACTCCGCCCTTCGACACCTCGTCGCCACGCTCCTCGCCGACGGCTCCCCGTCCGCGCCCGTCTTCTCTGCCCGCCCCCCGGACCAGGAGGCCCTGCTCGCCGGGGTCGAGGGCGCCTCTATCCGCCGGCTTCCCGATCCGCAACGATGAGCGCCGTCGCGGTGCGCCATGCGACGAGCCGCCCCGCGAGTCGCGCGACGATCGCCTGCCGAAGCGCCTCGATCCTCTCACCGTGGCTCTTCGAGAGCGCCGCGGCGAGCCAGGCGTCGAGGAGCTCCCGGGTCAGGTGGCGCCGTTCCTCGAGCTCGAACAGATCGCGGCCGGTCACCCGCCAACCGCCCTCGCCGAGCGCGCGGACGAGGTCGGCCTCGTTCCAGTTCACCTTCTCGTTCGCGGCGTCGCCGTAGAGCTCCTCTTCGGCCTCGCGAAGCGCCTGCGCGCCTGCGAGATCCGCGACGAGCTCGCTCAGCCGCTGACCGCGAGCCGGGATCCGCTGCGCCGCGATCAGACGCGCCCCCGGCGCCGCGAGCCGCAGCGCCTCGGCGGGGAGGCGTCCGCGCGCGTCGGCGCAGGCGAGCGCGTCGGCGAGGATGATCCGCTCGTATTCGTGCGCACGCACTGCCTCGTGAGCCGGCGCGTCGAGCGCCGCGCACTCGACGACCTCGGGACGTTCGATCTCCGGAAGCCGTTCGGCGTGGTGGCGCGCCGCCTGCGTCCGCGC
>SKQU01000121.1 GCA_007118855.1 Spirochaetaceae bacterium
CGCCGGCGACGAAGCCTTCCCAGGCGTCGGCCGCGCTGTCGGCCGCGCTGTCGGCCTTGATATCCCCGGCCGCCTGGCGGGCGACCGGGGGCAGCTGGTACTGGCCGCTCGCTTCGCCGGCGAGCGACCACTCGGCGAAGACGGAGAGCGCGCCGTCCGCAAGCGCCCGCGCGTCGGCACCCTCGAGCCTGATGCGAAGGGTCGTGCGGTGCGGGAAGATCCAGGAGCCGACGAGTCGGCCCCTTATGTCTACGGTGTCGCGGTACGCGTCGAATCCGGGTCGCCGGACCTCTATGGTGCGCGATCCCGAACGAACGAACACCGTGCCGGGCGTAGTTGCCAGGCGCACCCCGTCCACGAGCAGCGACGCGTCCGGCGGCGTCGTGACGACCGTGACCAGCGACCCGTGACGCCGGATGCCCGGGTAGACCAGGACAAAGAAGAGCACCGCGAGGAGCGCGATCCCGTAGAGTACGGGAACGTAGGTCCTCGGCTCCACGCCAAGAACCGGCTTGAGCCTGACTTCTACATCTTCCGGGGCTTGCTGCTCGTCGTCCTTCATTGCGCGGATTATAGGGAGGTGGTCCCGCGGTTGTCAAACGAGGCGCCTCGTGCTACCTTGCGACGCGATATGGACGATACCTGGTCTCGTTTGACCGCGTTTACCGAACGCTTCCTGACGTGGCGCAAGCGCCGCAGACTTCGCAAGAAGATCAAGCAGCAGCAGAAGCACGTCGTGGTCGACTGGATCGAGGCCTTTCTCTGGGCGGCGGGTGTGGTACTGCTCATCAACCAGTACGCTCTGCAGGCCTACCAGATACCCTCCGGTTCCATGCGGGATACCCTCCAACTCGGCGACCGCATATTCGTGAACAAGGTCATCTACGGCCCGGAGCTCCTGCCCGGGCTCATCAAGCTTCCGGGTTTCGACGAGCCCGAACGGGGTGAGGTCGTCATCTTCGAGAATCCGAGCTACATCTCCCGCGGGGTCGCCTTTGAAATTCTCCAGCGCGTGTTGTACATGGTGACGCTCTCGTTCGTGGACATCGACCGCGACGAGACCGGAGAGCCCCGGGCCCAGTTCCTGATCAAACGGGCGGTCGGGGTAGGGGGGGACCGGTTTCGGAACCGGGAGGGGGAGCTCGAGCTCCTGCTCGCCGGCGAGTCGCAGTGGATAGCCGAACGCTCATTCGCGGCGTCGCTCGGGCTCGACTACGGGATCAGGCGCATGATATCCCCGGATCTCTATGAGCGGTACCCGGACGCCGCGCGTGCGGCGGCGCTCGGCCAGCTCGGCCTTCGCCCGGCGGCGCAGCTCGAGGAGGCGCTGCGCGCGGTGCAGCGACACGGCGCCGTGGACCCGTTCGAGTTTGACCGGTACCGCACGCGCGAGATCGCAAAGGTCAACCCGCACGACGAGCGTAATGCCGCGCGGCACGCCTACTACGAGCTCGGGTGGTACGTGCCCGAGGACCGGGTGTTCGGCGTGGGCGACAATCGCGACAACTCGCTCGACGCCCGCTACTTCGGGCCGGTCAGGGAGGCGAAGGTACTCGGGCGAGCGATGTTCAAGTACTGGCCTCTCGGCAGGCTCGGGGCGATTCGGTAAATGCTCTCGCGCGCCGGCAGAGGGTACCCCGCCTATCGCAGGGCACACCCGGCCCGGCGGCTGCGCCGGCTGCTCGGGTTCGTGCTTCTCGTCTTTGCGCTCTACCAGTTGGTGGCGCTCATCGCCGTCAGGAGCGTTGTGCATCAGACGGTTGTCATGGAGCCGACGCTGCAAAGGGGTGAGCGCTTCTTCGCAATCCCGCTCGCCTATGGTCCGCGTGTCCGGCTGTTCGGCTGGGTCCTCCCCGGGTTTCGCCCCCCCGCTCGGGGCGACCTGGCGCTCGTGCGTCCGGGCTACGTAGAGCGGATCGGTTTTGCGCGTCGGCTTGCCGACCCCGTGCTCCGGTTCTTCACGCTCGAGCACAGACGGATCGACGACGGCGACGGGTGGGACTCGTCGTTGCAGATCAAGCGGATCATCGGGCTGCCGGGAGACACGGTCCGCATGGAGCGCCTGACCGCCTACGTGAGGCCTGCCGGGTCGCAGGAGTTCGCCGAGGAGTTCATGCTCGCTTCCCGCCCGTACGATATCCTCGCCGAGGAGCGCCCGGTCGCGTGGCAGGCGCTCGACCCCTTCGGGACCGCCTTCGAGAACATTACACTCGGCGACGACGAGTACTTCGTGCTCTCCGATCATCGCGGCGCCGGGCTCGACTCGCGTCATTGGGGAGCGATACCGGCGTCGAGTATCGTCAGCCGGTTGTGGATCCGGTACTGGCCGCTCCATCGATTCGGCAGGCCGTAATCGGCGCGGGGCCTCGATGCGCCCGGGCTTTCTTGACACCGGTCATCCACGGTGGTACCGTTGCTTCGCGATGTCAGGTCACAGCAAATGGGCGACAATCCGCCACAAGAAGGGGGCAGCGGACGCGAAGCGCGGGCAGCTGTTCACCAAGCTCATCAAGGAGATCACTGTCGCCGCGCGCATGGGAGGCGGCGATGAGGACGCGAATCCCCGACTCAGGCAGGCGGTGATCAAGGCCCGGACCGCGAACATGCCCAAGGACAATATAGACCGGGCGATCAAGAAGGGTACCGGAGACCTCGAGGGGGCCGAATTCGTCGAGATCACCTACGAGGGCTACGGTCCCGGCGGGGTCGCGATCATGGTCGACAGCCTCACGGACAACCGGAACCGGACCGCCGCCGACGTACGCAGCATCTTTGCTAAACAGGGAGGAAACCTCGGCGAAACCGGCTGCGTCTCGTATCTGTTCACGCGCAAGGGCGTTCTGTCCTACAGCGCGGAGAAATACGAGGAGGACGCGGTCTTTGAGAGCGCGCTCGAGGCCGGCGCGGCCGACGTGACGAGCGAGGGTGAGGCGATCGAAGTGACGTGCGACCCCGACGATTTCGAGCGCGTGCTCACCGCGATGCAGGAGGCGGGCTTCGAGCACGAGAACGCCGAGATCCTCAAGGTCCCTGAGGCCAGGGTCTCGCTCGATCACGACAAGACGCAGAAGGCCCTTCGCCTGATCGAGGCGCTCGAGGATAACGACGACGTTCAGGAGGTCTCGAGCAACATCGATATCCCGGACGACTTCGAACCGGACGAATGACGCGCGTGATGGGGATCGATCCCGGGCTCGCTTCCACCGGCTGGGGCGTGGTCGATTCCGACGGGTCGCGGTACCGCCACGTGGACCACGGGGTCATCTCGACCGACGCGCATGTCGCCGTGGGACTGAGGCTGCGCACGATCTTCGGGGAGCTCGAGTCGATCATCGCACGGTACCGCCCGGCCGAGGCAGGCATCGAGTCGCTCTACTTCGCACGGAACGCGACGAGCGCGATCCCTGTCGCGCAGGCGCGCGGCGTTGCCTTTCTCGTCCTCTCGCTCGCCGACGTCCCTACCTTCGAGTACCCGCCGCAGGCAATCAAGCAGAGTATCGTAGGCGAGGGAAAGGCGGACAAACACCAGGTGCAGGAGCTCGTGCGCGTGCTCCTCGGACTCGCCGAGATTCCGCGTCCCGACCACGGCGCGGACGCCCTGGCCGCGGCGATCTGTCATCTCGCCCACCGTCCCCTGCAGGAGCGCATGAGCAGTGTTTAACAGCCTCACCGGCACGATCACGGGCCGAGGGCCCAACGCGCTCTTTCTCGCGACCGGCGGCGTCGAGTGGGAGCTCGAGGTCAGCGGCTACACGCTTCGAAGCCTCTCCGGACAGGGGAACGAGCCGGTCCGCGTATTCACCTACCTCTACCACCGCGAAGACCAGATGCGGCTGTACGGTTTCTCCGGGAGCGAGGAGCGGCGGGTCTTCCTCGAGCTCACCCGGGTGAGCGGGATCGGGCCGCGCGCCGCGCTGAAGATGCTCAGCGGTACGAGTCCCGGCGAGCTTATCCGCATGCTCGAGGCCGAAGACGTGGACGGACTCGTGAGACTGCCGGGCCTCGGACGCAAGACCGCGCAGAAGGTGATCCTGACGCTCCGGGGGAAGCTCGTCGTCGAACCCGGCACGGCGGCCGGATCACACACCGAGCTCGTCGACGCGCTCGTCGAGATGGGCTTCGATCGAACCGAGGTCAATTCGGTGGTCGCCGCGCTCAACGCGGAGCTCGATGCCGACGGGTCGGCGGAGCTCGAACCGGCCGAGCGCGAGCGGGAGATCTTTCGCCTCGCTATTGTCCGCCTGTCCGGTTGAGGTATAGTGGCCCTGATGAGTCTGCTTCACGGAGAAGAGTCGGCGGAAAACAGCGCAGAAGAGCAGCAGCTCGAGAATCGGCTTCGGCCGCAGCGGCTCGAAGAGTTTCAGGGACAGGCCGAGCTGAAGGAAAACCTCGGCGTGTTCGTCGAGGCCGCTCGCGGTCGCGAAGAGGCGCTCGATCACGTCTTCCTGAGCGGGCCTCCCGGTCTCGGCAAGACGACGCTCGCCTCGATCCTCGCGCACGAGATGGGCGGCGAGTTCAAGGTCACCGCGGCTCCCGCGCTCGAGAAACCCAAGGACCTCGCCGGCATCCTCACGACGCTCTCCGAGGGCGCGGTATTCCTGATCGACGAGATCCACCGGCTCAAGCCGGCGATCGAAGAGATGCTCTACATCGCGATGGAGGACTATGAGCTCGACTGGATCATCGGACAGGGGCCGGCGGCGCGGACGATCCGGATTCCGCTGCCGCCCTTCACGCTCGTGGGCGCCACGACCAGGGCCGGGCTCGTGGCCGCGCCGCTGTACAGCCGCTTCGGGATCACGGTGCGCATCGATTACTACTCGCTCGTCGATCTCGGGTCGATCCTCCGGCGCAGCGCCGCAATCCTTGACGTGGAGGTCGAGGAGGATACCGTCGATCTCCTCGCCCGATGCGCTCGCGGCACGCCGCGGGTGGCGAACCGGATTCTGCGGCGGATGCGCGACTTCGCGCAGGTACTCGGGTCGGGAACCGTCACCAGGGCGATCGTGAAGGAGGGGATGCAGCGGCTGAAGATCGATCCGGAGGGACTCGAGGAGCACGACCGGGAGATCCTTAGAACGGTCATCACCACCTACGGCGGCGGGCCGGTCGGCGCCGAGACGCTCGCGATCTCGGTGGGCGAAGCGATTGACACGCTCGAGGACTTCTACGAGCCGTACCTCATCCAGCGCGGGTACCTGAAGCGCACTCCCCGCGGGCGCGTGGCGACGCCGCGCGCCTACGAACACCTGGGCCTCGAGCTGCCGCATGAAGACGGCGGACTTCTCTTTTGACCTCCCCGACGAGCTGGTCGCGCAGCGCCCTTCCGGGCGTCGCGACCGGGCGCGGCTGATGGTGCTCGACCGCCGAACCGGCGAAACCGGGCACCATCGGGTCGCCGACCTGCCGCAGCTGCTCGCCCCCGGGACGGTCATGGTGTTCAACGACAGCAGGGTGCGGAAGGCGAGGCTCGTCGCACGGGTGGCCGGCGGCGATTCCGACCGGGAGTTCCTGCTCGTGCGGCAGCTGCCGGACAGCGAGGTCTGGGAGGCGATGACGCGCAAGCCTTCGCGGTTACGAGTCGGTACGCTCCTGGAGTTTCCCGGCCGACGGCGCGCCGCCGTGACCGGTCACCGGGAGATGTTCGTGCACCTGCGCTTCGATTCTCCGCTCGACGAGGCGTACTTCGCCTCGTGGGGCCACGTGCCGCTTCCACCCTATATCGCGAGGGACGACGAGGAGGAAGACGAGAGCCGTTACCAGACGGTCTACGCGCGGGAGCCGGGATCGGTCGCCGCGCCGACCGCGGGGCTGCACTTCACCCCGGAACTGCTCGAACGGATCGAGCAGCGCGGTATCCAGATTGAATGGGTGCGCCTGCACGTGGGAATCGGGACCTTTCTGCCGGTCCGCGTCGAGGAGATCGAGCGGTACGAGATGCACGAGGAGCGCTGCGAGCTGCGCCCGGCGGTCGCCGACCGGATCAACGCGGCCCGCGAAGCGGGTCGTCCGATTCTCGCGGTGGGTACGACGTCGGTCCGCACGCTCGAAAGTGCCTGGGATGGGAATCGGGGGTGCCTCGTCGGCTTCTGCGGAGAAACCCGACTCTTCATCCGGCCGGGCTACCGGTTCAGGGTGGTCGACGCGCTGTTCACGAACTTCCACACGCCGCGGTCGACGCTGCTCATGCTCGTGAGCGCATTCGCCGGCCGCGAGCGCGTACTCGCCGCCTACGAGGAGGCGGTGCGGCGTCGCTACCGGTTCTACTCGTACGGCGACGCGATGCTGATCAGGCAGACCCCTCAGTAGGTCGTCCCGTCCATCGCGAGGAACTCGGCGCGCACCCGCTCGAGGCGCGCCTGGTGGCGGTCGATAATCGCACCGTAGTCGAGCTCACCGTGCTCGATCCGGTAGCTCTGGTCTGCCCAGTACTGGACCTCCTTCAGATGCAGCCAGGGAAACCGCGCCGCCTCCGCGCTCCAGCGCACCGCTTCGTCCCAGTAGTATCGGGCGATCTCGAAGAGGCTTTCGCTCCGCAGAAGGCTGTCTACGTTCTGGTCGCGCCAGGGATAGTTGTAGAAGTAGGCGTCGAACTTCATGAACTTGCTCGCCCACCCGAGGTACTGGTTCACCAGGTGCAGGTTGAGATGCATCCAGAACAGGGCGCGGTAGTACTCCCACTCGCGCGGCGTCTCCACCTTCGCCAGCGCGTAGAGTGGGTTCGCGAAGTCGGCCTTCAGCGCCAGCTCGAGCCAGCGGATGTTTTCCGCATAGTCCTCCGGATACATATGGAGCTGCTGATGGTTGAGCCGGTAGAGCTGTTCCTTGTAGATCAGCCGGTACGCCTGCGTCTGCCCGGCCACCATGACGAGCAGGACGAGCAGGAGGATGCCTCGAGACCGCGGACTCATGGCTAGAGTATCGACGTCTCACCCAGGAGGAGCCAGATCTTTTCGGCGATCGCCGCCTGGGGCTCGGTGCCGTCGAGGATCTCCACGCGTACGTTGCGCCCGACGTTCGTGAGCACCTCCAGGTACCGGCTGCGGACCTGCTCCTGGAACTCGGTGCGCTCGTAGATCTCGCGAAGCGGCCGGTCGGCGATGCGCTGCTCTGCGACCGACGCCGGCAGATCGACGAAGAATACGATGTCCGGATCGGCGAACCGCCGGTTCAGGTCGGAAACGAGGCCACAGTCGTTCTCGACCGACTGGTAGGCGAGGGAGCTGTACTTGTAGCGATCGCAGACGACGAGCTCGCCCCGCTCGAGGCGATCGATGATCCCGTTCGAGCCGTGCAGGTGATCCGAGCGGTCGGCGGCGAACAGGTAGGCGATGGTCTCGGGGGCCGCGGCGGTGCGCCCCGCGAGGATGTCGCGCAGAAGGCGGCCGACGGGGCCCCGCGTGGGCTCGCTCGTCGTCCAGGTCTCGCGACCGGTTGTTTCGACCCGTTCGGCGAGCATGCGACACTGCGTAGTCGTTCCGGACCCGTCGATGCCTTCGAAGACGACGAACCCGCCCTTCCAGGGGCGCTCCTGACTCATTCTTCACCTTTAATCGCGAGGGCTGCTGTGGTACACTATACGCAAGGAGAGATGACGATCAAGGTGGTGATGTTCCTTTGAGCCGACCAAAACTGCGTCTGGCCGTCCAGATCACTGCGGTGGTGGTGCTGGTGGCTGCGGCGATACTGGTCCTGGGACCCGTGCGGACCGAGTTCGACCGACGGTTCGAGCGGGCCAAGACCGAGGCGGTCACGCAGCTCGAGCGCCTGCTTGGGCGACGGGTGACCTATTCGAGTATCTCTCCATCAATCCTGCGCTACCTCAGCGTCCGCGATCTCACCATCCACGGCAACGCAGCGGATCCCGGTGATCTGCTCACCGTCCAGCAGCTGCGGATCTTCTATCGTCCGCTGCGGCTCCTGCAGCGCCGATACGCCGAGGCGTTCTCCGAGATCCGGATCGAGAACACGACAATCCTGCTCGATGCCCGCGCCGGAAACCTTCTGAACAGCATCCTCGCGGATCTCACCGCACCCGCGGACGGCGCCACGGCCGTGGACCCGACGCCGGCACTGCTGCCGAACGACCTGACGGTCAGCGGGCGCAATATCCGGCTCTCGCTCGAGTCACAGCTCGGACGCGTGGAGGCCGAGCGGCTCTTCTTCAGCACGTCTATTCACGAGCAGATCGTCAACGTCCGCGCCCAGGGAGACCTCCGTCTTGCCGGAACGCCCAACGGTCTGCCCGTCTCCGCGGTCTCCGGACACTTCGAGGCGGTCGGGTCGGTCAACCTCCAAAGCGGCGAGACCCTCTTCGATCTCGCGCTCCCGGAGATCTCGAGCGAGGTCGCGAGCATCACCGGCCAGGTGCTCCAGGTGCGACACAGTGACGGCGTGTTCGAGGCGCGCAACGTGCAGAGCCGCGATCCGATCGACCTGTATCTGCGGTACGTGGAATCCGAGGGTGAGCTCTACGCGCGTATTCTCGCCGACGGGTATCGTCTGGGTGACCTCGTGCGGCTCAGCGGTCCCTACGAAGAGTACAACCGGTACCTCGCGGTGCCCATCCGCGGACAGGCCAATGTGACGATGAGCCCGCAGCGGCTCTCCTTCGGCGGGTCGCTGCTGACCGAGATGCCGCACATACCCGGGGTTCCCGCGGGAGAGGTGACGCTCCGGTTTTCCGGCGACCAGAAAAGCGTCATGATCGACGAGCTGTCCTTCGTGTCCTCAGCGGGCACCGTGGAGTACGAGGGCGCGGTCGGTCTCGAGCCGCTGCGTCCCGATGGTCGGCTGACGCTTCGCGGCGTGACCTACGGCGGGATCGAGCCGCTCTCGATGGTCGCGGACCTGCGGTCAAGCGGCGATACGATCTCGGTGAGCGCATCGCGGTTCGTGTACGCGGGGTCGACCTTCCAGGCGCTTCGCGGATCCGTGTCGCTCGGCGGTCCCCCGTCGGCCGAGCTGACGGTGGAGCTCGCGGGAACAGAGCGCTCGAGGTTCGAGATCACGAGCCGGCACGGCGAAGACGGGAGTCTCTCGCGTGTGCGTATCGACGGGCGGGGAGTCGTGCCCGAACGGCTCATCCGGCTCCAGCAGGCGATTGTCCCGGATCTCCGGCTTCCGGATCTCTCGATCCTGCCGGGCGGGATCATCGTCGACACGCGACTCGATATCGACCTGACCAACGGCCTCTCCGTCGACATGCCGCTTCTGTACGCGTACGACTCGCGCAATACCGACGACTTCCTGTCGCTTTCGCTCACCTACGAAGACGGATCGGTCGTCATCCGTGACCTCGTGGCTAGCTATCAGGGCTACAAAGGGCGCGGCGATTTCACCGCCGGCGTCGAGAACGGGGGCGCTCTCCGGTTCGCGAGCGACGTCGTGGTGCAGGACATTCCGTACCGATTCACCGGGCGTCTCAAGCCGGACAACAGTCTCGAGATCCAGGGGCTCTACGATGTGGACGCCCGTTTCTACTTCGGTGAACGCGATGAGATCGTCTTCCGCGCATCCGGTGATCTTCCGCTTCCGCTGCTCGGAGCCGACGCAGGCCGCCTTGCGTTCTCCGGGGACGGGTTCTTCTTCTCCGTCGACGACTGGTCGGTCCGCGCGAGAGAGCTCCGCGTGACCGGTGTCCCGATTGGTCCGGCGGCTGCCTCGGACGTGTCGATCGCCGGGACCTTCTCGCCTTCAGGCGCGAAGCTCACGAGTGTCGTGTACGCGGACCTCTTCTCCGCCGTTTCGGGCCGTGGCGGTATAACCTGGGATCTCGCCGCGCAGGCTGGGAGCATCGATCTCGACCTCAGCGGTGAGGATGGCGAGGCGTATTCGCTTCAGGCCGCCTATGCCGACGGCACGGTCGACGGGACCGCCCGGTTCGAGGCGCTTCCCTTGCTGCGACTCGGCGTGGAGACCGTCCGGGGAGCTCTGACCGGAACGGTCGCCGTCGCCGGACCGCTCGGCGCCCTGAGCGCCGCCGGACGGGTCGAGCTCGTCAACGGCAAGTTCAACAACGACCCTGTAGAGCTCGCCGCCACGCTGGAAGTTGATCCCGCTTCGATCCGGCTGACCGACGGCGCCGGACGCTACGGGAGAAGCAGGGTCGAGTCGGCGCGCGGCTCCTTCGATCTTGACCGCGGGGCGGTTGAGCTCGCCGCGACGCTCGTGCAGCAGACCGATAACGGCCGTGTCTCGGTCGGACTCGAAGGGGCCGGAGGATTCGGCGCCCTGGAAACGGGCGCTGACTTCGTCTCGGCCGACTTTGACGGTACGATCCGTCTGCTGGGGCTCCCCGTTCGGGATGACCTGCCGTCCGACTGGACGTTCACCGTATCGCGGAGCGAAGGAACAACGCGGTTCTCCGGGGGACCGGACCGCGCACTTTCAGTCGCGCTTCGCCCGGGCGGCGCCTTCCGCGCTTCGGCACGCGCGCCCCTGCCGGTGCGATTCGATGCCGTCGGCCTTATCGAGGGCGGTGCGATCGAGGTGGACCTGGTCAACATCTGGGCAGACGGCGCCCGGCTCTGGGCGGCCGTTGAGTCTCCGGGGTTCGGCTTCACCGCCGGAGAGGTGACGGGGAGCCTGCGCATCGTAGGCCCGGTCAACGACCCGGACTTCTACGGCACGCTTGTTGCCGACGGGGTGATGGCGCAGCTCGACATTCTTCCCGATCCGATCGGGCCGGCGCGGACCTTCGTCGTCTTCGACGAGAGGATGTTCAGCGCGCGAGAGATGGTCGTCCCGGCCGGTTCCGGACGCGCGCGCGTCTCCATGGAGATGGCGATGGACCGGTGGCTGCCCGAGCAGTTCCGGGTCAACATCGCGACAGAGCCGGAGGGCGCCGTTCGGGTTGCCTACGACTTCGGGGGCGCGGTGATCGACGGACGTGCCGCCGGCACGGTGCAGGTGGACGGAACGCTCACCTCCACGAGGGTGACCGGTAGCGTGACGGGGTCGTCGATGATGATCACGCTCTCCGAGGTTCCGGATGAGGCGCCGGTCGCGGAGCAGGCCAACGATCTCAGCGTCGATCTGACCGTGCGGACGGGAAGGGGCGTGGAGTTTCGCTGGCCGACGAGCACCTTCCCCATCCTGCGGGGGTTTGCCGGGGTGGGAGAGACGGTTCGAGTGACCCACGAGAGCATGACCCAGGCGTTCTCCATGACCGGAAGCGTCAATATCCAGGGCGGAGAGGTGTTCTACTTCGATCGCAGCTTCTACATCCGCGAAGGCCGCATTACCTTCGATGAGTCCGAGGTCGAGTTCGACCCGCTGCTCACCGTGAACGCCGAGATTCGCGAAATCGCCGAAGAAGGGCCGGTGCGGGTCTACCTCGTGGCCGACGAGCGCCCACTGAGCCAGTTCACGCCCCGGTGGCGAAGCGATCCGCCGCTCACCGAAGCGGCGATCATCGCACTGCTCGGCGGAAGTGTGTTCGTCGGGGAGGGGGGAGGCCCGCTCGACTTCTCCGATGCGGTGCTGCTCACCAGCGATGTGGTGAGCCAGTTCGCAATCATCCGCGGCTTCGAGAGCTCCGTGCGGGAGGCGCTGCAGCTCGACCTGTTCAGCATCCGCACCCAGCTCTTCCAGAATCTGCTTCGCGGCGTGATCGACCCGGTTTCCTACCCACTTGACACGCGCGCGCCCTCTCTTGGACAGTACCTGGACAATACGACGCTGTTTATGGGGAAGTACCTGGGGACGGATCTCTTCCTGGAGCTGCTCGTGCAGCTGCGCGCATCGCAGCCGCTGGCCTATGAGCCGCCGAGCCTGGCCGGGATAGACGTTGAATCAGAGCTCAGTCTGGAATGGCGAACTCCGTTCTTCCTGCTCGAGTGGAGCTTCTTTCCTCGCGATCCGAGCTCCCTGTTCCTCGCCGACAATACCATCAGCTTCTCCTGGGAGTTTTCGTACTGACCCCGGGAGGCAGGAGACTACATGCGACGCGCTCTTTCCATACTGCTCATCCTCGCCGCCGTGCCGATTCTCGCTCAGGAGAGCGACTGGTACCTTGGAGAAACGATCCGGGACATCCGATTCGTCGGACTCGCCTCCGTCTCCGAGAGCGAGCTGCGACCAATCGTTGAGCCGTACATAGGCGAGCCGTTTTCCGACCGGAATTTTCTGGAGCTGCAGCGCAGGCTCTACGCGCTCGACTACTTCACGAGCGTTCTGCCCGAGGCGGTTCGCCCGGAGACCGGCGACGGGGTCATCATCAGGTTCACCGTGGAGGAACGGGCCACCGTCGGCGAGATACGCTTCGTGGGGAACCGCAGGATCAGGACCTCGGACCTGCTCGGCGAGGTTGTACTCTCAACCGGAGACATGATCACCCTCGCGAGGCGGCGGCGCGATGAGCAGGCGATCGCCGATCTCTATCTCAGGCGCGGCTACCCTGACGTACAGGTTTCGAGCCGTGTTGAGGAGCTCGATGCCGGGCCGCCGGTCAGGAACGCGGTGGTCTTCACCGTCTCCGAAGGGCGCCAGGTTACCGTCCGTGAGATCCGGTTCTCAGGCAACAGCTTCGCCTCCGCGTCGACCCTGCGGGGCCGCATGGACACGAAGGCTCAGAACATCTTCAATCCGGGAGTCTTCCAGGACCGTGTCCTCGAGGAGGACAAGCTCCGGATCGAGCAGTACTACCGCGAGCGGGGATTCGTCGACGCGAGGGTGGTGGAGATCGTCCAGGAGACCGAACGCGATGAGGAAGCCGAACGGACCTACCTGACGCTGTCCGTGTTCATTGAAGAGGGCAGCCAGTACACATTCGGCGGGATCGAGTTCCGCGGAAACACGATCTTCGACGACGAGCGGCTGCGCGGACTCATCCGGCTGCGTGACGAGGCAGTCCTGAACGCGGTGCGACTTGGCGAAGGACTCGCCGAGGTGCAGGATCTCTACTATCAGAGCGGCTATATCTTCAATCGCTTCGACGTGGAGGAGCTGCGCGACGAGCAGGCGCTCTCGATCGAGTATGCCATGCAGATCGTGGAGCAGCCACGCGCGCACATAGAGAACATCATCATACGCGGCAACGAGAAGACCGACGACGACGTAATCCTGCGGGAGATACCGCTGCAGGTGGGCGATGTCTTCAGCGTCTCCCGCATACGTGAGGGCATCCAGAACCTGACGAATCTCCAGTACTTCTCCGCGATCAATCCGGAGACACCGGAGGGGAGCGTCGAAGGTCTCATGGACCTCGTCATCAACGTCGAAGAGGCGCAGACCGCGGACATCACCTTCGGCATCGCGTTCGGCGGTGGAACCGAGTTCCCGATCTCGGCCCAGGTGGGATGGTCGGACCGGAACTTCCGCGGACGCGGACAAACCATCGGGTTCCAGACCCAGCTCTCTCCGGCGGAGCAGTTGCTCACCGTGAACTTCCTCGAACGCTGGTTCGCCGGAGAACGATGGTCGATCGGCGGCGACATCAACGTCAACCGTTCGGTACGCGGGAACATCCCGCAGGACGTGCTCGCGCCGGTCTTCGGCGAAGACGACATCAACGCGGTCCCTGATCCATTCCAGGGCTACTACGTCTTCAGCAAGGACACGACCTACGACGGCACCCCCTACGAGGCGGGAGACGTGTTCCCCGACGAGGTGACGCCGGAGGTGATCTCCCAGTACAATCTCGTGACGGACTATGAGTTTGCCGGCGGCAGATCGGCTATCCCCGAGCAGTACCTGATGGAGTACACCGAGTGGAATATCGGGATCGGAGCCAATACCGGATACCGGTTTCGCACCCCGCTCGGTACCCTGAGTCTGGGTACGGGCCTCAGATCGTCGCTGAGCTTCATCGGCTATGACCCGCTCGAGTATCGTCCCTTCGACGCCACGCTGCGCGAGAGCCTCTACGACTGGCAGCTGGTGAACCGGTGGTCACTGTCGGCGACGCTCGACAGACGCCGCGGGCTTGCGCTCAGTCCTTCATCTGGGTATGTGCTGAGCCAGAGGGTCACCTTCGTCGGCGGCTTCCTCTTCGGCGATCGTCACTTCATCCGGACCGATTCCCGGGCGGAAGGGTACCTGACGCTATGGGACATTCCCGTGTTCGAACGCTGGAACTACAAGACGGTCCTTGCCGCTCACTCCGGGATATCGTTTATCGTGCCGACCTTCTGGCTCCCGCCGAAGTACGCGGGAGCCGAGCGGCCTGTCGCCGGGCCGGAGCTGCTGGCAACCAACCAGATGTTCATTGCCCGCGGATGGTCCCCGGTGACCGGGGGGGAGGCGCTGTGGAACAACTGGCTCGAGCTGCGCTCGCCGATCGTCGAGCAGATCGTGTGGACCGACGCCTTCTTCGATGCCGTTGCGCTGTGGGATGAGCCCTCGAAGATCGGCACGATAGGCCCGCAGAACATGCTGTTCAGCCTGGGAGGCGGTCTGCGGTTCACCATTCCGCAGTTTCCCATCCGACTCTACCTCACGAAGAGGTTCCGGATCGACGAGACCGGTGCGCTCGAGTGGCAGGAGGGGCGGTTGTTCAACTTCCGTGACCGGCCGGATGGCGGACTCGACTTCGTCTTCGCGATCGGAGCAGACCTGTTCTAAGGAGCATGAACATGAATCGTAGTACCCGGCCCCGCGGGGTCGTCCGCCTTGCGGGAGTCACGCTGGTTGTCCTCCTGCTGTCACTTGCCGGCGTTTCCGCGTCGGCTCAACAGCTGACGACAACCGCGGTCTTCGACCTCGAGCAGGTGTTGCTGAACTTCTACCAGGATTCGGCCGCGGTGAGGGAGTATCGTCGGGCGGAGCAGGAGTTCCGGGCCGATCTGCGGGCCGCCGAGCAGCTGCTCGAGGACTATCAACGCAGACGAACCACGGCGCTCGATCGCAACGACAGCCGGACCGCCGCCCGCCTGCGGGAGGATATCGAGGCGCTGCAGGAGGACATCATCGCGATGCGAGAGCGATGGTTTGCCGAACAGCGCGCCCTCCAGAATCAGCTGGCCGGTGAGGAGTTCTACCAGCGTCTCTACGACACCGTCGGGTTCGTCGCGCAGGACAACGGTTACACATCGGTCCTTGAAGCGAGCGCGCTCGGCACGGGCCTCTTCTGGTACAGCCCGGAGGTCGACATCACGGACAAGATCATACGGGAGCTGCTCGCCCGGTACCGCTGATGTCCGACGCCACGCCGATGATGCAACAGTATGCCCGGATCAAGGACCGGCACCGGGACGCGATACTGTTCTTCCGACTCGGCGACTTCTACGAGATGTTCAGAGGCGATGCGGTCGAAGCGTCGCAGATGCTCGGATTGACCCTCACGAGTCGGCAGGGCGTGCCTATGTGCGGGGTGCCCTTCCACGCGTCAAGAACATACATCGCGCGCCTGATTCGCGCGGGACGCAAGGTCGCCGTGTGCGAACAGGTGAAGCAACCCGACGGCAAGGGCCTCGCGGACCGTGAAGTGGTGGAGATCGTCACCCCGGGTACCGTCGTGGAGGAGGATTACCTCGAGGCGAGCCTCAACAACTACCTGATGGCGGTCGCCGCGGCCGCCGGCCGGCTTTCGGTCGCGTACATCGACCTGTCCACCGGCGAGTTCGGGATCGGATCGGCGGCGATCGCCGAAGCCGCCGCCTATCTGCGGCGCGAGCTCGCGCGTCTGCAGCCTCGCGAGGCGCTCGTCCAGCAATCGCTGCTCGAGCACGACGGGATCTCGCGAGCGCTCGAGGAACGAAGCGGTCTGCTCGTGAACCGGTATCCGGACTGGAACTTCGACGTGCGCGGCTCGCACGAACGGGTGTGCCGGATACTCGGGGTCCTGAGTCTGAAGGCGTTCGGGGTTGATGGAGACTCCCCCGCGCCGCTCGCGGCCGGTCTCCTGCTCGATTACGTGGACGACACGGCCCGCAGCGTCCTCTCGCACGTCCGCACCCTTCGCGTCGACGAGAGCCACAACTGCGTCGGCCTCGACGAAAGCACGATCCGCAACCTCGAGCTCGTCGCCAACCTCCAGGACGGATCGCGGCGGTACACGCTGATCGAGGTTATCAGCTTCACCCGAACGGCCATGGGAGGCCGGCTTCTGCGCCAGTGGCTACTTGCTCCCCTTCGGGACATCGACGAGATCCGGCGCCGGCAGGCACAGGTCACACTCCTGTACCGCCGTCAGCGGGACCTCGGCCGCCTGCGGGACGAGCTCGGCAAGGTGCTCGACCTCGAGCGGCTCGCCGGACGCGTAGCGATGGAGCGGGCGCATGCGAAGGATCTGGTCGCCGTGCGCACGTCGCTCGATCACGCGCTGCAGCTGCACGGCAGCCTCGCGGACGGACCGACCGCGGAGCTCGAGTTCTGCCGTTCCTTCGACGCCGAAGCGCGCCGGCGGTGTCTCGAGCTCAGCCGACTTCTCAGACGGGCGCTCGTGGACGAGCCGTCCACCCTCCTCACGGAGGGCAACATGATCCGCCGCGGATACGACGCCCGTCTTGATGAGCTGCACGACCTCCGCGACAATTCGCGGGGAGTCCTCGAGCAGTACGTCGCCGAGGAGCGCGAGGAGTGCGGCATTCCGACCCTCAAAGTCCGCTACAATCGGGTCATCGGGCACTACCTTGAGGTGACGAAGACGAACGCCGAACGCGTACCCGCACACTTCGTGCGGCGGCAGAGCCTCGCGAACGCCGAGCGCTTCTCGACCGAGCGGCTTTCGATGATCGAGAGCCGGCTCAATGACGCGGCCGAGCGGATCATGGAGACCGAACGCGAGCTGTTCCTTGCGCTGCGCGACGAGGTGGCAGGACGCACCGGCGACCTGCTCGATCTCGCGGAGGCTCTCGCTCGGCTGGATGTGCTGCAGTCGCTCGCGCAGGCGGCGACGGTGCGCGGGTACGCGGCGCCGCGCCTCGCGACCGACGAGCGGCTCGTCGTCACCGCCGGCCGGCATCCGGTGGTGGAGGCTCATCTGCCTTCCGGGGCCTTCGTGCCCAACGGCATCACCCTGGATACCGCCGACACCTTCTTCGCGCTGATCACCGGACCCAATATGGCCGGCAAGAGCACCTATCTGCGACAGACCGCACTGATCGTGCTGCTCGCGCAGATGGGCGGCTACGTCCCGGCGGACGAGGCCGAGATAGGGCTCGTTGACCGCGTCTTCTGCCGCGTCGGGGCGAGCGACAATCTCGCCCGGGGGGAGTCCACCTTTCTCGTCGAGATGAACGAGGCCGCCTTCATCCTCAGGACCGCCACGAGTCGGAGTCTTGTCATCATGGACGAGATCGGGCGGGGAACGAGCACGAACGACGGCCTCGCCATCGCACAGGCGGTGACCGAGTACCTCATCCACACGATCCGGCCCCGGACGCTCTTTGCCACTCATTTCCACGAGCTGACCGAGCTCGAGGCGCAGGGGCTGTGCAACCTGTCGCTGACGGTGAGCGAGGAAGGCAGCCAGGTCGTCTTCCTCAAGCGGGTCGTTGAAGGCCCATCAAACAACTCCTACGGGATCCACGTGGCCAGGCTCGCGGGGGTACCGGCGGCCGTGATCTCGCGCGCCAACGAGATTCTTGAATTCCTGCTCTCGCGGGAGGAGGCTTCGGGTGCCCCGGTGCGGCGGCCGCGTGCCGACGATCAGCCTGCACAGGCGGGTCTGTTCGATCCGGGGGAGCTGATTCTCCAGGAACTCGCCTCCATCGACCTCGATGAGATGCGGCCCGTCGATGCGCTTGCCCGCCTCGCTCGATGGCAGGAGGAGCTCTCGAGATAGGGGCTCACAGCCCGAGTCGCACGAGCACTGCAGCCACGAAGACTCCCATCGCCAGGAGTCCCGCGATCGCGGAGGCTTTCAGGTTCCAGAAGAACAGCTGCCCAATGAACTGCAGGAGCCAGGTGACGGTGAAGACCAGTATCAGCGACGCCTGCGGAATACGGTCGAACAGGGCAATGCCGAAGGCACGAGCGATCAGCGCTGAGAGCGCGGTGATCGCGAACGCGACGATGAACCACCCCAGGTAGTTCACCAGGGGAATCCCGAGGTAGGCGCCTGCGCGTCGCCAGCGCCAGAAGTCCCATCGCACCATGAGCGGGTCGAGGTAGACGTCCCACGCGGTGAAGGCGGCCGCGGCAATCGCCCATTGCGCGAGCGGCCTGCCCGGAGCCGCCACGGATCCGACAGCCCAGGCGGGCGGCATCATCATGAGCCAGGCAAGCGGAATGAGGATCGGAACCTTCGCGATCTGCGGCTGCAGGACGTCGGTGTAGTGGTACTCGCCGAAGGGGACTCCGGTCTTCGAACCGAGAACCTCGCTCGCCCACCCGAGCACCGGGATGATCGCGATAACAACGAGCGTGAACCAGCCGAGCGTAGAGGCGAGCGCGGCGATGACGACGGCGACCTGCGCGAAGACTCCGGCCGCGATACCCGCGCGCTCTGCGCCGGCCCCGGCCGTCCATCTGATGACCGGGACGCTGATCATGACCAGAATCCAGAGTGCGGAGAGAACAGACACGGTCGTGACAGATCGGTAGACGGAGGTGAAGAGCTCGATCATCTATACCCTCTTTAGCACATGGGTTCGCCAGAACGCGGCGAGGAAGGGCAGAATGGGGACGCTAGCCATGACCGCGATCGTCTGCGCGGGCGAGGTCTCCTCATCGAGAAACCGCAGCAGACGGTCGATCGGGTTGCGCCGGAACAGCGCGGTGAACACCCGTTCACTGAGCTCGCCGCGCCGGTACATCACCTGCAGCAGCATCGTGTCGAGCATGCGCGCACCGCGAGGCGGCGCCGGCAGGTCGAACGGGTGGTCGCGGCGAAGGAGTGATTGCACGATCGCCTGCGAGTCGAGCTGGGTGCGGCGGAACGCATACCCGGTACTCGCCTTGACCCGTCCGCCCCGTGTACCGATCGCAAGCGTTCGCCGGCCCTCGCGTCTGACGACCGGCTCGTCGGTCATGGGAATCACACCGCGTTCGCGGTCCACCACCCGGTACTCGGTGACGCCTGCGACCTCGCGCAGATAGGTCTCGATCGCACGCACGTACTCGGCATCGGACAGGAGTTCGGCGGAGAAGAGCGTGTATTCCACGAGCGCCCGCCGCTCGCAGAAGGGCATGACGTAGAAGAACCGCATCTCGTCGTGGGCCGGCGTGCGGAAGTCGAAGAGCGTGGGTGTGTGCGGATCGAAGACCGGCTGCGCCGTCTCAACAACCCAGCCGACGAAGTGCTGCTTGAGGTAATGATGCGGACCGCAACGCTGCTCGTACTCTTGCGGCTCGAACCGGCTGTCGAAGACCCAGCCGGCGAGGACCGTTCGGTGCTCGGTTTCGACCCGGGCGCACTCTTCGTCGTCCTCGATCCGCAGAACCCGGCCGCGCTCGAACTCGACGCCCGGATGTCGTTCGAGCCGATCGAGCGTTTCGCGGTAGAAATCCTCGCCCCTGACCATCGCGTAGCGGTAGTCTCCCAGGTCGAAGTCATGGGCCCAGGAGTGCGAGACGAACCGCAGCACCGACCAGTCGCGCGAGACGATCGCTTCAATCGGGTGCCCGTCCCGCGTCCAGTAGCACCAGGTGCGATCGTTCTCGCCCTTGGTTTCCGGATCGACGATGAGTATTGACTTGTCGGTGAGCCCGCTGCCGGCGATCGCGTAGGCGAGACTCAGGCCGGCCATGCCTCCGCCGGCCATCACGTAGTCGTAGCGGCGCATTGGCAGAAACGTATCGCAAGAGGGCGGGGTTGGCAAAGGGTATCGAAGCGTTCGGGTTGTCTTCGCCGTCTATGCTCCATATGGGGCTTCTCGACGTCTGTCTTCCAGCGCGCTGTCTCGCCTGCGGCGCCGCCTACCGCTACGGCGAGCGTCCGGGACACGAGCTGCTGCAGGGGTACGCGCTCTGTCCCTCCTGTCGGATCCAATGCGAGCCGGTCTGCGCGGCTAACCGCTGCAACGTGTGCAGCGTACCGGTACCCCGGTTCATCGTGGTCTGTGAACGATGCCGGCGCGAGGCATTCGCATTCCAGAGGGCGATCGCGGTGCATCGCTACTCCGGTGTCGCCGCGCGGGTGATCGAGTCGTTCAAGTTCGGATCACACCGCAGCCTCGGACGCTTCATGGCCGCCGAGCTCGCGACCGTTCTCGCCGACTCCTTTCCCTCAGGGGCGCCGCTCGTTCCGGTGCCTTCGTCCCGAGCATCGGTTCGCCGGCGCGGATTCGCCGGCGCCCTGGTCATCGCCCGAGAGCTTGCGCGACTCACCGACTCCCGCCTCCAGGAGCTCCTGCGCTCGCGTCACGCGCGTTCCCAGAAGGCGCTCTCCTATCAGGACCGACGCGCCAACGCGCTCGCCTCTCTGTCGCTGCGGCCGGGAGCAGCGGTTCCAGTGCGGGCAATTCTCGTGGACGACGTGCTCACGACCGGCGCGACCGCGGACAGCTGCGCCCGCAGGCTGATCGAGGGCGGGGCGAAGGAAGTGTTTCTCCTCGCTTACGCCATCGAGTACTGATCGCCTTCTCCCGGGCGACCGATTCGTCCTATGATCATCGCATGCCGTGGGATCCCTATCTGGAATCGTTGACTTTTCGTCGAGTTCGCTACCGGTACCGTGGATGCAGTCTCGAGTTCGATCTCTCGCAGGCGCTTTTCTCGAGCGCCGGCGTTGATACCGGAACCCAACTCCTGCTCGGGCTCCTTGACGAGCACCTCGACCGCCGCTCCTATGGCCGTGTGGTCGACGTCGGCTGCGGCACCGGAACGCTCGGTATCGCGATCGCCGGCAGCAGCGGGATCGGTCTCGAGGCAGTCGATCGCGACGCGCTCGCGGTGGCCTTCACCGAGCGCAATGCGCGGGTCAACGGAATAGAACCGGCGCAGGTGCGTCCTGCGCTCGCGCCGCCGGCCTGTTCAGGCGCAGGGCTCTCTGCCGGACCTGATCTCGTGGTCTGCAACCTGCCGGCCAAGGCCGGGGAGCCGGTGCTCCGCATGCTGATCTCGCGAATGAGTCGCCTGGCGATGCAGTCGGGAGGGGCATGTGCCGTGGTCATCGTCACACCGTTATCCGAACTGCTCGCCGACGAGCTTCGGTCGCTGCGCGTGGAGGTGACGGCTGAACGGCGTACCGTCAACCACGTCGCGGCGGTCTTCCGCGAAGCGGTCCTCTGTGAACCTCGCGAAGAGCCGGAGCTGTCGGCCTTCTTTCGCGGAATCTGCGAGTTCGAGGGTCCGCGCCGGCCGTACCGGCTGCAATCGGTCTACAACCTGCCGGAGTTCGACGGGCTGAGCTATCGCACGGCCGTGGCCTTCGGCTTGCTGCGCGGACGCCGGATCACCGGATCGGTCCTTCTCTACGGATGCGGGCAGGGGCACCTGCTGGTCGGACTCTCCCAGACGGTGAAGCGGGACGCGACCTTGGTCGTGACCGACCGTGATCTGCTCGCACTCGAGATCACCGCCTTCAACGCTGAACGGTGCGGTCGAGCGGGGGTCGCTACCAGAGTCGTGCCCGGAATCGCTGCGGTCTGCGGCGCGGCGGATCCCGGATCGATCGACCTGCTCGTCGTCAACGATGATCCGGTCTCCGGCTCGAGCTGGAACGACGCGGTGCGCGACTCGGCAGACACGCTGCTGACGCCCGGCGGGCATCTGCTGCTCGTGTCGCGCAGCACGCCAGTCACCCGTTTCGAGCGCACCGCCGGCGACCGGCTCAGGCTGACGGAAGACCGCAGGATGCACGGATACCGCGCCGCACTGTTCCGGCGCAAAGATTGACACCGGGCCGGTTCCTTTGGTAGTCTTACGTCATCAGTCTTCCCGATGAAGAGTCGGCCACCGACTCTTTTTTTATGTTCGGGAAGGGGGTGACGTGGCGGATATCACGACGGCGCTTCAGGAAGACTTGGGACCCATCGTAGAGGGAGCCGGATATCGTCTCGTTGAACTGCACGCCGGGGTGGTCAAGGGCCGCACCCACGTGAACGTCGTCGTCTACCGGCCCGATGGGGTCGGCATCGACGATTGCGCGCAGATCCATCGCACCCTTCTGCCGCGTATTGAGCTTCTGCTGGACGACCGGGATGTAGCGCTGCAGGTCTCGAGCCCGGGAATCGCCCGGACGCTCAAACAGATGAGCGAGTTCGCGGTGTTCCGCGGACGCGGCGTGCAGGTTCTCCTGCGCGACGAGGGGTGGATCGGCGGACGTGTGGCGTCGGCTACCGGCACCAGCGTGGAGCTTACGACCGACGAAGGCGCTCGGACGATCGCCTTCGTCGATATACAGAAGGCAAGACTGGACCATACACAGGAGGTCAGTTAAGACCGATGACTAATGAACTGGGTGCCGCCATCCGGCTACTCGTCCAGGACAGCGGGATCAGTGAGGATCTCGTGCGCCGGACGGTTGAAGAGTTTCTCCTCGCCGCCTACAAGAGGAAGTACGGCACCGCGGACAACGCGGTTGTCCGCTTCTCCGATGATGGAGGTGATGTCACCCTGTATGCACAGCGAAAGATCGTGGAAGACGTCTACGATCCGGTCAGCGAGATCGCGCTCGAGGATGCGCTGGCGTACAACGAGGACTGCGAGATAGGAGATGAGCTCCTGATCGAGATCAGTCCCACCGAGTTCGATCGTGTCGCGGTACAGAGCGCCAAGCAGAAGGCGCGGCAGACCCTGCGTGAGATCAAGAAGGACACGCTGTTCAGCGAGTTCAAGGACAAGGTCGGTGAGATGATCATCGGCTACTATCAGCGGGAGCGAAACGGCAACATCTTCGTCGATCTCGGGAAGACCGAGGGTATCCTTCCCAAGCGGTATCAGAGTCCTCGTGAAGTGTACCGGGCGAACGACCGCATCAAGGCGATGATCTACGAGGTCAGCAAGAATCCCAACGGTCTGCAGATCGTCCTCACACGAACCCACACGGAGTTCGTCAAGCGTATCTTCGAGCTCGAGGTGCCGGAGGTATACGACCGTACCGTCGAGATCTTCAAGATCGTGCGCGAGCCAGGGTACCGGACGAAGCTCGCCGTCTACTCGAACCGCGAAGACGTGGATCCGGTGGGCGCCTGCGTCGGGCTGCGCGGAGTCCGGATTCAGGGGATCGTGCGCGAACTCGAGGGCGAGAAGATCGACATCCTCAAGTATGACAACGACCCAAGGGAGTTCATCCGGAACGCCCTCTCACCGGCGGAGGTCAGCCACGTCGTCGTCCTCGATGAGGCGAAGCGGCAGGCGCTCGCCGTCGTGCCGGAGACTCAGCTCTCCCTGGCGATCGGCAAACAGGGGCTGAACGTTCGACTCGCCAACCGCCTCGTGGACTGGAGCATCGACGTCAAGACGCAGGCACAGTTCGGCGAAATGGATCTCACCGCGGAGACCAAACGTGCCGTGAGAGCCCTGTTCGGCGAGCTTCCCGAAGAAGAGGATGAGATCACTCGTATCTCGGAGTTGCCCGACATCCCGGCGCACATTGTGTCCATGCTCGAGAGCGCCGGATACGAGTACATCGAGGATCTCGTGAGCCTCACCGACCAGGAGCTCGACGCGATCGAGGCGCTCAGCGGCGACGATGTCTCCACGCTGAAGCGGATCATTGCCGAGAACGTCGAGATCATCGAATCGGAGGACGAGGCGGCCCCGGTGGAAGAAGAGGTCGAAGCCGAACCGCCTCGTGCTGAGGAGCGCGCTGAAGCCGAGCAACCCGTCGCGGCCGAGCAGCCTGCGGCGGGCGAGCAGGAGGCCGAAGAGGAACCGGCCGCTGAGGAAGCGGCCGCTGAGGCGGAAGATCAAGAAGACGAAGAAGACGAAGAAGACGAAGAAGACGAAGAAGAGGAAGAGGAGATCACCCTCATCTCCGAGCTTCCGGGCATCAACGAGCGCGTCGTCGGCATTCTGACGGAGGCGGGTATCAACGATATCCTCGACCTGCTCGACATGCCGGAGAACCGTCTGCGCAGACTCGAGGGGATTACCGAGGACGACGTCACCGCAATCCAGGCGATCATCTCGGACAATGTTGAAATTATTGAAGAGGATGAGGATAATACCGAGGCCGATTAGTGCTTCGTGCGCCAAAGGAGCTGTATGGCTGAAGAGCAGGATAAGCAGAAGCCCAAGACGACTCTCATTAAGCATCGCAAGGAAGACCACGATGCCGCAGACGAAGCGGATCGCAAGAAGGTCCGCGTCGTCGTACGGCGGAAGGTGACCAAGCCGAAGGCTCGGAAGCCGGAGGCCGAACAGAAGGCGGAGGGCGATACGGTCGCGGCGAGCGGAGAAGGGTACAAGCCGTCGGTGGTCCGCAAGGACGACAGAGTTCCACCGTCCGTTCGGGAGCAGGGTCGTGCCGCGAAATCGGACTCGGCGGAGCGTCCGGCGGAGAAGCCGGCGGAGCGTCCGGCGTCGGCTGCGAGAGAGTCGGGTCCTGAATCCAGACAGCCGCCCAGGAAGAAGCCACCGGAGAAGAAGGAGCCGGAGACCACGACAGTGCGCGTGGAAACTCCCGAGCCGAAGAAGCCCGGAACCGGACGCCCGGAAGAGCCGGCAAGCGCGCGAAGCCGCTTCACCGTGAGCGACTACAAGGAGCCGCCTCCGTCGGTGCGCGAGTCGGTCAGACTCGGACGCGGGACGGGACAGCCCGGTGGTCGTCCGCCTCGTGAAGCCGGGCGCACCGGTGGGTCTACCTTCGGGAACCGTCAGTCGGGCCCGCGCTCCGGCGGCCAGCGTCCGGGCGGCCCACGTCCCGGAGGTCCGCCGCGTTCGGTCCGCGGGCCACGACCGGGCGGCGGACCGCCGCCTGCCGAGGACAAGAAGCCTGGCGGCAAGAAATTCTACAAGTCGAAGAAGCGGGAGTACCCGCGTCGGGATAGGCACCAGGAAAAGGAGATCCACTTCAAGCAGAAGAAGTCGGCTCCGCGGGCCAACCCGATTCCCAAAGAGATAGACATCATGGAAGTCATCACCGTAAGCGAGCTCGCACGGAAGATGAACCTCAAGGCCTCGGATCTCATCGGCAAGTTGATGGCGATGGGGATGATGGTCACCATCAACCAGCAGATCGACGCGGAGACCGCCACGATACTCGCGGAGGAGTACGGCTGCAAGGTGAACATCGTCTCGCTCTACGACGAGACGATCATCGAAACCGGCGACGACACCGAAGCGGACCTCACAACGAGGCCGCCGGTCGTGACGATCATGGGCCATGTCGACCACGGAAAGACGCAGCTACTCGACACAATCCGGTCGACCAAGGTCATCGACGGGGAGTTCGGTGGGATCACCCAGCACATCGGAGCGTACCAGGTCGAGGTGCGTGACGGGGAGATGATCACCTTCCTCGACACACCGGGACACGAAGCGTTCACCATGATGCGGGCCCGCGGCGCCCAGGTGACGGATATCGTGGTACTCGTCGTCGCCGCGAACGACGGGGTAATGCCGCAGACCCGTGAGGCCGTTGATCATGCGCGTGCAGCCAAGGTCCCGATCATCGTAGCGGTCAACAAGATAGATCTTGCGGACGCCAATCCGGATCGGGTCAAGCAACAGCTCTCCGACCTCGATCTCATGCCGGAAGACTGGGGCGGCAGCACCCTCTTCGCGGAAGTCTCCGCGCTGAAGGGTACCGGTATTGACGAGCTTCTCGACTCCATACTGCTGCAGGCGGAGGTCCTCGAGCTGCGGGCCAACCACGCCTGCGATGCGGAAGGGTCGATCATCGAAAGCAGGGTCGATCCCGGCCGCGGTACCGTGTCGACCGTTCTCATCCAGCGCGGAACGCTTCGAGTCGGCGACAGCTTCGTCGCGGGGGTGTATCCCGGCAAGGTCCGCAGCATGTTCAACGATCGTGGGGAGCGGGTCTCCGAGGCCGGGCCGGCGATGCCGGTGGAGATACTCGGCTTCACCGGGATCCCGCAGGCCGGCGATCCGTTCCAGGTGACCGGGACCGAGAAGATGGCCCGTCAGGTGGGCGACAAGCGACAGGAGCTGAAGAAGGTCGAAGAGGCGCGCAACGTCAAGAAGATCACCCTGGACAACCTGTACGACACCATCCAGGAAGGCGGGATCGACGAGCTGCGCGTAATCATCAAGGGCGACGTGCACGGTTCGGTCGAAGCCATTCAGGCAAGTCTCGAGAGGCTCTCCACGAGCGAGATCCGTCTTTCGGTGATTCGCGCGGCTGCCGGTGCGATCAACGACGATGACGTGCGGCTTGCCGCAGCGAGCGACGCGATCATCGTGGGATTCCACGTCCGACCGACTCCGAGCGCGCAGCAACTCGCCGATCAGGAGAAGGTGGAGATCCGCAAGTACAACGTCATCTACGACGTAGTTGACGAGATCCGCGACGCGATGGAGGGCATGCTCGCGCCCGATTACAAGGAGCGGACGATCGGTCAGGTGGAGGTTCGCGATACGTTCAAGGTGCCGAAGATAGGCGTGATCGCCGGAAGCTACGTCACCGACGGCGTGATTCGGCGAAACTCGAGTGTGCACGTCATTCGCGACGGTGTTCAGGTGTACAGCGGCAAGGTCGCGAGCCTTCGCCGGTTCAAGGACGATGCGCGAGAGGTTACCGCCGGATACGAGTGCGGCGTCGGCGTGGAGAACTACAACGACCTGAAGGTCGGCGATCGGCTCGAGGTGTTTGAGATGGAAGAGATCGCGAAGACGCTCGGGGAGAGCAATGGCTAACGTACGACTGAAAAGGGTGGAGAGTCTGTTGCGCGAGGAGATCGGCTCCCTGATTCTGCGCGAGGAGATCAAGGACCCTCGGGTGGACACGATGGTCTCCGTGAGCGGGGTGTCGGTTTCCAGGGACCTCGAGCATGCCAGGATTCGCGTATCCGGGTTCAAGCAGCGGCAGGAGCTCGAATCCGCGGTGGAGGGACTGAACCATGCCGCAGGGTTCATCCAGGGAAGAATCGGGCGCAAGCTGAAGCTGCGCGCCACTCCCCGGCTGAATTTCGTGGTGGACCACAGCATCGAAGAGGGGTTCGAAGTGAATCGAGCCGTCGATGATGCGAACCGGGTTGCAGCCCGGGAGTAAGGCGCCGTCAGGGGTCGTCTTTCTCGACAAGGCCCGCGGCGTCTCGTCATTCGCCGCGCTCGCCGCGGTCAAGCGAGCAGTCGGGACACGGAAGGTCGGTCATACCGGTACGCTCGACCCGTTCGCCACGGGCATGCTCCTCGCGCTCGTCGGCCCGGCCACGAGATGCGCGCGCTACTTCAACGGCCTGTCCAAGGACTACCTGGCCGTCGTTCGTTTCGGAAGCGAGACGGATACCGATGATGCGACCGGGGCGGTGGTACGCAGCGCCGCGCTTCCCTCTGAAGACCGCATAAGGGCCGCGATCGACACGTTTCGCGGCACGATCGACCAGGTACCTCCGGCCTATTCCGCAGTGCACGTGAACGGTCGCCGCGCGCACGAGATCGCACGCACCGGACAGGCACCCGCGGTCCGATCGCGCAGGGTGGAGGTGCACCGCCTCGAAGTCCAGGATGTCACAGGAGGCGCCGAGGGGGTGCAGACGATAGCGCTCGCGATCTCGTGCTCAGCCGGCACCTATGTTCGCTCGATTGCCCGGGACCTCGGTCGCTTCATAGACAGCGCCGCCCACGCCCAGTCGCTTCGGCGTACCGGTATAGGACCGTTCACGATCGATCTCGCGGTGCCCAGCGAGACGGTGGACGGCGTCCGGGACCTTCGCGGACTGGCGTCGGTGCTCGCGCACCTTCCCGGAATCGGTATTGCCCGGGTTCCGCCCGGGCTCGTCCGCGATGTCGTGCACGGGCGGCCGGTCTCTGCTCGCGAAATAGAAATGGTTCGCCGGCACGGCGAAGAGACGGCGGACCTGATCGCACTCGTCTGCGACGAGCAGGTCCTTGCCGTTGGCCCGGTCAGAGACGGGCTGGTGCGATACGACATGGTCCTGGTTCCCGGGGACGTCCGTGGTTGAGATCGACTGGCTGAATCTCGACGGCGCCTATGCCGATCGTGAGAGCGCGATCACGATCGGTGTCTTTGACGGGCTGCATCTGGGGCATCAGGCGCTGATAGCGCAGGTCGTGCACTCCGGTCGCATGCCAGTGGTCGTCACCTTCCAGCGGCACCCGACCGAATTGCTGCTGCACGACGACATCCCCGGGTTCATCATGAGCCTCAGACAGAAGCGGACGATGCTGAGGAAACTGGGAGTCGAAGTCGCCGTGCAGATCGACTTCACCGAGAGCGTGCGTTCGATGCCGGGTTCGGTATTCCTGGAGCGCCTCGACGCGAGTTTTCTCATCCGCCTGATGGCGGTGGGCTACGACTTCCGGTGCGGGTACGGGCTGGATACCAACGTCGACGGTATACGCGCGTACTTCGCCGGGCGTGCCGTCGAAGTGATTCCGGTTGAGCCGGTGACGATCGGAGCGGCGCCGGTGTCGAGCACCAGGATCCGCAGGCTGATATGCGAGGGTAGGCTCGACGAGGCGGCGTCATTGCTCGGACGACCGTACACACTCGATGTCGCCGACGAGGAGATCGAGCGCGACGATCGACGGCTCTATGTCGTGAAGAGCGAGGGAGGGCTCCTGCCGGAGAGCAGACAGCTTCTGCCTCCCGCGGGCCTCTATCCGGCCGAGCTTCTCGGAGCACGGAACACCCGTCAGACGACGCTCGAGATAGGAGAAAATTCCCTGAGCTGGCCTCTGGCTGCGGACGAGACTATTCGCTATATTGTACTTCACAAAAGCAGGAATTGAGAGTAAGGAGTTATCCGCATGCCCTTGACCAAGGAGCGCAAGAGCGAGATCGTCGGCGAGTACGGTACCGGACCCTCGGACACGGGTCGGACAGAGGTGCAGATCGCCCTTCTGACCGAGCGCATCAGCGAGCTCACCGAGCATTTCAAGACACACAAGAAGGATCACAATTCACGACGAGGCCTGTTGCAGCTCGTCGGCCAACGGCGTCGGCTTTTGGACTATCTGGCCAGAACTGACCTGGAAAAGTACCGGTCCCTCATCCAGAAACTCGGCATCAGGAAATAGCTTGCCGACGGCACAGACGTCGGACCGTCGGGCCGGAGAACCGGACCGCAGACATCCCGGCCCTGCCCTGTGACGAAGAAAAAGGATTCACAATGCATCGAGTAAGTCTCACGATCAACGGCATCGACCTGGTCCTCGAGACCGGACGGATGGCCAAGCAGGCGAATGGTGCGGTATTCGCGACCTACGGCGGGGGCGCAGTGCTCGCGACCGCGTGTTGCGGGTCCGAGCCGGTCGTCGGCCTCGACTACGTACCGCTTCAGGTAGAGTACAACGAGAAATACTACGCCGCGGGCAAGATACCTGGCGGGTTTCTCAAACGTGAGGGCAGACCGAAGGACCGCGAGATTCTCGTCTGCCGTCTGATCGACCGGCCGATGAGACCGCTGTTCAGCAAGAAGTTTGGTCGCGACATCCAGGTCGTTCCCACGGTGATCGGAACCGACAACATCAACGTCCCGGACGTGATCGCGATGAACGCGGCGAGCGCCGCGGTGACCATCAGCGACATCCCGTTCGACGGCCCGATCGGCGCCGTGCGAGTCGGCTACGTCGACGGCGAGCTGCTCATCAACCCCGGTTACGAACAGCTCGAGCGTTCCGAGATCGACATTATCGTCGCCGGAACCCAGGACGGGATCACGATGGTCGAGGGAGGCGCCGAGCAGGTCGGCGAGGACCTGCTGATCGAGGCGATCGAGAAGGCCCGTCCCACGATCGTCGAGCTGTGCCGCATCCAGGTCGAGCTGCGTCTTGCCGCCGGCAAGGAGAAGCTGCCGCTTCCGGAGAGCGATGACTCGTTCGCCCCCGAGCAGGAGATCAGGAGCCATGCGGCTTCCAGGCTCGAGCAGGCGTGCTTCGTGAAGGGCAAGATGGAACGCGCCGCAGCCATCAAGGCGGTCAAGACCGAGACGAAGGAGATGTTCGCCGACGCGATCGGAGAGGAAGGCGGCAAGGCATTCTCCGCGCTGTTCGAGGACATCGAGCAGGAGATCGTTCGGAAGTCGATTCTCGGGAAGAAGGTTCGCACCGACGGACGAGGCCCCGAGGACATTCGGCCGATCAGCTGCGAGGTATCGGTGCTCGAACGAACGCATGGGTCGGCGCTCTTCACGCGCGGAGAGACGCAGGCGCTTGCGGTGGTAACGCTCGGCACGAAACGTGATGCGCAGATCATCGACAACATCGAAGAAGACGGGACCGAGAAGTTCCTGCTGCACTACAACTTCCCCCCCTTCTCGGTTGGAGAGACGGGCCGGATGGGCACCGGGCGACGCGAGATCGGTCACGGACACCTCGCCCATCGGTCGCTCGAGGCGGTTCTACCCGAGAACTCCTCGTTCCCCTACACCCTGCGGGTCGTCAGCGAGATCCTCGAGAGCAACGGATCCTCGTCGATGGCGACCGTCTGTGGCGGCTCGCTGAGTCTGATGGACGCCGGCGTCCCCATCTCAAAGCCGGTGGCGGGGATCGCGATGGGACTCGTCGCCGAAGGCGATGAGTTCGTGGTGCTCTCCGACATCCTCGGCGAGGAGGACCACCTCGGCGACATGGACTTCAAGGTGGCTGGAACCGAGGACGGCATCACGGCGTTCCAGATGGACATAAAGATCAAGAACATCAGCCCTGATGTGATGCGTATCGCCCTCGAACAGGCTCGACGCGGCAGATTGCACATCCTGAAGGCCATGGAGGGGGCGCTGCAGGCACCACGTGAGGAGCTCAGCCGCTACGCTCCCCGCATCGTCAGCTTCAGCGTGGATCCGGAGAAGATCGGCGTTCTGATCGGTCCGGGCGGGAAGACGATCAAGAGTATCTCGGAGAAGCACGACGTGCAGATCAACATAGAGAACGACGGATCGGTCACCGTCTACTGCAAGGACGCGGACGACGCGGAGGGAGCGAAGAGCAGCCTGCTCAAGTTGCTCGAGGAGCCGGAAGTCGGACGAACCTACGACGCGGTCGTACGCCGGATCGTCGACTTCGGTGCGTTCGTCGAGTACCTGCCCGGCAGAGAGGGCCTTGTGCACATCTCCAAGATGGCTTCGCACCGGGTGGAGAAGGTGACCGATATCTTGCAGATGAACCAGGAGGTGCCGGTCCGTATCATCGAGATCGACAAGATGGGGCGGGTGAACCTCAGTCTGATCTACGAGGATCGTGACGGCGGCGACCGGGGCGATCGGGACGGGCGGGGCGACCGGCGTGATCGTCCCCATGGCGAACGGGGGCCGCGGCGTGACGGCCGCGAGCAACGGTCCGGTCGAGACAGTCGCGACTGATGGTCGACGTTCCGGCCGAGTTCGGTGAAGGGCGCGAACCGCGGTACGCGAGCGCCGCAGCAGCCGGCGCGGATCTGCGAGCCGTGCTGCGAGAGCCGTTGTCGCTCGGACCGGGCGAGCGTGTGTCGGTCCCTACCGGCCTGCGCCTCGCTATTCCGCCCGGATACGAGGGTCAGGTGCGCCCGCGCTCGGGTCTCGCGATCAGGCACGGGATCACCGTGCTGAACGCGCCCGGTACGATCGACTCCGACTACCGCGGGGAGATTCAGGTGCTGCTTGTCAACACGTCCGAAGACAGGTATACGATAGAGGACGGTGACCGGATTGCGCAGCTGGTGATCGCTCCGGTGGTGCGAGCGCGGTTCGTCAACGACCGGGAAGGCCTTGAGGTCTCGGCGCGTGGAGAAGGGGGCTTTGGGTCGACCGGACGGTAGCCGATGATACGTCATTATTCGCGGATCAGCGTCTACGTCGCGCGTGAGTTCGTCCTGAGCTTCGTCGTCGCCTTTCTCTTTTTCTTCTTCATCTTCTTCGTCAACCAGATTCTGCTCCTCGCCGAACAGATCCTCACCCGCCGCGTTCCCCCCATGGATGTGGTGCGCCTGATCTTCTATTCGCTGCCCTCGATCGTCGCACTTTCGTTCCCCTTCGGTGCGCTCGTCGGGGCGCTCATGGCGATCGGCCGTTTCTCATCCGACAATGAGATCATCGCGTTTCAGGCGTCCGGCGTGCCGACCCGCCGGCTCTTCGCGCCCCTGCTCGTCCTCGGGACGCTGCTGTCGCTCGGGTCGTTCGTGATGAACGACTATTTCCTTCCGCTCGGTACGATCAACTTCGGTCGGCTGTACCGGGAGCTGCTGTTCGCGAATCCGGAGCTCGAGCTCGAGCCGTACAGCGTGAAGTATTATCAGCAGTCGACGCTCGTAACCGGCGAGGTCGAAGGACGCACTATCAACGATCTGCTCATCATCGACCGGACGGAGGAGGGGGAGCAGCGGGTCATCTCGGCATCCCGCGCGAGTCTGACCGAGTCAGGCGGCGACGCCGGCATCGTCTCGCTCCTGCTCAGCGACGTGTTCACGCACACCACGAGACCAGACAGGAGGGGAGACTTCGCCCACAGCGAGGCCAAAGGTATGGAGTACAATATCCTGCTGCAGGACATCACCTTCAGCCTGAGAAGCTTGGGGCCGCGCGAGATGGCATCGTATGATGTGTGGCAGATCATCCTGGATCGCCGTGAGTCGTTGCGCGCGCGTCGTGACGAGCAGCAGCGGCTGGTCACGTCGCTGCGGCACGGGCTGGCGGTGGACTACGCGGATGCGGTCCGGCGTGTTCACGCGGGCGACACGACGCTTCAGCGTGTCACGAGAGATCTCGACGCAGCGGCGCGGCGTGCGCGGGATGAGGCGGGGCGACCGATTCTCGATCGAACGCTCAGCAATTACGAACTCGAGTTTCACAAGAAGTTCTCGATCCCTTTTGCCTGCCTGACGTTCGTGCTCTTCGCCTTTCCGGTGGGACTTCTGACGAGACGAGCGGGGCGCGCAGTCGGTTTCGGCGTCGGACTGCTCGTCTCAACGCTCTACTGGAGCCTGCTGATTGGAGGCCAGACGGTAGGAGTGAACAACCCGTCGATCTCGCCCGTGCTCGCCATGTGGTTCCCGAACGGAGTGATCCTGCTGCTCGGTATTGCTGCCTATGCATGGAGGGCGAAGAGATGAGGCGCCGCACGACGCTGCACCTGATGCTGCTGCGCCGGTTCGTTCCGGTGTTCGTGATCGCGATCGCGTTCTTCATCTCGATTCTGCAACTCATCGACCTGTTCGAGAACATCACCTCCTACATCGATCGGGAGGTTTCGTTCCTGCAGGTACTGCGCGTGCATCTGCTCTATCTGCCCAGGAGTCTGCACTTCGCCCTGCCCATGAGCCTGCTTTTCGCCGGGGCCTTCACGCTCGGAACGATGTACAGCAGGAACGAGCTGATCGCAGTCTTCGGCTCCGGTGTCTCCCTGCGCAGTTTCGTGGCGCCGGTGATCCTGGTCGGTGTGATCCTGAGCGTCGGATCATTCTTCTTCGAGGAGCACGTGGTGATCTCGACGGTCACGCGCAAGAACGCGCTCGAGCGGGAGCTCCTGCAGGTGTCGGCAAGCCGAAGCGCAAGCAACGTCACCCGGCTTGGAGACGCGGCACGGTTGCTGTATCATGCCGACTTCTACAACGACGAGACGCGCAGCCTGTCCGGTGTGCTTTTGGTCGAACGAAGCGCGGAAGGACAGGTCGAACGAATCGTGAGCGCGCGAACCGCCCGGTGGAACGGTACGAATTGGGAGGTACAGGCCGCCCGGATATTCGAGCGGTCGGATGGCGGATTCGCGGAACGCTACGCCGCGACCGAGGACCTTCCGCGGTATACCCTTTCGCCGGACGCGTTCAGACGGATCGGACGGGATTTGGATCAGATGCGTCTGGAAGAGGCCGCAGCGTGGATCGAGTCACAGCGGACCGCGGGTCTGCCCTACCGGGAGGATCTGACGAAGTACCATGAGCGGTTCTCGTTCTCTCTCACCCCGCTCATCGTCGTGATGATCGCGACCGCCGTGGGCGGCAGGTTCCGCAAGAACATTCTGCTGATGAGCCTGCTCGTCGCCCTCTGCGTGGCGGTCGTTTACTATGTGACGCAGATGGTATCCGGACTGCTCGCGTATTCGGGCTTCATGAGCCCGATTCTCGGGGCATGGTCCGGGGTGCTGCTGTTCGTTGTCATCGGACTCGGCCTGCTGCGCCTCTCGCGAACGTAGATGAGCGATATCTTCAGAGTCACATCGGGCGGCCCGTCGGGGGCGAGGACCGGCGAGCTCGTGCTGCCGCACGGGGTGGTCGAAACCCCGGTCTTCATGCCGGTCGGCACGGCCGCCACCGTCAAGGCCGTTCTTCACGAACGGCTGTGCGAGCTCGGATTCCGGCTCATTCTGGGTAACACGTATCATCTGTTCCTGCGACCGGGCACGGAGACGATCCGGTCGCTCGGAGGGCTGCACGGATTCACCGGCTGGAAGGGGAATGTCCTCACCGACTCCGGTGGCTATCAGGTGTTCTCGCTTGCCGGATTGCGCAAGATATCGGACGAGGGGGTCCTCTTCCAATCGCACCTCGACGGGTCACGCCATCTGTTCACGCCGGAGAGCGTGGTTGAAGCGCAGGTTGCCTTCAACAGCGATGTCCAGATGGCGCTCGATGTCTGCACCGCCTACGGAACGGGCGAGTCCCAGGCGCAGCAGGCGGTGATCAGGACGAGCGCCTGGGCGCGACGGGCCCGCGATGCGTGGCTCGTCGAACGCGATCGCGGCTATCGCGGGCTGCTGTTCGG
This sequence comes from Spirochaetaceae bacterium, assembly GCA_007118855.1. Classification (GTDB taxonomy): domain Bacteria; phylum Spirochaetota; class Spirochaetia; order DSM-27196; family SLST01; genus SLST01. The sequence goes on from SKQU01000121.1 coordinate 34,650, forward strand.
TATCGTACAGGGCAACTTCTACCCGCACCTGCGTCGCCGAAGCGCCGAGGAGATCATCGAGCTCGATCTGCCGGGGATTGCGATTGGTGGACTATCGGTGGGGGAGGAGGCGGATCGCTTCCGCGAGATGCTCTGGGAGACCGCTCAGTACCTGCCGACCGACCTGCCGAGGTACCTGATGGGAATCGGCACCCCCGACTATATCTTTGACGCGGTCGAATCCGGGATGGACATGTTCGACTGCGTCTTCCCCACGAGAATCGCGAGGAACGGTACCGTCCTGACGCGCGACGGACGGGTCGTCCTTCGCCACGAGGCGCATCGGGAAGACGCGCAACCCATTGACGCCGAATGCGGGTGCATGACCTGCCGGCGCTACTCGCGCGCCTATCTGCGGCACCTGTTCAAGAGCCGCGAGATTCTCGGGCCCATGCTCACGACCGAGCACAATCTGTACTACATCGCGGAGCTCGTCGCCGGGATCCGCGAGGCGGTGAGGAGCGGCACCTTCGCCGCGCATCGTCGCGCCGTCCTGGAACGCTTCGAGGAGGGTGAACGTGCGCGACAGGATCGCCGATAGTGTAGCCGTGGAGAAGTCTCTGGCGAGCAGCGCCCGGTCGACGGCGATGCTCATGGGCATCACAACCGCCTCACGACTGCTCGGGTTCGTCCGACAGGCCGCGGTAAACGCGGTCTTCGGTGCCTCAGGCAATGCCGACGTGCTGAACGCGGTGTTCAACATCCCGAACAATCTCAGGAAACTGCTTGCCGAAGGCGCGCTCTCATCGGCCTTCATTCCGATTCTGTCGCGGTCGAGTGCGAATCCCGCCGAGCGGGAAGCGGGCACACCGCAGGCGATCGTCCGCAGTCTGCTGACCTTCCAGCTCATCGTGCTCGTACCGGTCCTGCTGCTCTCGGTCGTCTTCGCCGGTCCGATCACCGCGTTCATTCTGGATTTCCCCGAGATCGAACGCACCGAGCTCGCGGCCGAGCTTTTTCGGTGGTTCATCCACTACACGCTGTTGATCAGCGTGAGCGCCGTGCTGATGGGAACGCTGAACAGCCACGGACGATTCTTCGTTCCCGCGGTCACGCCCATCCTGTTCTCCGTGTGCGTGATCGCCTCGGTGCTCGTCCTGCACCGCTGGCTCGGACTCTACGCGATGGCGGTCGGCGTGCTCGTCGGCGGGGTCGCGCAGATCACGATGCAGATCCCCCAGTTCATCAGGTCGGGATTCGACTTCCGACCCTCCTTCAGCTTCCGCAACGAGCACTTCCGCACGATCATGCGCCGATGGCTTCCGGTCGTTGCCGCGAGCAGCGTCTTTGCCATCAACCAGCAGATATCGCTCTACTTCGCAAGCGGCCTCGAGGACGGCAGCAGCTCCGCGCTCGCGAACGCGGTGATCTTCTGGCAGCTCCCCCAGGGGATCTTCGGGGTCAGCATCATGACCGTGCTCTTCCCGCGGATGAGTCGGGAGGCCTCCGAAGGCGACCGCCCGGCGCTGAGGAGAACGCTCGGATTCGGTATACGCGGGATCGTAGCGCTGCTCGTCCCCTCCTCGATTCTTCTGGGTATGCTCGGGCCGCAGATCGTGGCGATGGCGTTCCAGCGTGGTAACTTTGAGCTTGCCGACACGATCCGGACGGCCGAGGTGCTCGGCGCGTACTGCTTCGGGATGGCCGGAGTCAGCGCGTTCAGCTTCCTGCAGCGTTTCTACTACTCGCACGGCGACTACCGCACGCCGACGATCGCGGCGGTCGCCGTGGCGGCGCTCGACGTCGGTCTCTCGCTCTGGCTCAAGGAGACGCCGCTGCGCGTAACGGGACTCGCGGTGGCGAACTCCGTCGCGTTTACCTGCGGCGCGATCGTGCTGCTGCTTCGCACAGGACCGGTGGTCGGCGGCGTCCAGGGGCGTGCGATCGTGACGACGCTCGTCAAGACCGTGGCGGCCTCGGTTCCGGCGATCGCGGTGATCCTTCTCCAGCGCCGGCTGCTCGGCCCGTGGTGGCACGCGGGGAGCTCGTTCGCCGGGTTTGGAGTGCTCGCGCTCATCGGGATCGTTGCAGTCGCCGTCGTTGCCGTGGGCTTCGTCGGATTCAAGGTCGAGATCGTCTCGATCCTGCTGCGGGCGCGCCGGCGCGCACCGGAGAAATGAGGAGTGCCATGAGTGTATGGCCGGATCGGAATCGACGCACACCGAGGTGCCCGCCAGCGTGCCCACCTCGCCGCGCGAAGGCGCTCATGGCAGCCGTCGTCGTGCTCGGGCTCATGAACCCGTACGCCGGAGCACTCGCGCAGGAACGGAGCCTGTACGAGGCATGGGAAGAGACGCTGCTGTTCGGCATCGACTCTGAGATCGGGGCGGTCCTCGACCAGATAGCACAGTCGGGCGATGATCGACTCGACGACCTGATCGTCGAACGGTTCGCGACGAGCCGCAATGAGCGGCTTCGGGTTCTGATCGTCGAGCACTTCAGCGCGCGCGAATCCACGGCCCTTCACGCTTCGGTGCGAACGCTGCTGCTCGACGACGAGATGACCCCTGGCGACGAGCTGATGCGCGTGTCTGCAACGTATCTTTCCCGCGTCGTTGAGGACCACTCAGGAGAGCTTCTCGCGCGGTACGAGCAGATCGCCGAACGAGGCAGCCTCCTCGCCTCGACCATCGCAATCGACGCGATCGGACGAAACGGCAGCGAAGCAGCCGTGCGGCTGCTGCTCGACCTGTACGAGCGTCTTCGCGGCACCGATCAGCGGGCCGCCGTCCTGCGGGCGCTCGGACGAACAGGGAGCGAGCAGGCATTGCCCCTGCTCTCGATGGTCGCGGCCGATGACTTCGAGGAGAGCGCCCTGCGGCACTACGCGGCTGAGAGCCTCGGGCGGATTGGATCGCCGGAGAGCCTCACACTCCTGACGACGCTGCTCGGATCGTCGGACAGCCTGCTGCGCGCCTACGCGACGCTTGCCCTCGGGTTCTACGGTGAGGAGGAGTCCGGCGAGCTTCTCGAGCAGGCACTACGCGACTCGTTCTGGCGGGTGCGGGTGGCTGCCCTGCAGGCGCTCGGTGAGCAGCGCCGCGACGCTGCCGTGCGCGCGATCGACTACGTAGCCCGGCGTGATCCTGAAGGTACGGTGCGTCAGGCTGCGATCAGGTCGCTCGGGAGCATCGCAACGCCCGAGAGCTCCGGTCGGCTTCGTGAGATCGCCCGCAACGAACGCAGCGCGGAGGCCGAACGCATTCTGGCCGTCGAGCAGCTCGTGCGTGCCGGGGCGTTGGAGAACCGAGAGCTCCTCGTCGAGTTGATGGCGGCTGAATGGAACCGCGAAGGCTCGCGTCTTCTGGATGCGATCGGCCGATTTCTCAGTGAAGAGGCCGACGGGCGGCTCGATGATCTGTACGGGCGGCTGATTACGCACCCGAATCACATCATCCGCATCTATGGAATGCGCGCCGTGGGAGAAGCCGGCATACGCTCGAGGATCGAGCAGCTCAAAGAGATCGCCCGCGTGAACCCGCCGGGTATCGTGCGCAGAACCGCGCTCGCCTCGCTGCGCTCGATGGGGATCGACTTCGACCCCGAGGCCGATGACCCGCAGCCCGCCCGGCCGGACGCCGAAGACGAGGAGGGCGGCGCGCGGTAGCGCGCCAGCGGTAGCGCTTTCGCCGCAGCGCGGCGGGCTCGTATCAGGAGAACGGCGCCTGCTCGACCTGCTCGACCCGGTACACGTGATCGCGCTCGTTGATGGTGAACTCGAGCGTGTCTCCCACCTTCGCGTTGAGCAGCTCACGGCCGAGCGGAGAGAGATAGGAGATCACGCCGTTCTCCGGATTGCTCTCCCAGGGACCAAGGAGGACGTACTCTTCGACCTCGTCGGCCGCGTCGCGCAGCGTGACCCTTGTGCCGAAAGACACCGAGGTCGGGTCGACATCCGACGGTCGCACGATCGTGGCCTTCTCGAGGTCCTCCTTCATGCGTGCGGCAGTCGTGTTCAACAGATCCTGACGCTCCTTGGCCGCCTTGTACTCCGCGTTCTCACGCAGGTCGCCGTGAGCGAGCGCCTCGCTGATCTCTTTCGAGTTCTGCGGCACCTCGACCTCGTGGAGATGCTTGAGCGCCTTCTGCTTCTCGTTGTAGGAGTGCGGAGTAACCATGAACCCGCCGCGACTCACGCTGTCCGGCTGTATGCTCTCGCCGTAGAAGCGGATCCCCGGGTGCTCGTCCATGATCTTCTGCTTGAGCTCGATCTTGATGGACGGGTCGAGGTCCTTGACGTCGCGCACGAGCGTGTAGACGCGGTTGATTCCGCTTTCGTCCGCTCCGGAGAGGTGTCGCTGGAGATTGCCGTCCTTGAACAGGTAGTTGTGGATCTGGCGGTTGATCTTGCGATTCCGGCTGACATCCTTGCGGTTGTCGATATCGCGGAATGTCAGGTCAAGGAGATGGATCATGGCGATCAGGATCCTCTCGTAGCTGAAGTCCAACCGGTGGAACCAACGGTCATCGGTGACGTTCCGCGCGAGCCAGACGAAGGCCTCCCGGTACTCGCGGTAGTGCTCGTATACCGAGACGAACAGCTCGGCCAGCTTGTCGTGGTGGCCTGCGCGTTCGAGCTCGCCGATGATGTCCGGCGAGAGAAAGGCCGGGAAGAGGCGCACGTAGATGTCCGGCCACTCTTCGACGTTGGCCTTGACCTCCTGGATGAAGGCTCGCTTGAGATCAGCCGAGTCGATTCTGGCAAAAACCTCCTCGACGTTGTCGATCTGCTCGTACAGCGTCTCGAAATCGATCACGGTTCCGGAGTCGAGGTACGGATGACGCTCGACGATGCGGCGCACGAGCAGATTGGCCGCGACGACGTGCTCGTTCACCGCGCTTGCGCTCGCGAGGAAGGAGCTGAAGTAGTCGAACATCTCGCGGAAGAACTCGCTGTCGGTCCCCACATCTTCATCGGACTCCATGAACTCCATGAGTTCCTCGACAATCCGGATCCTGTCGAAAAAACTCTTCGCGCTCTTGAACTTGTTGAAGGTCTTCTCCCCAAGCGTGATGGGCTGGTCACGCACCACGTAGTGGTCGGCCTTGTCCGGCAGGATGCCGAAGATCTTGTCCGTCTTCAGTATGTTGCGCGCCTTGGTGCTCCAGCTGCTCCACTCGCTCGCAGTGAGAATCGAGGGAACGAGCTCTGCCTTGATACGCTTCATGTCTGCGCCGTTGTCGCCGCTCTTGATCGTGGTCCTCAGGGCCCAGACGATGTCCGTCTTGACCTTCGCCCGCAGCTTCTCGCGCTTCCAGACGCTTCGCAGCACCCAGAGGTGGTCCTTCGCCAGGATGTCGAGTGCACTCACGGCCATCTTCAGCGTCATCTTGTGGCCGCGCTTGCGGGCGAAGTCGATCGTGATCTCATCGCCGTTGATCGACCGGATGATCCCGACGCCCCAGGAGCGGTGGAACACGAAGTTTCCCTCGTCGAAGGCGATGTGTTTCTCGAAATCAGCTATCGCGTCGTGGATGTTACGCCAGGTCTGGTTGAGGTTCGAGAGCCGGATATACTCGTCGAGCTGGCTGTGATCGGCATACTTATTCCGGTAACACTCCACGATCTCCTTACGCGCCCACGGATTCTTCGCGTCGTACTCCAGGATGCGTTTCAGCAGCTCGATAGCGGTCTCCCAGTCCTCCTTCTCGCTGAAGTGAGGATAGAGATCCTCCAGCAGCTGTACCGCCCGCTCCTCGCTGACCTGCTTCGCGATCCTGCTCTCGGCATGGTAGAAGAACTCGGTCTCATCGGGCGCGTACTGGATGAGCTTGTGCCAGACCTCCTTGATGCTGTTGAACTGTCGCTTGTTTATGTAGCGGTGAAGGGCCTTCTTGTAGTAATCGACCGCCTCAGGCAGCGAATCCTCTTCCTCGCGCTTCTCGGCGAGGTGACGGACGATGTCGGCCTCATCGTAGTCGATCCTGATCAGACGCTCCCAGACGTCGAACTTCTTCTCCTGCTGGTTCTCGTTGTTGTAGCACTCCGCGAGCGTCCGCAGCGCGAACTTGTTCTCTCCGAACTCGAGGATCCGGCGGCAGAGGTACTCGACGATGCCCCACTTGTGGTTGTCGGTGAAGATCTCGATCAGGGAGACCAGGTTGGTGTCGTCGACCGCCTGCCTGCTCAGATGAACGACGCCCGAGAGGTAGAGCGCGATGATACTGTTCTTCGTGTGAACGAGATGCTCGTCGCAGAGCTCGAGGACCTCGTCCTCGACTCCGGCCTCAGTGACCTTGTCGAGCACATCGTCGAGCTCCTCAAAGTTCCCGATGGTGTAGTTGTTGAGCGTTGCACGGGTCCACTTCTCACCGTTCAGCATCTCGGAGACCTGTGCAATCAACTTGTCCGACATTCCTATACTCCTCTCAGTTGGTGTACTGTCTGTAGATCCGTTCGTTGAGAGCGCGGAGCTTGAGCAGTACCTCGTCAACTTTTCCGGTATCGTCTCCGGTGGCTACGTAGTGATCGATCAACCAGAAATAGCGGTTGATGAGCCGGGGCTCGACCACCTCTCGCTGAGAGCGCCCTTCGCGCAACTCGCGCTCGAGGGCATAGATGCTCTGCTTCAGCTTCCCGTATTCAATGGACCGGAGCTCGCGCTTCACGGTGAGCACCCCGAACAGGACACCGTAGACCGGCAACCATTCGAGCAGCTCGACCCCCTCCAGGCCTGTTTCGGCAACTTTGTCGATCAGCGCCCGGATCATCTGCGACTCCAGCACCTCTAAATGTACACGCTGCGGCTCAAGGAAGAAAGCCTCCCGGAAAAAAGCCTTCGCCGCGGCGACCTCGTTGATCAGTGCATACGCGTCGGCGAGCTCCGCGGTCACCTCTGCATCGTCAGGCCGCTCCGCCGCGGCCGCCTCCAGATAGCGCACCGCGCGATCGTAGGCGCCGAGTCCCTTATGGCATCGCCCGATGCGCAGGAGCAGTTCGGGGTCGGGCTGCTCGGATTCGGTCAGCAGGGTGCCGAATGAGGCGAGTGCCGACCCGAACACGAAGCGACGGACGGCCTGCAGGCAAGGCTCGCACGGATCACCAATCCGGCGCACAAAAGTGTCAAAGACCGGCCACTGATCGAGCAGATACTCGCCACGCTCGAAGGCGTGCCCGATGCCCGCGATCTGCCGTTCGCGCTCGCGCCAGAAATTGACGTACTTCATCGCCGTCAACACGTCCGGGCTGTCGAAGTCGACCGCAAGTGCCTCCTCCAACGTGCCGGCTGCGCCGTCCAGATCGTGATCTCGTATCGCATCGTATGCCCCGACGAGCAGATGCTCGGTTCTCAGCTCATCCTTGTCTCTTGCGTGCATATCGTGCGCTTGGGATCATTATACGGATGAGGCTCCTTTCGTCAAACCGGCCCCCCGCCGACGAGTGCGTCGAGCGCCGCAGGGGCGTTGCACGCCGCTCATCCCTGTCGTATAGTGCGCTATGGTCCCGCGACGGACTGAAGGAACTCAATCGTGCACAAGAGCGGTCGAGAATGAGAGAAAGGGGAGACCTGCCATGAAGGCCAGACTGTTCACCTCCGCTCTGCTCTGCCTCGGATTCGTCGCGATCGGTGCTCAGAGCGTGCCCGCTCAGAGCACAGTGCCGCGCGAGCTCGCCGATGGGCTCGCTGCGTTCGAGGCGGGGGCGTTTGCCGAGGCGCTCGAACACTTCGAATCGGCGCGCGCGCGCGACGACATTGCGCCGTGGCGGGGACATGTGCTGTTCTGGAGCGCGCGAACCGCGATGGTGCTCGGCGGCTACGACGACGCGGCCGACACGCTCGACCTGTTCTTCGCCGAGTACCCGCGGCACCCGTACCTCGAAGAGGCTCGCTACCAGCGCGCACGGATCTTCTTCATGCAGGAGCACTACGAGGCGGCCGTCAGACGGTTCGCGGAGTTCCTCGAGGCGTACCCGGACAGCGACTTCTCCGCGAACGGGCTGTACTGGACCGGCGAAGCCCTCTTCGCGCTGGGACGGCTCGACGAGGCCGAGCGGCTGTTCGCCGAAGTTGCCGATCGCCATCCGGCCAGTTTCAGGGTCGAAGCCGCCCGGTACCGGCTCGACATCATAGAATATGCCCGGCGCGAGCGCGAGCTGCTCACGCTCCTGCAGTGGAGCCATGAAGAGTATCTCACCGCGCTCGATGGATTCCGCGCGACCGAGACGCGATACCAGGAGGCATTGCGCTCGTACCGGGAGCGACTCGCACGGCTGGCCGCCGATGATTTCCGCGACGAGCTGGAGCAGCTGCATGCCCGCATTGCGGAGCTCGAAGAGGCGGTGCGTGAGCGCGACCGGCGGATCAACGATCTGCTCGCCGAGCTGCGCCACTCCCGGGCTCCATCCGGGCACGAGGCCGAGCGCACGGGGATCAACGACAGCGGCCCGCCTGCCGCGGCGGCAGCGGGGCCGCAGGCCTCCGACCTGGAGCTGCGCGAGGCGCTGTTGTCGCTCAAGGCCCGGGCGCTCGAGCTGCAGGACGTGCTGCTTCAGGAGCAGGGGAACGGCGAATGAGGCGGGCCGCACTGGGCTGTATCATGCTGCTCGTGGCCTTGGGAGCGAGCGCGATCGAGGTCAGCCGGGGAGACATACGGCTGCGGCTCCATGAGAGCTCCGCACGCTTCTCGGTTGATCTGCGGGTGGGTGGCGAGTGGAAGGCCCTGCTGTACCCGGAGGATCCGCGCACCTCGGCTCTGGACGTGCGCGAGGACAACCGCGTTCACCGGATGGGAGACAGCGGGCGTTTCCGGCAGTTCGTCCTGCAGACCGAGGAGGAGGTCGGGTTCATCTGGACCAGCGGGTCGCTGCGTGTCGAGCAGCTGTTCCGGTTCACGCGCGCGCCGGCCTCCGACCGTGCGGACGCGCTTCAGATGACCATCACCGTCACGAATACCGGCGAGCAGCCGCTTGAGACAGCGGTTCGTCTGCTGCTCGATACCTACCTCGGTGAGCGATCGAACGTGCACTTCGTTACGCCTTCCGCGTCGGGGTTCACCCGTGAAGCGCGACTCGATCCCGGCCCGGCTGTGCCGTACGTCGCGAGCGTTCCTGACGCCGAGTCCGACTACGGGCTTCAGGTCATGCTGTACGGCGAGGGAGTGACCCGCGCCGAGGCGGCGGTGCTCGCGAACTGGAGGCGACTGTTCAACTCCTCCTGGCAGTATGATGCGAACGACGGGCGCAACTACAACCGGCTGCCGTACTCGATCAACGATTCGGCGATGCTCGTGCTCTACGGCGGACAACGGATACCCCCGGGAGCGCAGTACTCGGTAGTGACCTACCTGGGGAACCTCTCCGTGCGCGGATACCTGCCCCCCGGGGCGGCCGCCGTCGTGCAGGAGGACGACCGGCTGCTCGACCGGCTGGCCCGAGTCATTCTGCGGATCAACGCGCTGCTCGACGACCCTGACGTCGATCCGGCCGAGGTGGACCGGCTGCAGGCGGAGCTCGACGAGCTTTCAAGTCTCGTTCGCGGAAGGTAACCGTGCGGGGATCAAAGACGCTGAGCCGTGCCGACCGGCTGCTGCGTTCCCGGAAGTACTCCCAGGTGATCTCGCTGCTCGAGTCCCAGGTATTCCTCTACCGGGACAACTTCACCTTCTACCGCCTGCTCGGTACCGCCTGCCTTCACGTCGGAGACTTCGGCGGTGCGTACTCGTACCTGCAGCGGGCACACCAGATCAAGCGCGACGATACGCGCATCGAGCTCGGACTCGCGGCCGTGCACCTGCGCCGCCGCGAGATACCGCAGGCGCTCGCGATGTGGCTCGCGGTGCTCGATCGCGATCCGAAGAACGCCGTAGCCAGGCGGGGGCTCGCGCTCGTTCGTCGCACCGAAGACACCGCGGAGTTCGTCACGATGGCCGAGTCGGGTCGGCTCAGACGCTTCTTTCCGCCGGTCGGCTACGCGCTGCCCGGCTGGACGCCCGTCGCCGCGGGCGTGGTCGCGCTCGTCATCGTGGGGACCCTCTTCCTGCCCGGGGTGGTACGGGATCTGTTCGAGGCGGAGCGCCCACGGCGCGAAGGGCTCGAGCCGATCTCCTCTTCCGCGCTTCCGGATGAGCTCACCGGGGAAGCCGAAGGTGTTCGTTACGAGCTCAGCGACCAGGAAGTCGCGCAACTCGTCGCTCGTGTGGGAGAGCTGTTCAACGACTTCCGGGACAACCTCGCTCGCCGCGAGGCGAACAGGATTCTCCAGTCCAACGCCAGCCCGCTCGTCAAGGAACGGATACGCCTGGTCGCCGGGTACTTCCGCGAACCCACCTTCGTCGATTTCCGCGACAACTTCACCTACGCGCAGGTCGCCTCGGAGCCGTGGTTGTACGAAGGGGTCTACGTGAGGTGGAGCGGCCAGACGAGCAATATTCGCGTGGGGGAGGAGGCGATTACCTTCACACTGCTGGTGGGTTACGAGACCGAGCGGGTGCTCGAAGGCACCGTCCCGGTCACGGTGCCCTTTGCCGCCGACGTCGAGCCGGGTGCGGTGGAGCTGATCGGTCGAGTCTCCTACCGCGACCGGGAGATCGCCCTGACGGCTACCGGCATCCGCAAGATCGTCGCGAGGTCCGGTCGCTGATGCGCGCGGTCATCCAGCGGGTGCGAGACGCGTCGGTGAGCGCGGCGGGGCGGGTGGTCGGCTCGATCGACCGGGGACTGCTGGTCTACGTCGGCGTGCAGGACGGTGACGGTGAGCGTGACGTCGCGTACATCGGGTCGAAGTGCGCGGGCGCCCGGGTCTTCCCGGACGCCGAGGGCAGGATGAACCTTGCTCTCGCCGATCTCTGCGGGCCGCAGACCGAGAGGCGCGGGATTCTGGCTGTCAGCCAGTTCACCCTCCACGGAGACATGCGACGAGGACGTAGACCGAGCTATGGCGCCGCCGCGGCGCCGGATGCCGCAGAGAGCCTCTACGAGGCGCTGACAGGGTGGTGGCGAGCCGGGGGATACCTTGTCGAGACCGGCGTCTTCGGCGCCCACATGGAGGTAGCGGCCACCAACGACGGACCGGTGACCCTGCTCGTCGACTCGCGGAAGCTCTTCTGAAGCCGGACGGAGGTCTGTGCGCGCAGCTCACAGGAAGAGCTTCATGCTCGACAGATACTCCCACGCATTGAACGGCTCGAAGAAGGGCGTGAGGCTGCCTTCCTCGTGCATCCGCATGATCACCTCCGCGCTCTGACGGGCGGAGGACACGACGTGCAGGAACGGCATCTCCTCCTTCATCGTCTCGGGGCACGGAATCGTGTCGACGACGACCACATGGTCGAGGAGCCCCTCCTCGTGCAGCCTGGTGAGCCTGCTCACCGCAGGAGGAGAGAAGACCGGATGCACGGCCGCGATGTTGATCTTCGCAACCTTGCGCTCGCGCAGCTCCCGCACGAGAGTGTAGACCGATCCGGCGGTGTCGATCATGTCGTCGACGATCCAGATCTCCTTCCCGGTGATGTCGGTGGACGTGAGGATGTTGATCGACGCCACGGTATTCGTGTGCGCGTAGTCGCGCTGTTTGTGGGCAATGACGAGCTGCGAACCGAACGCCTGCGCAAAGCGCTTCGCCACGCTCTCTCCGCCGGCATCCACGGAGCAGAAGAGCCAGTTCTCGCGGACCTCGTCCTCCAGCCGGTCGGTCGTCTTGATAAAGGTGTCGGTGATGTATTCCTTGATAAGGACGATCGCCGGTACGTCGTCGATGGAGCAGATGGTCGGGTCGACTACGGTACGCGACTTGTCCGAGTGCAAGTTGTAGGTCACGATGTGATCGACGCCGAGACTCACGAGCGTCTTGTAGTGCACCCAGAAGCCGACGGAGTTGCGTCTCGTGGTTCGATCGGAGCGAGACGAGGAACAGTACGGCTCGAACAGGGTGATCCTGCCGGCCGCGGACCTGCGCAGGGCGTCGACCGTGTGGTAGAGCTCCTGCTTGTTCTCTTCGACGCTGAGTCCCAGAGTGTTGCGGCCTGCGTTCGCGAAGATGTAGACATCCTTTCCGCGAAGGCTCGTGCCGACCTCGACCTCCATCTCGCCGTCGGCAAACTTGACCGTGCTCAGCCGTCCGACGAAATCCTTCGACTGGTTGGCCGCGTGGAACTCGGGAAAGGTCTCGACGTGGTAGGCGACCCGCTCGGTGTATTCCTTCATCGAGCGGGTCGAGAGTATCAAGAGATCGCCTCTCATACCGGCAGTGTATCCGCGCCCTCCGGGTGCGTCAATTTGTCCCCGGCTCCTCTCTCCCGGGCTCCTCTCTCCCGGGCTCCTCAAGCCGGACAGCCTCCGCCTCGGTGCTCCCGGGAGGAGTCCGGCTCGCCGCGAGGAGTTCCCGGGTCGCCCTGCCGAGCACACGAACCGTCGTGCGGTCGCGACTCAACCGCGTTATCGAGCGCAGCTGTTCGGCGAGGACCGTCGCACGCGAGTACTCGTCGCTCGACAGCTCCCCGCCGAGAACGACGACAGCCGCGGCCAGCGCCTGCGCCGGGGCTTCGTACCCGGAGCCTGCCGGCGAGGCCGCCTCCAGAGCCGTGAGGAGGCGGTGGGCCAAACTGGTGAGCAGCGCCGCCGACCGGCGAGGCGATTCACCGACGACGCCGTGATCGACCGCCCGTTCGACGATCTCGGAGAGAACCGTCCAGTCCTCCACCTCATCCATGCGCTCGAAAAGCAGCTTCGCGAGCGCCCGTGCCCGGACGGGTTCCTGATTCCGCTCATGTCCGACGATCGCGAGCACGACCGCCTCGCGCTGCCCGACGGTGAACCCGACGGCTGCGCCGCGCGCGTCTGCGAGCAGAACGACCAACGCCTCGGAGGGCTCGCGGCCGAGCACGGTGCCCGTCGTGCGCGCCTCGGCGTAGACGTCGCTGAACCCCTGTGATCGCATGAAGCGGGCCAGCACCTCTCCCATCGCGACCGCAGAGCGGCCGCCGAGCACCACCGCGAGCACGACCGCGAGCACGAGGCAGAGCAGCGGCGAAGGGCGATGATCGTGCATGAAGCCCATGGGATGATTATCGGCCTGTTGACCGGAGGAATTGGGCCCGGATATTATCGGACCAAGTGAAGCACCGTCGCGATTCCGGCCGTTAGAGAGTTATGACGATGCACAGTGGAGGGGATATGGCGAAGAAGGCGACCACCGGCGCGCCGCAGAACGCGACCGGAGAGGAAAAACAGAAGGCGATCGAGGCGGCGCGGCTGCAGATCGAGAAGCAGTTCGGGCAGGGGTCGCTGATGAAGCTCGGCTCCCGGACGAACCATGCCGGTATCGAGACGATTCCCTCCGGGTCGATCCTGCTCGACGAGGCGCTTGGACTCGGGGGATACCCGAAGGGGCGGGTCGTCGAGATCTACGGGCCGGAGGCGAGCGGCAAGACGACGCTGGCGCTGCACGCGATTGCCGAGGCCCAGAAGCAGGGCGGGATCGCGGCCTTCATCGACGCCGAGCACGCGCTCGATCCGGTCTACGCGCGGAACCTCGGCGTCAACATCGACGAGCTGTGGGTCTCGCAGCCGGATACCGGCGAACAGGCACTCGAGATCGCCGAGTCGCTCGTACGCTCCGGAGCGGTCGACATGATCGTGGTGGACTCGGTCGCCGCGCTCACGCCGCAGGCTGAGATCGACGGCGACATGGGCGACAGCCACGTGGGGCTCCAGGCGCGGTTGATGAGCCAGGCGCTTCGCAAGCTCACCGGCACGTTATCCAAGAGCGGGGCGTGTCTCGTGTTCATCAACCAGATCCGGATGAAGATCGGGGTGATGTTCGGCAATCCCGAGACCACGACGGGCGGCAAGGCGCTCAAGTTCTACTCGTCGGTGCGCCTCGAGGTGCGGCGGATCGAGACCATCACGCAAGGGACGGACAACGCGATCGGGAACAAGGTTCGCGTGAAGGTCGTGAAGAACAAGGTGGCGCCGCCGTTCCGGAAGGTCGAGATGGAGATCATGTTCGGAAAGGGCATCTCGGCCTCCGGGAGCCTGCTCGATGCGGCGTTGAAGTACGAGCTCGTGCAGAAGAGCGGCAGCTGGTACTCCTACGGCGAAGAACGGATCGGACAGGGCCGCGAAAACGCAAAGCAATTCATCGAGACCAACGAGGATGTGGCGCGCACCCTCGAAGCCCGGCTTCGGGAGAAGATGTTCGCCCACCTGAAACCGGAGTCCGGTCCCGCCGTGGAAACCGTGACGGAGACCGCGGCTGCCGCCGTTCGAGAGGAAGCGGCGGAAGAGGCCCCCGCGAAGGTGGAGGCCGCACCGGAATCGGACGAGCTGTTCTAGCCCGGGCCTTTACCCGCTCCCGGCCGGTGGGTATACTCGAGTGAACCTTGAGCGACGCACCCTCCGAACACGCGACAGGCAGGCATCTCGTGCGACTCGAACAGTTCGAGGGGCCCCTTGATCTGCTGCTGTTTCTCATCCGGCGCTCGGAGATCAACATCTACGATATCCCGATCCACGAGATCACCGAGCAGTATCTGCAGGCCCTCGAGTACGCCACCCGGGTCGATCTGGAGAACATCACCGAGTTCCACAGCCTCGCCGCGACGCTCCTGCTGATCAAGAGCCGGATGCTCCTGCCGTCGCAGTACGATGACGATGATCTCGAGGATCCGCGGCAGGAGCTCGTGGAACGTCTGATCGACTACCAGAAGTTCAGGCGGCTGACCGCGCTCATGTCAGAGCAGGAGAGGTCGGCAGAGTGGGTGATCGAGCCGCGCCGGAAGCAGCGGTCGTTCGAGTTCTTCAACGACGAGGAGCTGTGGCAGCAGCTCGACATCTGGGACCTGCTGCAGACCTTCTCCGGGGTGATGTCGAGGCTGAGCCCCGAACGCATCATCGACCTCTACGAAGAGGTTTCGATCAACGAGAAGCTGAGTCTGATCCACGAGCTGCTCGAGGATCGGGGCGAGTTCCTCTTCGAAGACATCGTGGTCAGGCCCGACTCGGTCATGGACGTCGTCTGTGCCTTTCTCGCGCTGCTCGAGGCGGCCAAGTCGCTTCGAATCGGCATCTACCAGAACCGCCTCTTCGGCGATATTCGCATCCGACGACGCCCGCAAGCGGCGCGCGCCACCAACGGGAACGCCCCGGACGGAGGCGAGCCGTGAAGCTCGAGACCGAGGCCGCGCTGATCGAGGCGATCCTCTTCCTGGAAGCCGAGCCCGTGGATCTCGCATCGCTCCAGCGTATCAGCGGCCTGTCGCGCGACGTCGTGCTCGGTGCGCTCGCGGGCCTGCGCGAGGTGCTCAGCTCTCAGGTACACGGACTCGAGCTGGTGGAGATCGCCGACGGGTACAGCCTCGCTCCCAAGCAGTCGATCGCGCCGGCTCTTCGCGAGCGCTACGGCAAGCGCAACGATGCGCGACTCTCTCGCGCCGCGATGGAGACGCTTTCCATCGTCGCCTATTCGCAGCCCATTACGAGGGCGGAGATCGAGAGCCTGCGCGGCGTCAACGCCGACGGAATGATGCGGTTGCTGCTGAGCCGGAATCTGATTCGGGAAGTGGGACGAAAGGACGCTCCGGGCAAGCCCGTGCAGTACGGGACGACGAAGGAGTTCCTGAAGCTCTTCAGGCTCTCGACGATCGCCGATCTTCCCAGGCTCGACGAGGCCGATCGCAAGAGGTTTGAGCTTGACGACGCGTGAAGGGCAAGCCGACCGGCCGGTCAGACTGCAGCTCTACCTGGCGAGAGCGGGCGTCGCGTCTCGCCGCGAGAGCGAACGTCTGATCGAAATCGGGGTGGTGACCGTCAACGGCACCACGGTCACGGAGCTTGGAACGAAGGTGCTTCCGTCCGACGACGTACGAGTCGAGGGACGGCGGGTCCGGATGGAGACGCGCCGCGTCTACGTGGCGCTTCACAAACCGCGGCGCTATCTCTGCTCCGCGCGTGATCCGGAGGGCCGTCCGCTCGCGGGATCCCTGCTCGAGCCCCATTTCGAAGAACGGCTGTTCAGCGTCGGGCGTCTCGACTTTCTCTCATCAGGCCTGATTTTCTATACGAACGACGGCGACTTCGCCCGACTCGTCGGCCACCCCTCGCGCCGGATCGAAAGAGAGTACCGTGTCGATACCCAGCAACCGGTGCCGGAGGATATGCTGCGGCACTACCGGACGGGCATCCGGATCGAGGGCGAGCGGTACCGGCTCGAACGGTACCGGTACAAGACGCCCAGAAGCGTTGTGCTCGTGCTGACCGAGGGGAAGAACCGTGAGATCCGCAAGGTGTTCGCTCACTGGAGAATCGGGGTTCGCAGGCTGCACCGCGTGCGCATAGGGATCGTGGCCTTACGGGACCTGCCGTCCGGCCAGTATCGGCCGCTGACGCAGCGCGAGATCGACTGGTTCCGCACCAACGCCGCGCGCAAGCCGAAAGGGGAGATGCCATGACTGTCGCGATCGACGGTCCCGCGGGCACCGGCAAGTCGACGGTGGCCCAGCGCGTTGCCCGCTCCGCGGGTCTCTTCTACCTCAACTCCGGCAACTTCTACCGCGCGATCACCTGGTACGTGCTGCAGCAGGGGATCGACTCGGAGGACCTCTCGGCGGTCGCCGGCGCGGCGAAAACGCTGTCGCTCGACGTCTGGTCGCACGGGATCGTCCTGGACGGGCAGAAGCTGCGACGGCAGCTTCGCGAAGAGTCGGTCGATGCGAACGTCGCGTCGGTCTCCTCGTCGGCGGAGGTACGACACTTCGTCAATCACCAGTTGCGGCGGATATCACGGAACCGGGACGTCATCGCCGAGGGCAGGGACATGACGACCGTGGTCTTCCCTGACGCGGACGTGAAGATCTATCTGGACGCGTCGCTCGAATCACGCGCGCGACGGCGTTACGACGATCTCGGTCATTCCGTCCCGCTGGAGGAGGTTCGCCAGCGAATCGCCGAACGCGACGAGATAGATACGACAAAAGCCGTGGGACGCTTGAAGTTACACCCCTCCGCATTGTACATTGATAGCTCACACTTGACGATAAATCAGGTTTGTGAGATTGTATTGCACGCTATTCTCTCAGCAAGAACAAAACCATCTACAGGAGCATCAGGGCAGTCATGACAGACAGGGACGTACAAAACGGCGACACCTCTGCGCATCAGCAGTTGCAGGAGGCACTCCAGGAGCAGTACCTGCAGCCGCTGGAAGAGTTCGAGGTAGGTCAGCTGATTGAGGGAACTGTGATCCAGACTGGCCCGGAAACCACTTTCGTTGATATCGGTTACAAGTCGGAAGGCAGGGTCCCTACTGAGGAGTTCGATGATCCACCTCAGGTAGGTGACGCCGTTGAGGTCGTCCTCCTGAACAAGGAGACCCTCGGGGGCGGCGTCGTCGTGTCGAAGCGCAAGGCTGACGAGAAGCGCTTCTGGAAGGAGCTCAAGGACGCGTTTCAGGAGCACAAACCGGTAGAAGGGACGGTGGCACGGGCCATCAAGGGCGGATTCGAGATCGATCTGGGGCACAAGCTGCGGGCGTTCAATCCCATCTCGAAGATGGACGTTCGACGAGTCGACAATCCGGACGAGTACGTGGGGCTGCGCAGCAAGTTCTACGTCGAGCGGGTCTACAGCGAAAACCGGGTCAACATCGTGCTCTCGCGTCGCGACTACATTGAAGAGGAAGCGTCGAAGCGCAAAAAGGAGTTCTTTGAGCACGTCGAGATCGGCGACGTGGTAGAGGGAACGGTGAAGAGTTTCACCTCCTTCGGGGCATTCGTGGATCTCGGCGGGTTTGACGGTCTGCTCCACATCAACGACATGAGCTGGGGCCACGTCAACCGCCCCAAGGACTACGTCAAGCGCGGGCAGAAACTGGCGCTCAAGGTGATCCGCATGGACCACGAGAACCAGAAGATCAACCTGAGCCTCAAGCACCTGACCGAAGACCCCTGGAACCACTTCGAGGAGAAGTACAACACGGAGATGGTGGTCAAGGGTAAGGTTACGAAACTCACCGACTTCGGCGCGTTCATCGAGCTCGAAGAGGGGATCGAGGGACTCGCCCATATCTCCGAGCTCTCGTGGGTCAAGCGCGTCGATCACCCCAAGGAGCTCCTGAAGGTTGGAGACGAAGTCGAGACGAAGATCCTCGACTACGATGTGCCGGCCGGGCGAGTCTCGCTCGGGCTCAAGCAGGTTCTTCCGAATCCTTGGGACACGATGAACCAGAAGTATCCGGAAGGTATGCGTCTGACCCGCAAGGTGAAGAAGCTCACCAATGCCGGGGCCTTCGTGGAGCTCGAGGAGGGAATCGACGGGTTCCTGCACGTCGACGACCTGTCGTGGACGAAGCGCCACAAGCATCCGAGCGCCATGCTCGAAGAGGGCCAGGAGATCGAGTGCATGGTGATCCAGACGGATCCGGACCACCACAACATCCGGCTCGGCATGAAGCAGCTCTCCGAAGACCCATGGGAGAGCCTGAAGAAGGCGTATCCCGAACGAAGCATCATCGAGGGCGAAGTCACGAACATCACCGACTTCGGGGTGTTCGTCCGTGTCCAGGGCGGCGTCGAGGGGCTGATCAACAAGTCGCAGCTTGCCGATCCGCGTGAGATGCCGTTCGAGAAGGCGGTTGAGAAGATCAACGTCGGCGACAAGGTCAGAGCCGTCGTGACGGAGCTCAATGCCGGACGTCAGAAGCTCTCGCTTTCGGTGCGCGAGCTGTCGCGCCAGGAACAGCGGCAGGAGATGCAGAAGTATATCGGTGATGAAGATGGATCGACCTTTACGCTCGGTGACATGCTCAAGGACAAGGAGAGCACCTGATCCATCTCATAGGTCGGTCCACACGTCATGTTCAAGAGCCCGGTCGACCCGCAGAAGTTTGAGACGCTCATTGAGCTCAACGGTCTCATCAACTCCGATTATTCGGAGTCGCGGACACTGTTGACGCGCATCCTCGAGTCGGCCACGAGGCTCACCGACGGGGAAGCGAGCTCGCTGCTGCTCGTGAACCCGGAGAACCAGCGGCTCTATTTCGAGATCGCGCTCGGCTCCAAAGGCGAGGATGTCCAGAAGTTCAGCCTGAAGAAGGGCGAGGGGATTGCCGGTTGGGTCTTCGAGCACAATCGATCGCTCATCGTCAACGACGTCTCGACCGACTCGCGCTACTTCGGTGACATCGGCAGGAAGGTCGGGTTCAGCACGCAGCGAATTCTCGCCGTTCCCATGCGCATCCGCGATGAGTGCGTCGGCGTGCTCGAGATCATCAACAGGAGAAGCGGCCGCGACTTCGAGGAGGAGGACCGGCAGTGGCTCGAGGTCTTCGCGAACCAGGCAGCGCTCGCCATCCAGAATGCGCAGAGTTTCGAGCGGGTGCGCAACGAGATCACCAGCCTCCAGGACCAGATTGCCACCGACCGCGGGTATCACACCTTCGTCGGGTCAAGCCGCGTGATCCGGGAGAAGCTCGACCTCGTGTCGCGAGTTTCCCAGACCGACAGCTCGGTCCTGATCCTCGGGGAGAGCGGCGTTGGCAAGGAGCTCTTCGCCGAGCAAATCCACCTGCAGAGCAAGCGGGCGGACAAGCCGCTCATTCGCGTGAACTGTGCCGCGCTGCCGGAGCCCCTGCTCGAGAGCGAGCTGTTCGGTCACGTGAAGGGCGCCTACACCGACGCGAGCAGCAACCGAAGGGGACGATTCGAGCTTGCCGACGGGGGGACGATCTTCCTCGACGAGATCGCGGAGCTGCCGCTGACGATCCAGGCGAAGATGCTGCGCGTCATCCAGCAGCGCACCTTCGAGAAGCTCGGCTCGAGCGAGCCCATCACCGTCGATGTGCGTATCATCGCCGCGACCAACCGGGACATCGAGCAGGCGGTGGAGCAGGGGAGTTTCCGTAACGATCTCTACTACAGACTGAACGTCCTCCCGCTCCATGTTCCGCCGCTGCGGCAGCGGCAGGAGGATATCCCTGAGCTCGCGGAGTTCTTCCTGCAGAAGGTCCGGCGCGAGACCAAGAAGGCGGTGCGCGGCTTCACCGATGAAGCGATGGAAGCACTGCTCTCGTATACCTGGCCGGGAAACGTGCGCGAGCTCGAGAACGCGGTGGAACGCGCGGTGGTCATCTGCAGCGGCGACATGATCTCGCCGACCGATCTCATTCTCCAGGAGACCGAGCCGGCGAAGCGCGAGCAGTACGCCGAACGGCCCCTGAAGGACGCGGTGAACCTCTTCAAAAGGCACTACATCGAAGGGGCCCTGCGCGCTCGAGGCTGGAACCAGACAGAGACCGCCAAAACGCTCGGGATCCAGCGCACCTATCTGTCCCGGCTGATCAAAGAACTCGACATCACTCGATGAGGAGCACAGATGAAAAACGTTAGTCCCTCCAGATCGCAGCACGAACAACAGCCGGAACCGGTGAAAGAGAAGCTCATCGCGTTTCTTACCCGTTTTCGAACGCCCATTCTCGCCACCGTCGCCGGGATCGTCATCGTGACGGTCGTCCTGGTGATCGTGATGTCGGTCCAGGCCTCCCGCGCCGAAGCCGCGCTGCTGGCGGTCGAGGATCTGCAGGATGAATACGAACAGTGGATGCAGCTTGAGGAAGATGAGCGGTCCGACGCCTATTCGCTCCTCGCCGATTCCGCGGCGAGCCTCATCGAAGAGTATCCGCGCACCTATGCCGCGGTACGGGCGCGAATCCTCGACGCGCGAGCTCTTTCGGAGCTCGAGCTCTGGGAGGCGGCCTCGCGAAGATTCCTCGAGGCCGCCGATGCGAGCCGGGGCACCTACCTCGAACCGGTCTCTCTCATGGGTGCTGCCGTGGCCGCGGAGAACGCCGGCGACGCCGATCGCGCGCTCGCGCTCCATCGCCGCATCGCCGAGGATTTCGCAGGCGAGAGCGCGGAGGTTCCCCGCGCGATGTTCTCGATCGGGCGGATTCTCGAGCAGAGGGGCGACATCGCCGAGGCCGCCGAGGCGTATAGGCGGCTCGTATCGAGTTATCCCAACAGCAGTTGGACAAACCTCGCCCGCAACCGTATAATCTCGCTGACCGTTGAGGGTCGAATAGGCGGCTAGCCCATCGCTCGCCGGACGCTCCGCCGGATGCTCCGCCGGACGCTCCGCCGGCCGCGCCGCAAGCCGCGCCGCAAGCCGCGCCGACTCGACCCGGGGAGGGCAGGTGTCCGGTACGATCTTCAAGACACGCTACTTTTCGCCGATCATCGGCGCCGCCGTGATCGTCGCGATACTCGCGCTCACGGCCCTGACCGCGATCCCGGAGCGGCTCGAGCTGCGCCTGCTCACTGTTCACTTCAGACTCAAGGAGACGTTCCGAACGCGAAGCGTTCAGGAAGGTGTCCTCTACCAGGAGCTGAATCCTGCGATCAGCCGCGACATCGAGATCATCGCGATTGACACGAGCAGCCTCTCCCAGTTCGGCAGATGGCCCTGGCCCCGATGGCGACATGCGGATCTCGTCAACTCCTTCGCCCGCATCTCGGATCAGCGCAATCGCGAACGCGCGCTCTTTCTCGACCTGTTCTTCATTGAGCCTGCCGACGATGCATACGAGGACGCGATGCTCATTGAGGCCATCGAGCACGGCGGACGCGTATTCCTGCAAACGGTGCTTGCGGACTACTTTCTTCCGCCTGCCGTTGAGGATGAATACTTCAAGCGCCACGATGTGCTCTTCGACAATGCGGGCCGGATACGGAACGTTGAGGGCGAATGGTGGGCCATGCTCCCGTACTTCGGCATCGAACCGCCGTTGCAACCGTATGGACGCGTTGTACGCGGCTTCGGTCACGCAAACTTCGATCAGGATTGGGACGCCGTGTTCAGGCGGCAGCCACTGGTCGCCAAGGTCTCCCGGTTGATCGAGGAGCTGCGACTCGACGAATTGACCACCGAGACCCATGTAGACACCGAGCGTTTCGAACGGCTGGCCTGGGTCGATCGTGACGGGCGATACCACCACATACCGCATCCACTGACCGACTCTGCGCTTGAAGCACTGCAGCGGCGGATGACTGCCGAAGCTCCCCCGGCACTCGTCGACACGACTGGTGACGGACAGGCAGACGACAGATACTATGTGGTACGCAAATTCCGCGACCAGTTCATCCCGAGCATCACGCTCTCACTCGCGCTCGAGTATTTCAACAAGGATTACGACGATATCCAAGTCGTGCTCGGAACGCACATAACGATCCCGGACGTCAAGGTATACGATCGGGAGACCGACTCATGGGTCCCGTACCACGTACCGGTAAGCCCCGCGCGGCTCGACGACGAAGGAAACGTCGTCCGTGAAGCGGTGTATCGCCATGTGCAGAACATCGTCATCCCGATCAACGAGCATGGGGAGATGCTGATCAACTACATGGGACCTCGTTCGAGCCCCACTCGCGACGGCCATCAGACCTTTCCGGTCCGCTCATACGCTGCCTACACAGCCCGCGGGGTAGTCGGGCCCGATCCCGCGTTGTGGCGGCCAACCCGTGCGGCCGACAACAAGATCCTGATGGTCGGACCGTTCTCCGCCGGTATGGCTGAGGACGAGAAGCTCACACCGTATGGATTGATGTATGGAGTGGAGAAGCACGCGAATGCGCTGAACACGATCATCATGGACCGTTTCCTCAGGAATATCCCATATTGGGCCGACCTGCTCATACTCGTCGGGCTGATCATGCTCGTGGCGATCGCCACGGGGCGTCTCAAGAATCCGTTCCTTTCGTTCTTTGCCATGCTCGGTGTACTGTTCGTCTTCTTCTTCGTTACGACCTACGTGTTCGACACGCGTGCCTACCTTGTCAACTTCTCGTCACCGGCGCTCGGCGTCCTTCTGACCTTTGTAACCGTCGTTGTGTACCGCGTTTTGACCGAAGGGCGCGAGAAGCGATTCATCACGAGCGCCTTCGGAACCTACGTGAGCCCCGCCGTCGTGCAGCAGCTCGTCCAGAATCCGGCGCTTCTGAAGCAGCTCGGTGGCGAGCGGCGTGAGCTGACGATGTTCTTCTCGGACATCCAGGGGTTCACCACGCTGAGCGAGGCGCTTCCTCCGGATACACTGGTCAACTTCCTCAAAGGATATCTCACCGAGCTCGTGAACATCATCCAGGAAGAGGAAGGCGCGATCGACAAGTTTGAGGGCGACGCGATTATCGCGTTCTGGAATGCGCCGCTGGATGTGCCGCAGCACCCGGTACACGGGGTTCGCGCCGCGCTGCGCTGCCAGAAGCGGCTCGCGGAACTGCAGGAGACATACGCACGGCCGGTCGCCGACGGCGGCGTGGGCAAGGAAATCCGCACCCGGATTGGACTGCATTCCGGTGAGGTCAACGTGGGGAACTTCGGCAGCGACAAGCGCCTCGACTACACGGCGCTCGGCGACGCGATGAACCTCGCGAGCCGGCTCGAGGGCTCGAACAAGGAGTTTGGAACGTACTGCCTGATCTCGCAGGCGACCTTCCGAGGACTCGACGGAGCTTTTCCGGCCCGCGAGCTCGGAAGGATCTCCGTGGTCGGTCGCCTCGAGCCGGTCACGGTCTATGAGCCGATGCTCGCGGAGGACTACGAGCGTCGCAGGCAGACCGTGGAGACGTACGGACGAGCGCTTGATGCGTGGTATAACGCCCGTCTCGAAGAGGCCCGTGAGCTTTTTGCAGGCATCGCAGACGTGGATCCCCCGGCGGCTGCGATGGTCGCCCAGGCCGAAGCCTGGCTCGCGCGGCCGCAAACCGCCCGTCCGCGAGGATGGACGGGCGTCCTGACGCGCACCGAGAAGTGAGACTGGGACCGGATTGCGATGAGGTGGCGAGAATACCTCAGAAACGGATGGAGCAGGGCGACCGGAGGCCCGCATCTCCGCTTCTTCGGCCGTACAGCCTGCACGATCGTAGTGGTCCTGCTCGCCGGGTGCGGAATTCCCGAGTTCGCCTACCTCGCGCCCCCCATCCCGGGTACCGTCACCGAGCTCCCGCCCACCGTTACCTTTTCGCACTCGGTCGACAATGATACGGACAGCTTCTTCGGCTACGAGCTGTACTACAAGTTCTACGATCCGGAGACCGGCGAGCAACCGTTTCAGGCCGATCGAACGGCTATCCAGAACGCCGCGGCCGGCGTGGTTGCATCGACGATCACCGCGCGGGGGTATAGACGAATCCAGCGTCTGGACTCGGATGCCAGACCAACGCTCGCGATCCCGGCCCTGGACGGCGCCATCCCGTTCACCGTCACCCTGCGGTTCCAGCAGGAGCCCGAGCCGGAGCCCCAGACGCCCCAGACGGGAGCCGTTGCCTCCTGGACCGGGGACGCAAAACGGCAAGTTGCGCTGGTCCGCGACCAGGCGGCGCTCGGAAACCCGACACCGCCGCTTGGATTCACCGAAGAGGACATCGTCCCCGGGGTGCACCTGGATCTCAGCGGTTTCGAACCGAACGGACTGGGACTCAGGATGGGGCTGGTGATCGTCTCTTATGGGGTTGATTTCGCTACGGGCAGGTTCGGGGAGATCTACTCGACGGCAGTCGTCCCGGAGAACCAACTGAGGATATTCTACTGATGATCCTGGAATCGTTCGCAATCATCCTGCTGACCTACCTGGTTGCCGGCACGCTGCCGCCGGTTGTGGCGCACTATCTCTTCGGCACGAGGTTTCTCGGGGGTATAGCCGCGGCGCTGCTCGTCGGGGTGATCGGGGCGGTCTGCGGCGGACTCGCCCACACGGTGGCAGCGATCCCCGACGTACTCGTGATCGGCGGTACGGTCGAGATCGTGTGGCCTTTGCTCGCGTCCATCGGACTGACCGCGATCTTCGCGCTCGTTTCCGCCAGATAGGGCCCTGCGACCGGCCGTCTGTGCGGCCCACTCGAAACTCGGCCGGCCGGTCATCCGGATCTCCAACTTCAGCTACTTCCGATAACACATATTCTGTCTACTCAAGTCAGCCCGTCACCCCGGACATGGGACACGACTGCGCCCGCCTTGCCATCGCAGGAAGCTACTCGGTCCGGTTGGGTTGCTCGGTTCTCCCGATCGCGGTAGATTGGCGGGATGAAAAGAGCCCGAGAGCCCGTGCCGGTCGATCCGGGTCGTGTGTTTGACCGGTTGTACGAGATTATGGTGCGTCTGCGGGGACCCGACGGATGCCCCTGGGATCGAGAGCAGACGCCGCGCAGCGTTCGCCGCCACCTGCTCGAGGAGACGTACGAGTGCATCGAGGCTATTGAGTCCGGCTCACCGGATGAGATCGAAGAAGAGCTCGGGGATGTCTATCTGCTTGTGACGATGCTTGCGCAGATGTACGAGCAGTCCGGCGAGTTTCGAGTTGTGGACGTCCTCACGCGCCTCTGCGAGAAGCTCGTCAGACGCCATCCGCATGTGTTCGGGCAAGCCGAGGCGGCTACAGCAGAGGCCGTCGTGGATCAGTGGGTGCGGATCAAGACCGACGAGGAAGGAAAGCGTCCGGCGACCGGGCTGCTCGACAGGGTCTCGCGCGGCAGACCGGCGCTCGAACGTGCGAACGCTCTTCAGAAGTCCGCCGCGAAGGTGGGCTTCGACTGGCCTACCCTTCACGGCGTGCGCGAGAAGCTCCTTGAAGAGCTCGCGGAGGTCGTCGCGCAGGTTGGCGGCGATGGAGCACTCGACTCGTCACGGGCCGATCTCGGCGAACCGGGAGATGGGCTCGAGGACGAGATTGGCGACCTGCTGTTCAGCGCGGTCAATCTCGCAAGATACCTGGGCGTCGACCCTTCCATGGCGCTCAACCGGGCGAACGTGAAGTTCACGCGCCGGTTCCAGGAGGTCGAGCGCCGTATGCAGGAGCTCGGTCGTCGCATGGCGGCCTCGGAGCTCGGGTTGATGGACGCGCTCTGGGACGACGCAAAGACCTCGGAAAACGTATGAAATAGAATACTTCCTCGGAGAACTTCTTCAGTACCGGAAGCGGCGGTGGTAGATGCTCATCAGCAGTCCGACGGCGATGAGCCCGTTCCAGAGCGACGATCCTCCGTAAGAGACGAAGGGCAGCGGTATTCCGGTGATCGGCATGACACCGATGGCCATCCCGATGTTGACCGCACTGTGGAAGAAGAACATGGCGACGATGCCTATCGCGACAAGTGACGCGAAGTCATCCTTGGCCTTCGCGCTGATCAACAGACCGCGGATGATGATGATCGAAAAACACGCGAATACTGCCAGGGCTCCGATGAAGCCCCACTCTTCGGCGAGAATGGAGAAGATGAAATCCGTGCTCTGCTCCGGCAGGTACTGCAGATGGCTCTGCGTTCCACGCAGCCACCCCTTGCCGGCGATACCTCCGGAGCCGACCGCGGTTACGCTCTGGATGATATGCCAGCCCGCGCCTCTGGGATCGACGTTGGGGTCAAGGAAGACGATCAGGCGCATCAGCTGGTACTCGCGGAGCACGCGTCTTCCGAGAATCGACCCGGCGAGCCCGGTCAGAGCTACGGCGATACCATAGATGATCCAGCGGAAGTACGACCTTTTGATCACCAGAAGTCCGATCACCGCAAGAAGACCGGCTGCCGCAAGCCCCGCGATGACGACCATCAGGAGCCGCTGATCTCGCAGGACACTGATCACCGGAACCTCCGCACCGTGAATCAGCGACTCCCATGCCGGCAGAACGGTCAGAACGACCATTATCACCCCGGACAGCAGTATGAACAGAACGTAGCTCGGCTTCGCCCCCGCGGTGTAGGTCATCACCAGGAAGATGGGAACGTAGACGAGTGCGGTCCCCAGGTCCGGCTGCAGCAGGATGAGGCCCACGGGGACAAGCACGATTCCCATGGCCGCGGCGAAGGTCAGCGGGTTGTGCAGGCTGTGACGCCGTCGCTCGAGAAAACGCGCGAGAAGGAGAATGGTGACGGTCTTGGCAAACTCCGACGGCTGCACGCCCAGATCACCTATCCCGACCCACCGTCGGGCGCCCCGCTCTACCCGGCCGAACAATAGCGTCCCGACGAGTACGAGAAGAATCGCAACAAAGATATGGGGCGCGAGATCGCGCAGACGTGCGTAGTCGAATGATGAGACGGCGACGAAGACGATGAGTCCGAGCCCGATCCAGACAAGCTGTCGCAGCCATTCGCGGGAGAACGACATGCCGTCGGCCGTCACACCGCTCGAGTAGATGAACAGCACCCCAATGACCATCAGCGTGACAGTAGCGATCACCAGAAGCAGGTCTATGCGGAAAACCGAGCGTTCCTGCATCTCTACGGGAGCCCTCGTCCGTACCAGAGCCAGGGATTGTGCCGTGTTCGCAGGTCTGCGATCGTCTCGGCATAGCTGAGCGAATTGTAGATCCCGTGAACGATGATATTGGTCGCGTAGGGACCCCACCAGTCCCACTCGTTTGCGGCGTCCACCCACACGACGGTCACGACATACTGGTCCGAGCCCGGGCTTCGCGGCGTGAACCCGATGTACCACGAATGCTTGCGCTCCTCGGCTGCCGTCTCGGACGTTCCGGTCTTGCCCCCGGTCGGGGCGTTGGTCGTCATGACCACTTGAGGCGTTCCGTCGAGAACGACTCCCTCCATCGCCTGCTTCACCAGATCGAAGGTCTCGCCGCTTATCGCGACGGTCCGCAGCACTTCCGGCTCGCGAGACTCGACGACAGTACCGGTGACCGGATCACGGATCTCCTTGACGATGCGCGGACGGTACACGACGCCCCTGTTGAGGATGGCTGCAACCATATCGGCAAGCTGCAGCGGGGTGACCTGGAGGAAGCCCTGTCCGATCGAGAAGTTGACCGTATCGCCGGGTCGCCATCCGTCGGCGAACACCCGCTCCTTCCACTCGGGACTCGGAACAAGCCCTGCCCGTTCGTTCGGCAGGTCTATACCGGTTCGCTCGCCGAACCCCATGATTCGCGTGTAGTCGACCAGGGGCTCGATCCCCAGATACTCATTCCCCATCGTGTAGAAGTAGACGTTGCAGCTTTCCGCGAGCGCGTCGAAGAGGCTGACATCACCGTGGCCGTACTGTTTATGGCAATGGAACACTCGATTTCCAACGACGTAGTAACCCGGGCAGTTGACGGTACGGTCAACCGGAAACGCATCGTTCTCGAGTATCGCTGTCGTCAAGAGGACCTTGAAGGTGCTTGCTGGACTCTCCTGCGCCTGAATCGCGCGGTTGATGAAACTCCCGCGAGGGTCGAGTGAGACGTCGGCGAAGTATGCGCGCCCCCCTTCGCTGTAGAAGAGGTTCGCATCGTAGCGGGGATACGAGACCATGGAAAGGATGTCCCCTGTGGCCGGATCGAGCACCAGCGCCGCGCCGACACGGTTTCCGAGCGCCTTCTGTGTCAGGAGCTGGATGTCGCGGTCGAGGGTCAGCACGATGTCGTTCCCCTGTTCCGGGGGAATCGAGTTCTGGATATCCTCCGCAACTCTGCGTCCCTGGGCGTCCACAGTCCGGAACTCACGACCGGGACGTCCTCTGAGAAGCTCATCGTACTGCAGTTCCACTCCCGCCTTGCCTATGACCGAGTCCGCCGTGTAACCCCGGTTGAACAGGACTTGCAGTTCCTCCGGAGTGATGTCGCCGACGTAGCCCACAACGTGAGCAAAAGCCTCACCGTCGACGTAGTACCTGACCGGCTTGATCCGCCAGCTGACTCCGGGGAGGCCGTTCTTGCGTTCTGCGACAGGAAGGATGGCGGCGAATGAGAGGCCGCTCTTGACCTCGATCGGCTGGAACACGCCCAGGCGCGCGGCCGGAATACGGCGGTGGATCTCGTCCACCGACATGCCGAGCAGTTCGGCAACGCTCGCGAAGACGGTATCGATCTGTTCGCGTGGAATCTCGGCCGGGTTGATATCGACGGCAAAGGATTCGCGGTTCGTGGCAATCGGAGTGGTGACGTTACGATCGTAGATGTTTCCGCGCGGAGCGGCTATGAGCGTGCTGCGTCGCGTCACCTGTTCGGCACGAAGCGCGTAGATATACCCGTCGACGATCTGCATGGAAAAGAGGGTTCCCACGTACACGAAAAACACCAGACCGATCACCGCTCCAACGACGATCAGTCGAAGAGTCGGTATGGAATTGCTGCGGTTGCGACCGAGACTCATCAGATGATCTCCCCTCGCCGTCTGTCCGGTTGCAGCCGGTGCATCAAGCCGAGGAACGCAAAGACGACCGGTCCGAGCAGACCGGTATAGGTTATCTCTATCAGAAAACGGGCTGCGAAAACAGAGTCGGAGACCGATCCGATCGAGAAGAGACCGGCGATCGTCAGCGCGAGAGTCGCCTTGAGCAGTTCGCCCGCGACAACCAGCACGACGGGCAGGAAGATCGGGTCAACGAACATCTTCCCCCGCGTGATGCCGACGAGCGCCCCTGAGACGGTGTAGATCAGAGCGTGGAATCCGAGAGGCGCGAGTCCGAGCAGGTCGAGGGTCATGCCGCCGAGAAAGCCGACGAGCTGGCCGGTCATGGTTCCGTTCTTGTTCGCCATGAAGACAACGATGATCAGCACGAGGTCCGGAGCTACTCCTGCAATCTCGGTGAATTGCAGAACGGTGCTCTGAATCACCGCGACCGCGCCAATCAGAAGGCCTCCGTAGACGACGGTCTGAGTCACTGGCCGGCCTCCGTGAGGACGAACACGTATTCGAGGCGGCTGAAATCGACCACTGGGCGCAGACCGATCGTCAGCGACGTTTCGTACGGACGGCCCTGAATGGAGTCAACCGTCGCGATCCGGATTCCTTCCGGAAAGATGCTCCGCATCCCGGAGGTAATCACCACGTCGTCAACAGCGATGTCACTGCGGGCCGACTTCGCCACGTAGAGCATGGTCAGAGTCTCTTCGGTGATCCCCACCCCGGACACGAGTCCTTCATGGCGCGACCTGAGCAGACGTGCAGCCACGAAAGAGTTGCTGTCGAAAATGGGCATCACGACGGATGTGGTCAGCCCGACCTCGCTCACCCGTCCGACAAGGCCCCGCACCCCATCCTGGCTCGCGATGACCGGGCTGTCCCTGCGAACGCCCGCCGTACGACCCTTGTTGATCGTGAGGCTGGAGAAGAAGATGCCCGGCTCCTTGGCGATCACCCGTGCCGGGACACTCACATGCGGCAGGCTGGTCTGAAAGGCAAGAGCCTCGCGAAGGCGCTGGTTCTCCGCCTGCAGCTGCGTGATATCGTCGGCAATAGTCTCGTTGTGGCGAACCTGTCGCAGAAGATCGTCGTACTGGCGCCTCAATTCAGACAGCTCGCGGATAGAAGTCACCGTGTCGGCGAAGAAGCGTCCCACGGCAGATGTCGACTGTTGAAACAGCGCCAGAACGCTCTGCCCGACTTCTGCGGGCCGCATCCGCAGTGAATCGGTGGAGACGCTCAGCGATACGAGGCAGGCCAGGACGAGCGCCGTCAGGGTGAGCGGGTCGCGATGTTTGCCGACGGTTTCACGCAGACGCACTACAGACTGTTATACACATTCTTGTTCGTTCTGTGCACGCCGCCCTCATAGTCGAAGTACCGGCCGGCACCCAGCGCCACGCAGTTCAGCGGGTCCTCGGCCTTGAAGGCGGGAACCCCCGTCTCGTTGGCGATCAGCGTGTCGAATCCCTTCAGAAGGCTTCCCCCGCCGGTCATCACGATCCCGCGCTCCACGATATCTGCAGCAAGCTCCGGGGGGGTCTGCCCGAGGGTCCGCTTGATCTCCTCGACGATCGCGTTTATGGGCTCCTGCAGAGCTTCACGCACCTCAACACTGTCGATCTCAAGGCGTCGCGGGAGCCCGGTTATCGCGTCGGTCCCCTTGACTTCCATCTTCTCGATCTTCTTGTCCGGGCTTGCATTACCGATGGTCATCTTGAGCTCTTCAGCGGTGCGTTCGCCGATGATGAGGTTGTGCACGGTGCGCACGTGTTTGATGATCGCCTCGTCGAACTCGTCTCCGCCGAGTCGGATCGCGTTCGTGACGACCATGCCGCCGAGGCTGATGACCGAGATCTCGCTCGTGCCCCCCCCAATGTCGACGATCATATGGCCGGCCGGCTCGAAGATGGGGATGTTCGCGCCGATTGCAGCGGCGAGCGATTCATCAATGACCTTCACTTCCCTCGCGCCGGCCTTGTACGCGCTCTCCTCTACGGCTCGCCGCTCGACCTCCGTGATACAGCTCGGCACACCAATGACCATTCGCGGCTTGACGAGCCAACGACGCTGCAGGACCTTCGAGATGAAGTACCGGATCATCTTCTCCGTCGTTTCGAGGTCAGCGATGACCCCGTCACGGAGCGGTCGGATCGCTATGATGTCGCCCGGAGTCTTCCACAGCATGCGCCGGGCTTCCTCGCCAACCGCAACGACCTTCTTCGTCCCTCGCTCCACGGCAACGACAGACGGTTCGTTGGCGACGATCCCTTTGCCTCTAATGTATATCAGGGTATTGCAGGTCCCCAGGTCGATACCAATATCGGACGAAAACGCGTTGAACAGGCTCTTGGCCCCCATCTTATCTCCCCCAGTTTGCCAGTCGCATCAGTGCATCGGTGTGATCGGGATCAATGTCTCGTGCGGTGCGCCACAGGTTGCGTGCCTGAACGCCGCGGTCGGTCTCTTCGTAGACGATTCCCAGGTAGTAATAAGCATCGGCCGATTGCGGGAATAGCTCAATGGTCTCGCTGAGCAGTCTCTCGGCAACGTCCCAGCGCCGGTCGAGGATCTCGATGTGCGCGAGCTTGTTCCTTGCGATCAGCACGAGCGACTCGTCCCCTGGTTCGTCGATCACCGGCAGCAGCGTCTCTCGCGCCTCGGCGTAACGGTCGAGCTGCACGTACGAATCAGCAGCGCGAACACGAATCGCGGTCTGTTCGTCCGGCTCGGCGTGCTCCAGCGCCGCCTCAAACCAACGAACGCCCTGTTCGTGGTCGCCGAGAATCGCGTGAGCGAGCCCGAGATAGGTACGGCTGTCCGGCGCGTCGTAGGTGCGCTCGAGCGCGCGTTCCATGTAGTACACGGTAAGATCGACGTACTCATCGCCCCTATGGTAGTACGCCTTCGCCAGCACATAGTCGCGTTCAGCCGCAAGCGGAGCGTAGGGCACATGCAGGGCGCGTCGAAGAAGGATGATCGCGCGGTGGAAGTGCTCGAGTTGCTCGGAACGCTCACTGAGCGCCAAGCCGACGTAGAAGTGAGCAAAACCGCCGAACGTGAGCGCCTCTGCATCTACCGGCTCATCGTCGAGGATAGCCTGGGCGGCACGCAACACCTCGTCGTAGTGCCCGTCGTTCCAGAGCTGCAGGAGCTCGGTGTTTCGTCGACGGATCCCTACCGGAGTCACATCCAGCGCATGGAGCACGAGGAGCGCGCCCCCGGTCATTGCGGCCAGGACCAGGCCAACCACGAGCAGACGGACGATGGCAGTACGCCCATTTGCTCCTTTTGTCTGTTTTCGGGAGTAGATCATGGTTGACGTCGTGATTAGACACGAGACGCAGGAGAAAGTCAACAATGGGTCAGGACAGGAGCCCCCCGGGGTCCACTCCCATGCGATGCATCGGACGACGTCGGGGAGGACAGATCTGTAAGCCGGGTTCTGTACAGACGGAAACTCACTGAGGAGTCGCCGACTGCGGACGTCATCAATCTGGACGGCCCTTTCCGGACCGTTCAAGCGACCGACCCGTGAAGTGCCGATGCCGCTCAGCGTCACCGGCCGGGCGAGCAACCCCTTCACTGCTTGGTCTTGCTCCCGGTAAGGTTTACCCGCATCGCCGGTTGCCCGACGACCGGTGGGCTCTTACCCCACCATCTCACCCTTACCCGGAGAGCAAAACTCTCCGGGCGGTATACTTTCTTCGCACTGTCTGTGCCGAAGGTGGCCTTCGACCCCGGGTGTTACCCGGTACCGTGCTCTGCGGAGCCCGGACTTTCCTCGGCCCGCCGCAGGCAGGCCGCGACGCCCCGATCTGCCCTCCCCGCCGCCGTCTGCGGCGACGGTGAGGAAGCTACTCTTCGTCGCCGTCCTCCTCGTCTTCGGCGACGTCGTCCTCCTCGTCCTCCTCTTCTTCGTCATCTTCGTCTTCCGCCAACTCATCGTCAATGTCTTCCTCGGCATCTTCATCATCGTCCAGATCGTCGGAATCATCGACCTCTGCCTCCGTCTCGTCTACGGCTGCATCGTTTTCTTCCTCTTCCTCTTCCTCTTCCTCTTCGTCCTCGTCGTCGTTCTCGTCCGTCTCGCTCTCCTGCTCGTCCTCATCTTCGAGCAACTCTTCGCTCTCGTCAAGGATTTCGTCTTCATCGTCCATCTCAAAGTCGTCGTCCACGAGGTCGGCGAGCGCCTCAGCGTCGTCCTCAAAGAACGAGCCGTCGGCGTCCTCTTCATCGCCAATGTAGAACACGATCTTGCTGCAGTACGGGCAGAAGAGGATCTCTTCGCCGCGGCGCACATCGTTGACGAACTGGACCGGGAGGATCATCTGGCAGCCGGTGCACACGCTGCGACGCAGCGGAACGATCCCCTGACCTTCCTTGCTGCGGATGATGCGTTCGAACTTGAACAACAGTTCCTCGTCAAGCCCTGGTATGAGGTCCTGCTCCTCCTGCTCGAGCACCGTCATCTGCTCTCGCCGGTTCTCCGTTTCGGACTTGATCTTGTCCTGCTCGTCCTCGAGTTCCTTCTCCTGCTCTTCTATGAGTCCTTCCTCGCGTTTGAGCGCGTCCACCATCTCCTCGAGCGCCTTCTCTTCGCGCTGCAGCTCCTTGCGGAAGTACTGCTCGCGCTCGGACGCCTCGCGTATCTCCTTGTCGAGCGCCTCGTACTCACGCTGGGTCTTGATGAGATCCATCTGCTGCTCGTACTTCTCCCGGTCGGCCTCGGCCTCGCTCATTTGGCGCCGAAGCTCGAGAAGGCGCTTCTTCGTCTCGTCGTATTGCGCGTTCTTCTCTATGTAGCTCTTCTTGAGGCGATTGACGAGTTCAGTCTTCGTTGACAGCGCCCGCGGAAGCTCGGCGATCTCCCGTTCGATGCTGAACTTCCGGCTGAGGATCTCCTGGAGTGCCTTGAGCTTCTCAATCGTGTCTTCGTTCATGCTTCCTTCCTTGGTCTACCGGTATTGGTCCATGGCCAGGACCGACTCAGTGATCGAGATAGTCCTTCAGTCTGCGACTCCGCTTTGGGTGCCGCAGACGCCGCAGTGCCTTTGCCTCGATCTGTCGGATCCTTTCACGAGTTACGTTGAAGTACAGTCCGACCTCTTCCAGCGTCAACGAATACCCGTCTTCGAGCCCGAACCGCATCTTGAGGACTTCCTGTTCGCGGTCAGGCAGGGTACACAGCACTTCTCGCAGCTGTTCCTGCAGCAGGGTGAAGGCGGTCTGATGGGCCGGGTTCTCCACGTCCTTGTCCTCGATGAAGTCCCCGAGCAGCGAGTCTTCCTCTTCGCCGATCGGCGTCTCCAGCGAAATGGGCTCCCGCGCGACGTTCTTGACGCTCTTGACGCGGATGACCGACCAGCCGAGCCGTTCGGCGATCTCCTCGTCAGTCGGTTCGCGCCCGAGCATCTGCATGAGCTGCCGGCTCTCCCGCACAACCTTGTTGATTTGTTCGATCATGTGGACGGGCACGCGTATCGTGCGCGCCTGATCGGAAATACTGCGGGTGATCGCCTGCCTGATCCACCATGTGGCATACGTTGAGAACTTGTATCCTTTTCGATACTCGAACTTCTCGACCGCCTTGATCAGACCGATGTTTCCTTCCTGAACGAGGTCGAAGAAGTGCAGCCCCCGGTTGGTATACTTCTTGGCGATGCTCACGACCAGGCGCAGGTTGGCCTTGATGAGCCGATCCTTCGCGTTCTGCATCATCGTGCGCCCGCGCACGATCTGGTTGGCCATATCGAGTATCTCGTCGATCGTGTTCTCGAACTCGACCTCGAGCGCCCCGAGCTTTTTCTCGGTGAGCTGGACCTGCCGGATCCGATCCTTGATCACATCGGCGCTCATGCCGAGCTCTTCCTCGATTCGTCTTCTTTCAGGTGAGCTGGCCAGTCCGCGACCGAGCCCACGCAATTCGCGCGTATTCCGCACGCGAAGCCGCTTCTCCACCCGCGTCTGCTCGTCCCGCAGACGTCGAATCTTGCGCGCGACCGAAGTGAACTTCTCCGAGAAGTAGAGAATCTCCTCCTGATGGATCTCCATGTCCCCGAGCTTGTCCATGAGGCGAAGCCGTTTCTTGCACAGGGCTTCATCAAAGAGATCGCCACCGCGCTCGAGCAGCGTCTGTTTCTCGTCCATATAGGCGCGAAGGTCAGGCAGGACCTCTCTGAGCGACTCGCGGTAGTACTGTCCAAGGCGCCGGCGTTCGGCGAGAAACTCGGAAATCTCCTTCTTGCTGAGATTCATGTCCCGCGGATCGCGCTTGGAGAAGGTCCTCTGTGCGAGCTGGTAGAACTCCGGGATGAGTACACCGGAACCCTTGATGACGTCCTTGATGATATTCTCACCGTCTTCCATTTTCTTGGAGAGCTCGACCTCCTGCTCGGCGGTAAGCAGGTTCTCCTTGCCGATCTCCCGAAGGTAGAGGCGAATCGGGTCGTCGATCGCGCTGTCCTTCTCGCTGAGCACCACGCGTTTCCGCTTGTCGTTGCGCGGTTGCGGCTCACCGTCCGATGCGTCGTCCTCGTCGTCGCTCGCGTCCTCGAGTCGAACGTTGTGAGTCGCGAGTATGGCGATGACATCGTCTATCTTGTCCGTGTTCACGACGGATTCGGGCAGGAAATCGTGCACCTCCTCATAGCTGACTCGTTCCTTGCCCTTTGCATAGTCGATGAGCTTGAGCATCGCTGGATCATTATGCAGTTCCGTCATCAGCCCTCACCCTTCAGCTTCTCTAGTTCGCGGTCCAGATGCATCTTCTCGGAGAGAAGCTCCCGATAGTTGTCGCCGGAATCGCGGCCGGATGCCGCGATGCGTCGAAGCGACGCTTCAACGGTCCGCCGTTGGCGCAGCAGCACTCGCCGGCGAATCGCGGTGACCGCGTCACGGATGGCCTGTTCCTGATGGTGCGCGAACTCCTCGGAGGCTATTCGCCTGTGCACCAGATCGGAGATCGCCGGGTTCGTGATCCTCGCGAGGAGCGCGTCGAGCGTCCCCTCCTCACGGCGGAACGACTCCTCGAGCGCGAGGTAGATCTCTTTCGCCGACTCATCCTCCAGATCGTCGGGCTGGATGAAGCGTCGGACGTAGGAGAACCGATCGCGATTGCGCACCGTCGCGAGCATCAGAAAGAGGTCGTGCGATGGTGCAGGATCGTCCCGTTCGTTCCCGGGCGGCTCACCCCCGTCGCGGGAAGGGCCGCGGGCGGATCCGCCGTCCCGAGTCTCCCGTCCGGCGGCCGGACGAGCAATGCTTCTGAAGTCCCGGTGAACGGCGTCGACGTCCGTCCCGACCAAATCCGCAATCAGACGCAGACTCTCCTCGCGTTGGACCTGGGAGCTCATCCGCGAGACCAGAGGATACACCCCCCGCAGCACAGCGTCCTTCGTTTCAGGCGCACCGGCGCTTCCGTTCGACGTTGCAGCCTGCTCCTGAAGGCTCTGGCGCACAAGGAACTCCAGGACCGGTAGCGGTGAAGATACTGCATTCCGTACTGCCTGACTACCCCCATTCTGAAGCAGATCGGCCGGGTCGGAGCCGGGCGCGAGCACGCAGACCGATGTCGTAACTCCATACGGAGCAAGCAGCTCAGCCGTTCGTCGAGTAGCGCGAACGCCGGCCTGGTCCGCGTCGAAGAGCATGGTCACGCGGTCAACGTGCCGGCAGAGGAAGGCGGCCTGTTCTGCGGTGAACGCGGTCCCGAGCGGGGCCACTGCAAGGTCAACCCTGGCCTCGTGAAGCGCGACGACATCCATGTAGCCCTCCGCGAGGACAACCCGCCGCTCCCTGCGGATCGTCTGCAATGCCTGGTCGATTCCGAACAGGTGCTCTCGCTTGCGGTAGATCGCGGTCTCCGGGGTATTGAGGTACTTGGGACCTTCGCCGGAGACGAGACGGCCCCCGAAAGCCACTACCTCTTTCCGGGCCGTGCGAATCGGGAACATGATTCTGTCGGCGAAGAGCGCTCGCTGTGGATTCGCGCGGGTGAACAGGCCTGAATCGCGCAGAAATCCGGCCGAATACCCCTTTGAGACCAGAAAACCGTGAAGCCAGAAGGGATCAGGGGGAGCATAGCCAAGGCTGAAACGATCGATCAGCTCGTCAGAGATCGCCCGGTCGTGGAGGACCGAAAGCGCATGCTCACCGGCCGCCGCGCGCAGGAGATGCGCGAAGGTCCCGCTGACCCGGTTGTACAGCTCACCGAGCGCGCGACGCCGGCGTGAAGCCGGATCCTCGTCGGCTTCCTCGACTTCCACTCCTGCCTGTTCGGAGAGCCGCCGTACCGCTTCCGGGAAGGTCAGCCCCTCGATCTCCATCAGGAACTTGAACACCCCTCCCCCGCGCTGACATCCAAAGCAGTAGTAGGCGCCGACCTCACGGTCGACGCTGAAGGAGGGGGTCTTCTCGCCGTGAAACGGACAGAGGCCGACGTATCTCGCGCCCTTCTGCTCGAGCCGGACGTAGCTGCCGACCAGCTCGACGATATCGGTTCGACGCGCAATCTCGTCGATGACATGATCGGGAATTCGCATCGCGCTGCTCTCTTCAGAGTGTAGTGAATCCGGTCCGTGCCGGCACGGCCTTTTTGCGCACACGGCCCTGTCGCGCAGGCTACCGCGGGCGCAGCAGCCTGTGATAGTATTGCTCGATTTCCTCCATTTCAGAGACTGAGAGGTGGGTATACAGCTCCGCGGCCAGCTGCTCGAGCACCTGTTTCTGCAGTTCGTCGAGTTGCGTCTCCTGCTTCGTGAGCGCGAGGTAGAGCGAGACGAGCTGGGCGTGCGAGAGGACAATCTCGTGGCTCCGGTTCACAGCTCGACCTCGAATCCTTCCTCGGCCAGATAGACCTCGAGCTCGGTGTTCCCGAGGTTCCGGGCGTACCAGCGTGCGGACTGGAGGTTCTTGTAGAGCCGACGGTCGTCATACAGCGGATCGTGGTGGTACATGTACATTCGCCGGATATTCCAGGCGGTCACGAAGTCGACCCCCAGGCTGAACGAGCTGTGCCCCCAATCGTACTTCTCGATCGCCTCCCCGAGGGTGTACTGCGCGTCGAGTATGATCAGGTCGACCCCGGAGTAGAAGAGGCTGTTCTCTTCGGTCTTCTGAAAGTCGGCCTCCTCGAGCTCGGTGTCCGAGCTGAAGATGAACGCGCTTCCTTCCTCGGAGATCCGGTACGCGACCGCCCCCCCGGGGTGCTTGTGCGGCCGCCATGTGACGACCCCCGGACCGATTCGCACCGGATCGTTCTTGAGCAGCACAAAGCGGCAGTTGCCGCCCATCGTGTCTTGCATCGTCACCGGGAAGTAGGGAGGTTTCATGTGGTTCAGGACGATCTGGTCGAAACCCTCGACGGGACTGTAGAAGGTGATCCTGGTCGCCGGATTGTAGCCCGGGGTAAAAAAGGGCAGCCCCTGCAGATGATCGTAATGGAAGTGGGTGATGAAGATGTGAAACTCGGTGATCGGTCGCGTCTCCCTCGAAAGCGCGCGGGCGAGCTCACGTATCCCCGACCCCCCGTCGAGGATCACGCAGCTGTTGTCGGCGAGACGTGCCTCGATGCACGCTGAGTTGCCGCCGTACGTGCCGAACAGCCAGGGCGGCAGGCTCGCGAGAAACCGCTCCCGATTCGTCGGGCTCTCGAGGTCTTCCGGTCGAACTCGCTGGACGATGCTCGCGATCTTGCGACGGATCTCGTCGGGCGTGATCGGAGACGGTATGGACCCCCTGACACCCCAGAAACGTACTGTCATCGTTCTAAGCTATCGGCATTGAGCGGCGGTTCCACTCGTCGATTTTCCACCATCTCCTCGATCTCGCGCTGCCCGCGCTGCGCGCCGAGGTCGATTCCGGGGCAGGTGCGGGCGGTCTCGTTCCACGTCTCGCGATCGGTGAGCTGATGGGCCCAGAAGGGATAGGTCCTGCATTGAAGGGGCCGGCTCGCGTACACGGAACAGGCTCCATCGAGCCAGAAGACGCAGTCCTTGTTCTCCTGCTCTCGGAGCGAGAGCTGCCTGAAGCCGCCGATGTCAACGGTACGGCAGTAACGGGCTACGGTCTCTTCGACGGAAACGCCGAAATGCGCCGCGAGGACGGAGAGATCGGCACGTGAGAGCCAGACGAAACCGCTGTCGAAGCGACAGCAGAGCGAGCAGCGCGTGCAGGAGAATCTGAGTCCGTCCCGATAGAACGGCTGCGGTCGCGGTTCGTTCATGCTCACGTTCAGCGGCGAT
The DNA here is from genome assembly GCA_007118855.1 of Spirochaetaceae bacterium. GTDB lineage: Bacteria > Spirochaetota > Spirochaetia > DSM-27196 > SLST01 > SLST01. The sequence goes on from SKQU01000121.1 coordinate 74,033, forward strand.
CGCGGGCTCTATGAGATGGGGAGAGAAGGATTCGAACCTTCGAAGGCTGAGCCAACAGATTTACAGTCTGCCCCCTTTGACCGCTCGGGAATCTCCCCTGTTCAGGCGCTGAAAACTATCACAGCCGCCGGTCCAAGTCAAGCCATCGTCATTCTGACCAGCCATCGTCATTCTGACCAGCCATCTGCCGGACTCGAACCGGCGACCCCGAGATTACAAGTCACGTGCTCTACCAGCTGAGCTAAGATGGCGTCTGCACCGCAATATAGGTGTGGGCCCCGGGGGTGTCAACCGTACGGCGGCCCTGATCGGTGCAGGAAGGCCCGGTGTCTGCCCAGCGTGAGGATGTCCGTACGGTGCGAGCGCACGCTGACGGTGAACTCGAACTGCGCCGACAATGAACCGTCGGCGGTGATGTAGCTCCATCCGTCGTCGAGCTTCTTCACCTCTCCCGACCCGAGCGTCAGCACCGGCTCAATATTGAGCACCATGCCCGGCACGATCGGCTCACCGCTGCCTCGACCGGCCGCGTGCGGCACCGTCGGCGGTTCATGCAGCGCGGTGCCGATGCCGTGCCCGGTGAACTCCCGCACGACGCTGCATCCGGCCCTCGCCGCCTCTGCGCAGATCGCGGCCCCTATGTCGCCGAGGCGGGCGCCGGCACGTGCGGCCGCCGCTCCGGCGAGCGTCGCACGCCAGGCGGCGCGCCGCAGGCGGCGC
>SKQU01000131.1 GCA_007118855.1 Spirochaetaceae bacterium
CATCTGTTTCGGGAAGCCTTGCATTCGCGGTCACCGAATCTGGGTCTCGCTCATCCTCGACATGGTGGCTGGAGGCATCTCCTTCGCCGAGATCATGGACAACTACCCCGGCATCACCGAGGAGGACATACGGGCCTGCGTCGCGTACGGTGCCGAGATGACGAGAGAGCGGCGGGTTTCTGTCGGACGATACCGGGCCGAACCCGACCCCGGGCGCCGCAGGCGATCGTAGATCGACTCGACTGCGACAACGCGCGTGCCATGAGTGAGTCACGCGCGCTGTTGACCGGGCACCGGCGATGGGCTACGTTTTTGGGTGTGAAGGACCTGATCATCGAAGCACAGTACGACGAAGAGGCACGAGTCTGGGTCGCTGTGAACGACGAGTTGGGCCTGGCGACCGAAGCGGAGACGCTCGACGTTCTGACGTACAAGCTTCAGGAGATGATCCCTGAGCTTGCGACCCTGAACAAGCTGGAAGTGTCGCGGCCGGTCAGTTTTACCGTGCGCTCCGTTCGCCGTGCCACTGCGTTCGCCTGATGTCCTCGAACTTCGCTCCTGCTCTGAAGAAGATTCTGCGTGACGCGAGCTGCACCTTCGTGCGCATGGGCAAGGGAGATCACGAGATCTGGTCGTCGCCGCACTCGGGAAAGCACTTCCCTGTGGACAGTTCTATCAAGTCCCGGCACACCGCGAACGGCGTCCTGAAGCTGGCGGGACTTCCGAAATCCTTCTAGTATAGCCCCGTGAGCCGGACCAACGAATGAACACCACCACCCCCGTCTACATCGCGGGTCACCGCGGCCTCGTGGGCTCCGCGCTCGCGCGCGCCCTCACCGCCTGCGGCTACACCAACCTCATCACGCGCAGTCGCGCGGAGCTCGATCTCACGGACCAGTCTGCCGTTAACGACTTCTTTGCGGCCGAGAAGCCGCAGCTCGTCTTCCTCGCCGCGGCGAAGGTGGGCGGGATCATGGCCAACAACACGTACCGTGCGGACTTCATCTACGAGAACATCGCGATCGCGACGAACCTCATCCGCGCCGCCTGTGACCACGGCACGGCGAAGCTCGTGAACCTCGGCTCCTCGTGCATCTACCCCAGGCTCGCGCCGCAGCCGATGAAGGAGGAGCACCTCCTGACCGGACCGCTCGAGCCGACGAACGAACCGTACGCGATCGCGAAGATCGCGGCGCTCAAGCTCTGCCGATGCTTCCACGAGCAATACGGGTGCAACTTCGTCTCCGCGATGCCGACGAACCTCTATGGGCCGGGCGACAACTTCGATCTCACCTCGTCGCACGTCCTCGCCGCGCTCATCCGCAAGATTCACGACGCGAAGCGTGACGGCGGGCCGGTCCGCCTCTGGGGCGACGGCTCGCCGCTTCGCGAGTTCCTCCACGTGGACGATCTGGCCGACGCGCTCATCTTCCTCGCGGAGAACGTTGATGCCCCGGCGCTTCACGACCGCGTCGCGGACCTCTTCGTCAACGTCGGCTCGGAGAGCGAGATCACGATCCGGGAACTGGCGGCGCTCGTCGCCGACGTCGTCGGCTACGACGGTGAGGTCGAGTGGGACACCACGAAGCCCAACGGCACCCCGCGCAAGCTCATGGACAGCTCGCTCGTGCACTCGCTCGGGTGGGAGGCGAAGATCAGCCTGCGCGACGGGATTCGCTCGACGTATGAGTGGTTCGTGGACAATGAGCGGAGCTGAAGCCGGAGCCAGTGATTACGAGTATTGGAGGGATGCACCATGAGAATTCGCTACGACGAAGATGTGGATGCCATCACCATCGTCTTCCAGCCTGATAGGAAGATCCACGATAGCGACGAGCCCAATCAGGGTGTGGTTATGGACTACGACGTTGAAGGGACGCTGGTCTCTATCGAAGTCCTCGACGCCTCCAAACGGTTTCAGGATCTCGAATCTGTTCAGTACGAGAGAACCTCTTCACGACGGTAGTCTTCAGCTGTGAACCTCTTCTCCCACTGCGTCCTGACCGCCTCCGACGAGGCGCAGGCGGATGCCTTTCGATCCCTCCTTGACCGTCGCGTCCGCGCCGGTCTCTATCCACGCGAGATCAGTTTCCACGTCTATGCCGACCCGCCCGGGCGAGTAGGCTCCGGGGGCGGCACGCTCTGGGCGCTCCACAGGCTCTACGGCGACCTGGGCCTCGACCCGCTCGAGGATTCGGGGCAGCCCGACGCGCCGTCGGTGCTCCTGCTCCACGCCGCCGGTGAGTCGCGCCGCCTTCCCGTCTTTGCCCCGGAAGGCAAGCTCTTCGCGCCGGTCCCGGTCGCCTCGAGCTCCGTGATCCCGCCCGTGGTCCTTGATCTTCAGCTCTCGCTCTACCTCCGGTTCCCGTGGACGCCGGGCCTCGTCGTCGTGGGGTCAGGCGATGTTATTATCGACTTTGATACCGACGCCCTGTCCGAGCTGGAGGCACCCATCACCGGGTTCGCCACGCCCGCCTCGCTCGAGCAGGGAAGCCGCCACGGGGTCTTCCGGTTCGACGCGCAGTTCCGCCGCCTGGAGGACTACTACCAGAAGCAACCCGCGGACTTCCTGGCGCAGAACGCGTTGATCGAGGGCACCGACTCGTGCGCGCTCGACATAGGGATCGTCGCGATGCGGCCGGACTACCTGCGCGGGCTCTTCACGCTCGCCGGGGCGCCCACCGCCGCCGGTCCCACCGTGCTCGAGGCGACCGCCGCGGGCTCGTTGTACTTTGGTCTGTACCTGGAACACCTCTCCGCCTCGCTCGGCACCGTGAGCCGGGAGGAGTACCGCTCGCGGCTGGCCGGGGCGTCCTCGCTCTCCGTGGCCGACCAGGACCTCTTCTACGATTCCCTCCACGGGCACGAGCTTGGCGGGCATCTCGCGCGCAAGTGCACCTTCCTCCACTTTGGAAGCCTCGCCGAGTTCCCGCCGGCCGCACTCCGGATTGCCGAGGCCGGCCTCAAGCCATTCTACGCCCTTTTCGACACCGAAGAGCTCATACCGCGCCGAAGCGACGGGGCTCTCACGATGAACTCGTACGAGTGTGAGCTCCCGGCCGGCAGCGGCGCGCCGGCCGTGGCCGATCGCTGCGAGGGCGCGGCGGTATCGTGTGCCGGGCAGCTCCTTGCAAGCGGTCTGCACGCATCGCCCGGCTTCACCGTGCCGGACGGCTTCTGTGTGGACGCACGGCATACTCCCTCCGGCCTCGTCGTCGCGCTCTACCATCGCGACGACAGCTTCCGCCCCGCGCCGTTGCCGGAGCTTCGCTACTGCGACTCGCCCCTCACCGAGTGGCTCGCCCGGCGCGGGCTCTCGCCCTCGGATCTCATTCCGGCACCCTCGTCTGCGCCGGTCGATCTCTACGACCTCGCGCTCTTCGCCGCGGGCGAAGACGCCTCGTTCCTGGAGGGCTACGTCGCGCCTCCCGCGGATCCCGGCGCCTGGGCGGATCGCTTCCGTTCGGCGTCGCGGTTCAGCCTGCGTTCTCTCAACGCGGCCGCGAACGTCGTCCGGCGCGACGAGCAGAGGGAAGAGCTTCGAACGCGAGCGCTTCGCGATCAGCTCTCCCGCGGGAAGGGCTGGCGGACCGCGAGCGGGGTGGATCTTCGTGCCGCTGTCGCCGCGGGCGCCGCCGTGGAGGCGCTGGAGAAGA
>SKQU01000256.1 GCA_007118855.1 Spirochaetaceae bacterium
GTCGCGATGCTTCGCGTGTCGCCCAGGTTCGAGGAGCGCGAGATCACAGACAGCGCGTTGAGGAAGGCCATGCCGCCTGCCTCTCCCCCCGGCGCGTCAAAGGTTACGAGTCCGCCGCCTGCGCGCATCTGGGCGCGGGCGAGCTCGTGCTGCGGGTGGCGCTCAAGGAAGGGGTAGCGGACGCGCTGCACGCGCGGGTCGGCCTCCAGGTGGCGTGCGACCGCGAGCGCGTTCTCGCAGTGGCGCTCCATGCGCACTTCGAGCGTCTCAAGGCTCTTGGAGAGGATCCAGGCGTTGAAGGGCGAGAGCGCGGGGCCGGTCTGACGGGTGAAGAAGCGAATCTCCGCGATGAGATCCGCGGGGCCCAGGATCGCGCCGCCGAGCACACGCCCCTGGCCGTCCATGAACTTCGTGGCCGAGTGCGTCACCAGGTGCGCGCCAAGCGCCGCGGGCCGCTGCAGCGCGGGCGTGGCAAAGCAGTTGTCAACGTTCAGGATGATGCCGCGGTCCGCGGCGAGGCGCGCGAGCGCCGCGATGTCAATGATCTCCAGGCCCGGGTTCGACGGCGTCTCGGCGAAGAGCATCTTCGTCCCGGGGCGGATCGCCTCCTCCCAGGCGGCCGGGTTCGTGCCGTCCACGAAGGTCGTCTCCACGCCCCACCGCGGAAGGATCGTCGCGAGGATCTGCAGCGTCGAGCCGAAGAGTGCGCGCGAGGCGACGATGTGGTCGCCGCTCTTCACGAGCCCCGCGATGCTTGCGAACATCGCGGCCATTCCGGTCGCCGTCGCAAGGCCGTCCCCGGTCCCTTCGAGCCGGCAGAGCTTGGCGACCAGCTCGTCGGTATTGGGATTCCCGTAGCGTGAATAGATGAGCCCCTCCTCCTCGCCCGCGAAGAGCGCCTTCGCCTGCTCGGCGGTGTCGAAGACGAAGCTCGAGGTGGGGAAGATGGGCACGCTGTGCTCGCGGTGGAGCGACCGGCCGGCCTGGATGCGCACGGCGTCGGTCTGGGGATAGTCGGGCTGGGAACGGTCGGTCCGGTCACTCATGGGTGCATCTTGCGCCCGGGAATCGACTACCGTCAACCGGTCGCTCTGCAGTATTCTTGATCTATGAGAACCTTCACGATCGAAGAGTGCATCGGCAATACGCCGCTCGTCCGGCTTCGCTCGCTTCCTGCCGGGCCCACGCTCGTGCTCGCCAAGATGGAGGGCGACAACCCGGCAGGCTCGGTGAAGGACCGGCCGGCCGCCGCGATGATCAGGTACGCCGAGGCGAGCGGACGCATCAAGCCCGGCGACACGCTGATCGAGGCGACGAGCGGCAATACGGGGATCGCGCTCGCGATGGTCGCGGCGGTCAAGGGGTACCGGATGGTGCTCGTGATGCCCGAGCACATGAGCGCCGAACGGCGCGCCGTGATGAAGGCGTACGGCGCACAGCTCGTGCTCACGCCCAAAGCGGAGAGCATGGAGGGCGCGATCGACCGCGCTCGCGCGATGGAGGCCGACGGCAACGGCGTGATCCTCGACCAGTTCGCGAACCCGGACAACCCGCGGGCCCACTACGAGACGACGGGGCCTGAGATCTGGAACGATACCGACGGGCGGGTCACCCACTTCGTGGCCTCGACCGGTACGACCGGCACGCTCATGGGCACCGGAAGCTACCTCAAGAGCCGCAACGAGGCGATTCGCATCGTGGGAGCGATCCCGGACGAGGGGGGCGGCATCCCGGGCATCCGTGCCTGGCCGCCTGCCTACCGGCCGGCGATTTACGACCCGGACCGGCTCGACGAGCGGCGCTCCATCTCCCGCGAACGCGCGGAGGCCACGATGCGCGACCTCGCCTCGCAGGAGGGCATCTTCGCCGGCGTCTCCTCCGGCGGCAACGTCGCGGTCGCTCTCGACGTCGCCCGGGAGCTCGACGAGTCGGGCAGGACCGACGCGGTGGTCGTCGTCATCATCTGCGACCGCGGGGACCGCTACATTTCCACCGGGGTCTACCCGGCCTGATCCGCCGGCGCGTGCCGCCAGGCCTCGCGCGCGTCACCGCCCACGCCCGCATGACAGCGGGGCGCCGGTATTGTATTCTTGGCGAATATCATCCAGGAGGCCATCATGAGTGAGATCCGACTCGTAACCAGAGCCGACGATGCCGGGATGCATCCGGTGGCAAACCGTGCCGTTCGCGACAGCGTGACCCACGGCATCGTGCGAAACCTGAGCTTGATGGCGCCCGCGCCCGCGATCAGAAGCGCCTTCGACCTGCTCGGCGACCTTGGCAACGTGGTGGACTTCGGGCTGCACGTGACGCTTACCGCCGAGTGGCAGACGCTGCGGTGGCGGGCGCTCCTGGACGAGGGCGGCGAGACCTTTGTTCGGCCCGACGGGACGATGCACTTCACCGTCGGCCAGCTTGCTGAGGCGAAGCCGGACCTTGACGAGATGATGCGGGAGGTCGCCGCTCAGTACGACCTGCTCACGAACCTCGGGTTCCGGCTCAGCTACCTGGATGAGCACATGCTCGTCGGCGAGATCCCGGGTCTCGCCGAGCGCCTGGGCGCCTTCGCGCGCGAGCAGGATCTCGTGTGCAACCGCGAGCTCCTCGCGAACGGGAACTTCGCGCCGCTTCCCGGTTGGGCCGGCCCGGCGGAGCATCCGGGGACCGAGCTCGCCGACCACCTCGCCCAGACGCCCCCCGGTACCTATCTCCTCGTGGGCCACCCGGCAACGAAGGACGAAGAGCTGCGCAACATCCGCCACGACGGCCAGGCGCCGGGCGAGGAGGCGCTCAGCCGCAACCGGCAGCGGCGCATGTTCATGGATATTGAGATCGTCGACTACTGCGAGAACGTGGAGATCGACCTCCTGCGGTATTCCGCCGTGCAGGCTTGAGCGCCCGCGGCGATCACTCGCTCGCGACGATCACCACGCGGCGGGCGCGGGCCAGGGTTTCGAGCGTCGGCATGTGGAAGACGAACTGGGACTCCGGTGAGACGCCGGCGTACGCCTCGATCCACGCGTTCGCGAGCGCGCGAACCGTGCGTCGGATCTCCTGCGCCTTCTCCTCGGGCTCCACCGTGCCGCACAGGCGGGCGCAGAAGGCGTCCGACGGGTCCTCGAAGTCACAGTGCGTCGCGAAGGGGATGCTCATCGCAACGAGGCGGTTCGCCCGCGGCATGAGGTCGATCATATTGTTCTGCGCGTTACACCGGGCCGGCTCCCCGTAGAGGTAGAGGGCCGCGGCGTTGAGCCGGCCTGCGCTCTTCGAGAGCTCGCCGCTGTCCACCGGATCAAGGCCCAGGTAGGCGACCGTGCGAGGGTCCTCGGCGGCCGCGAGGAGCGCGGAGAGCCCGCCCGCGCTGAACCCCGCATAGATGAGCGGCGCATCGCCGGGCTCAATGTGGTTCGCCACGGCGATCATGTCGTGGGCGTTGCGGTCGTGACGGCCGTTGAAGATCGTGGAGTTGCAGAAGTCGACGACCACGGTCCGCACGCCGCGCGCGGCCCATTCAACCGCCCACCCGCGTACCGTCGCGAGGTCGCGCATGAAGCCGTGGCCGAGCACCACCAGCGGCGCGGCGAGCGCGTACTCGCTCGCGACCGGCCCGCTCTCGCGCACGTAGTACTCGTAGCCGATCGTGCAGCCCCA
>SKQU01000432.1 GCA_007118855.1 Spirochaetaceae bacterium
CGGGGGTTCCGTCCGGCGCAGGGCGCCGGACCGCAGCGGCGCGCAAGCACGCCGCTGCGCCCCTGCGATCCCTCACGCGCCCGCATCGTCCCACGGAAACCCGTCGCCCGTGTCATGCCCGTCCGGCGGCTGAACCCTACCCAGCCTTCGTCATCGACAGACCGCTCAACGGCAAGGGTGACCACGCGAAGGTAGCCCCGTCCTATCGGTAGACTTCTCTCCGGTGACGAACGCGAAGGACCGTGACAGCACGTGAACCAGGATCAACAGAGAAGACGACTCGGTACTCGCCGACGCGGAGTCTGAATGTATGCTCTGTTCCGTGAAGCTTCCTCATTCCGGCTGGGTACGCGTCCTCGGCAAGTTTAGACACCGCGGCGAGAACCCGAGAACGAGCGGTATTCTCCAGCCGGCTAAGCTCTTTCGCTGCGGAGTTCTTCCAGAGGATGCTATAGTGACTCGCCATCACGAAGCCTTCTCTCAAGCTCCTCGTGGCCTATGGTCGACTCGCCCCGGCGCTCCGCGATAGTCGCCAGATCGTCGAGATCCTCGAGCAGTTCCTGATACTGATCAAAGGACAGGACAACAGCTTTCTTCTGCCCGGATTCGTCGGTAATGAAGTCCGGTTTCAGGTCTGTTGCGTCACTCATTGTCGCTACCTCCTCACTCTCGTCTTCATAGTACCCATCTACGCCCCGGACCAGGGTCGGACTCTTCGGGGGTTCCGTCCGGCGCGCTGCGCCGGACCGCAGCGTCGCGCGAGCGCGCCACTGCGCCCCTGCGATCCCTCACGCGGGGAACGGCCTCACGACGGCGCGGAACGAATCCTGACGCTTGAAGGCCCAATCACCGAAAACCCGCTGACCATCTCAGGCTCATGATGGGCGATAACAGTCGCCACGACAGAAGCCTTGACATCCGTGTCCATGCCGGGAAGCCGAAGCAGAATGACGCCGCGGTGGATCAAGCGGCGTCGAAACACAAGCTCGCCGAAGTCCTTATCGCCGGTAACGAGAACGGCGTTTCGTTCGCGAGCGATCTGCAACACTACCTCGTCAGGAGCTCCGCGGTTGTGATGGGCAATCGCGTATACGTCGTGCTCGGAAGCAAGCCGGTCGACGATCTGTCGATCCACCCCTTCGTCGGCGACGAGTATCAACTACGCACCCACTTTGTAGACCACGTCGTTCTTGAACACACTTGCCGCGTACTCAAGCGCCGCGCGTACTTGCTCCACCGTGATGTACGGGTGTTCAGAGACAATCTGGTCCACGCTTTCGCCCGCCGCGACCTTCTCGAGGATGGACTCCACGGAGATTCGTGTCCCGCGAATAACGGGTTTGCCGCCCATCACAGAGGGATCGGCAACGATGTGGCGGTTCGGTTCCTCACTCGTCTCAGCATCCCTCCCTGACCATACGATGGTGCTCTCCAGCGGATCGGTCAAGCCACCTCACTCGTGATACGGATTCACCTCGTCCCCGGCATGGTCATCCGGGCGCACGAACCTTGTCCGGGTCCAGATCCAGCGTGTACGAGAGGAGGGTCTCAACGTTCATCTTGCGTGACGCAGAGAGTATTTCTATACCGGTAATCCTGCCGTCGGCTGTTGTATCCAGGTTCACGCCTTCCGAGATCTCAACTACCCCGTCCGGCGTTTCTTCTCCGAGTTTCAGATACACTGCATCGACCTCGTCGTCATAGCTCACGGTCATTGTGTTCTTCCTCTCTTCAAAGGATACGCCGTTACGACGGTTATTGTCTCCCCTTCTACCTCATAGACGATTTTGATCGGCAAGGCAAAACCGGTGAATGGCTGCACCACTTCATGGTGACCCTGAGCGCGGTCGGAGTCTTCAATCGCGCCGGTGACTCCATCTGCCGGGATCTTGTAGAGCTTCATTCTCCGCCGTGCGTGCCTGGAGAAATGGATCTTCACCTGCGCTCCTCACTCATGATACCGCTTCACCTCGTACCCGCCTTCCTTCAGGTACGCCTCTCTCCCCTGGTCCTGCAAATCCGCCCGCACCATCATCCCCACGAGCTCGCCAAACTTCACCTGCGGCTCCCACCCAAGTTTCTCCTTCGCCTTGGAGGGGTCACCCAGCAGCAGCTCCACCTCCGCCGGCCGAAAGGAGCGCGGGTCAATCCGAACGCGCATCTCGCCGGTGGCGGCGACGAAGTCGTCCGCCTCATCCGCCTGGAGGATCCGCCACATCGCCTCCACGAAGTCGCCGGCATATCCCCAGTCGCGCTTGGCGTCCAGGTTTCCCAGGTAGATGGTCTCCTGGAGCCCCAGCTTGATCCGGGCGACGGCCCGGGTGATCTTCCGCGTGACAAAGGTCTCGCCCCGGATGGGGCTCTCGTGGTTGAACAGTATTCCGTTCGAGGCAAAGATGCCGTAGCTCTCCCTGTAGTTCACGGTGATCCAGTAGGCGTAGAGCTTGGCTGCGGCGTAGGGGCTCCGCGGGTAGTAGGGAGTGGTCTCGTTCTGCGGGGTCTCCTGGATGATCCGGATGAGGTTGGTGCTGTCGGTGAGGTCACCGTAGTGCATGAAGAAGCGCAGTCTCTTCGTGCGGATCGCCGTAGAGGTGGTCTACACGGTCGGTATTGAAGAGAGAAGACCGAGTTTACTCCATTCACGACGTACCCTTTGTCCGGTAGCAGCTGAGCAAGGCAGGCGCCGTCCTGGCCGGTGATTCGTAGCGGTACGTTAGGAGGGGAGGTCCGGCGTGCCCATGCCCGCCTGCGAGGTGACGGCTACAGATTAGCCTCGTGATGATGTCTTCTCGTACTGAACGGACTCGACGTCGTGAAACCGCTTGGAGGCGTCGAGGACTTCGATGGAGACCAGTGAACCTTGGGCGTCGTAGTCCATAACCACACCCTGATGAGGTTCGTCGCTATCGTGGATTTCGCGATCCAGTTGATAGACGATTGTGATGGCATCCACATCTTCGTCGTAGCGAATTCTCATGGCGTGTCCCTCCAGTACTTCCCGATCTTACTCGTCAGATATCCGGTGACGACCACGCGCCTTGGCGGATCTGCGAGCACCTGCCGGGCCATTTCGAGGTCAATCCCGCGTCTGCCAAACTCATAACGGGCATGATCAGAGAACTCGCAATCACTGCCGCCGTAATCAGATCCGCTCATCGTCTATTGTCGGGCGTCGTCCGGGTTTACTTCTTCTGAGGCTTGAACCCATGCTTCCACGCATACTCTTTAGAGGAGCGGGGTGCCTCAGGTGCTGCCCGTGTGATGCCGAGCCTGTCCCAGAGTTCTTCGATCCTTTCTAGTATCACCTTTTCCTTAGTCTGTCGCTCTTCAGTCTCCATAGACACCCCCGAAACAGAACCGTCGTTACCCTTTTACGCCCGATACCTCCACCGTGCTTCACCACATGCCCTACGAAGCTAGATTGCGCCTGCATACAGGGTTTGGTCAAGCTCCTCACTCATGATATCGCTTCACCTCGTACCCGCCTTCGCTGTGGTAGGCCTCCAGACCCTGATCCTGCAAATCCGCCCGCACCATCATCGCCACGAGATCGCCACACTTCACCTGCGGCTCCCTCCCGTGCTTCTCCTTCGCCTTGGAGCGTCGGAGTCGTGTTGATGGTGCAGACTTCCGCA
>SKQU01000193.1 GCA_007118855.1 Spirochaetaceae bacterium
ATCCGCCCTGCCCGTTCATCCCGCAGAGGACGACCGAAAGCTTGTCACCCGTGCGGTCCGCACGGGCGCGCTCGTAGACGATGAGCTCGCGTAGCTCGCGCGATGAATAGATGCCCTGCCTGCGGCCGCCGTGATCCGACAGCATTGGTCTCCACGTTTGATGCCCCCCAGCTTCCCTCATGGTACTCCCACTCCTTCTGCTCAACCGACGAACCGCAGTCGCCGGTCGAACGACAATCCCAGGCCCGCGGCGTCCACGCGCCGGATCCGTCCGGTTCCCACAACCGGCGGCGCCTGGGCGCGATCCTCATCCGCGGCGGGAACCGGAAGGCGGATCTCCACCTTCACGTGCTCGCCAACGCCGAGCGGCGGGTCATCGAGATAGATGTAGGCACCGGCTGCCGAGAGGTCACGGGCGAGTGTCTCCCAGGAGGTCGCTTTGTCCCCGTTCTCCCTGATCAGCCGAACCGGTGCACTCACCGTGAAACGGGTGAGCTTTCGTCGCTCGGCCACTGTGATGAAGAGTGTAGCTCGCGGCAGATCAACGCAGTATAGGCCAAGATTATGAATTGTTACGTAGGAAAAGTATTAGAAGAAAGGATGAAGGGTTTGCGAGGACGTGGAAAATACTAATACGTTCGCATGACTACGCCCGGTCCGGGGCGGCTACAGGTTCTCCGCCCCCCAGAGGACCGCCTGCATGCGGTTGGGGACGTGGATCTTGCGGTAGAGGTTGTAGACGTGCGTGCGCACCGTGTTGGTGCTGATATTCAGGCGCGAAGCGATCTCGTCGTTGGACGAGCCGGTGGAGATGAGCGCGAGAATCTGGCGCTCGCGCCTGGTGAGGAGGTCCGCGGCGTCGCGGGCGTGCCGATGGCCGTGGTTGTCCGAGGGCGTGGAGATCGCATCAGCGAGCACCTTCCGCGGGACCCAGACCTCGCCGGAGAACATGCTCGCGATCCCCTTCACGAGGAAGTCGAGATCCGCACTCCCGTAGAAGAGCCCGCGCACCCCCAGCGTCACCGCGCGCACCTCCACCATCTCGTCCTTGGCCATGTTCATGAGCGCGACCATCACGTGCGATCCGAGCGGGTTGGGAAGCTGCTCGAGCTGGTCAAGCGTGGAGGGCGGGTCGAGGAAGAGACTGTCCACGAGAATCAGCGTGGGGTGCATCGTCACCGATACGGTGGTCGCGCACCGGCGCAGCTCCGACTGCACCATACACTTCATCCCGGTGCGGTCCTCGATCACCGACGCGAGCGACCGTGTCTGGATGCTCGCCGATGATATGACGTAGATTCTCCCGTCGGTAGCTCCCTCGTCTACACTACCGTCCATGGTCATTCACGCTTCCTCTCCCCGCATAGTTCGTCTCCATCCATGTCCGGTACTCGCCGCTTCGCACCGAAGCGATCCACTCCGTATTGGCCAGGTACCAGGCAACCGTCTCTGAAAGCCCCGACGGGAAGTCGTGCGCCTGCCTCCAGCCGAGCTCGCGCTTGATCTTCGCGCAGTCGATCGCGTAGCGGTGATCGTGGCCCGGACGGTCGGTCACGTAGGTGATCAGCCGCAGGTAGTCGTCTTCCGGCTCACCGGTCTGCTTCGCGACGACGTCGCACAGGTGCTTCACGAGGTCTATATTGCGCCACTCGTTCTCCCCGCCCACATTATACGTTTCGCCGGCCGGGCCGTGTTGCAGAATCGTCCAGATCGCCTGGGCGTGGTCGCCTACGTAAAGCCAGTCGCGCACGTTGAGTCCCTGCCCGTAGACCGGAAGCGGCTTGCCCTCGACCATGTTGAGGATCATCACCGGCACGAGCTTCTCCGGGAACTGGTAGGGCCCGTAGTTGTTCGAGCAGTTGGAGATCGTCACCGGCAGGTGAAAGGTGTGCGCCCAGGCGCGCACGAGGTGGTCGCTCCCCGCCTTGGAGGCCGAATAGGGGCTCTTCGGATCGTACGCCGTCGTCTCCAGGAAAGCGCCCGTGTCGCCGAGCGACCCGTACACCTCGTCGGTACTCACATGGTGAAAGAGCACGTCCGGCCGGTCGCCCCATGCCTCGCGCGCGGCCTCGAGCAGGGTGAAGGTTCCCATCACGTTCGTCGTGATGAAGTCCCTGGGCCCGAAGATGGAGCGGTCCACGTGGCTCTCCGCGGCGAAGTGGACGACCGTGTCCACCTCGTACTCGCTGAACAGCCGCGCCACCGCCTCCTCGTCGCGGATGTCCGCCTGGATGAAGGTGTAACGCTCGTCGTCCTGCAGGTCCGCGAGGTTGAGCGGATTCCCGGCATAGGTGAGCGCATCCGCGTTCACGATGCGCCCGGAAAACCCCTCCTGCGCAAGCAGGTGCCTGATGAAGTTGCTGCCGATGAACCCCGACCCGCCTGTGACGAGGATGCTCTCCAAGGATCGTTCCATTCCTACTCTCTCTCCTTCTTCACGCGGTCAAGGTAGCGCCCCAGAGCGTCTCGCCACGGCGAGATCCGGACCCCCGGCACCGCCGCCATGCGCTCGCGCGACAGGACCGAATAGGCCGGACGCACCGCCTTCGTGGGGTACTCAGCCGTCGTGACCGGACGGATCGGGGTCTTGTTCCGAATCATACCACGCGCGAGCGCCTCTTCCCGGATCGCGACGGCAAAGTCGTACCAGCTCGCCTCGCCGGCGTTCGTGTAGTGGGAGGCGCCGTAGTCATGCGAGTCGCTTTCTACGAGCCGCAGAATCGCCTCGGCGAGATCCGCCGCGTAGGTGGGCGTCCCGCGCTGGTCCGCGACGACCGTGAGCTCATCGCGCTCGCGCATGAGGCCGAGCATCGTCGAGACGAAGTTTCTGCCCCCCGGCCCGTAGAGCCAGGCGGTCCGCACGATGAAGTGGTTGGGGTTCGCTGAAGCAAGCCGCGCCTCGCCCGCCGCCTTGCTGCGCCCGTACGCGCTCCTTGGCGCCGGTGTGGCGGACTCCGGGATGGGCGCACTCGCGTCGCCTGAGAAGACGTAGTCGGTTGAGATGTGGATGATGCGGGTGGAGGGTGTCGCGGGGCCGGAGGCGCTTGCTGCGGGGGATGCGAGTTCCGCGGCAGCGCGGGCGAGGTTCTCAGGACCCTCCGCGTTGACGGCAAAGGCGAGCCCCTCCTCGTCTTCAGCCCGGTCGACCGCGGTGTACGCGGCGCAGTTGAGGATCCAGTCAGGCCGGTGCTCCGTGGCGAAGGCCGTGACCGCATCGCGGGAGGTGATGTCGACCTCCGCGTCGGTCCCGACCCAGGGGATACCGTCGCGATCGAGGATGGATGCGACCTCCGAACCGAGCATCCCTTTCTGTCCGACGAGCCAGAGCATCCCTTTTCCCCTGCGTGGGAGAAAGAGTGCTACTCACGGCGAGGCGTGGTCAAGGGAAAAAGGGGGAGGCGGTGCGAGTTCAAAGAGGAAGGACCGTGCCTTCAGCAGGACACTTCTGAAGCACCAACGCGATTCGCGCAGTTATCAAGGCGTGAACACCGGACTGCAGCGCAACCCCTACGATACCTTCTTTCGCGAAGCCTTCGGCAACCCGGAGTCGGCCCGCGAGCTCGCCCTCAACCTCGTGCCGCACCGCTACCGTGAGCCGCTCCTGACGGCCAACGCACGGATCA
>SKQU01000266.1 GCA_007118855.1 Spirochaetaceae bacterium
AGATGTGGGCTGCGGCCTCCCACGCATCGATCTCCTCGTAGATTCGCGCCCGCTCGGCGATCGCCCGCTGGTCGTACGGGTTCCTGCGCAACCGCTCGTTCGACGCGAGAATCGCCTGCTCGGTGTCCGAGAGGCCGCGGCTGCTGCCGATCATGCGTACGTCCAGGAGCTGCACGATGCGCTTCTGCTGGATGCTCAGCATTGATATCGTGCCCTCGTCGCGGTTGAGGTGGAACTCCGTGAATGCGACCAGTCCGCCCACCTCCGGCAGATGGGCGACCGGAAGCTCCCAGACGACCGTTCCGGTCTTCGCGATCCGCACCAGGCGGTCGGCAAGGACCAGAAGCAGGTCTCCGTTGCTGTACGACAGAACGCCTTTCATCCCGGAGGCGAGGCCCGCGGGGATGTGGGGAAAAATCATGCCGACGCGGGCGCCGCCGGAGTCGTAGACGAGGACGGAGCGCTGGACCGGGTCCCAGACGAGGAGCGTGTTCTCCGCGCCGGCGCCCAGGTAGTAGACGTAGGAGTCGTCCGGGAGACCGAGGTCGACGAGCCCCACGCCGTCGGCGCCGAAGCGCGTGAGGTTCTGGTTCATGTCGAGCGCGAAGACCGTGCCGTCGTCGGTCACCGCGAGTCTCATGACGGCGTCCGGCGTCCGAAGGCGGTAGGGCGTCGGCATGTCCGGAACGAGCCTGACGATCCCCGACTGCGTTGCCGATGCGGCGACGATCGTGCCCGCGGGGGTCGATTCGAGGTGCATCGCCCAGAAGCCCGGCACGTCGGCGGCGAGCGCGATCTTCTCCTGCTCGCGGAAGTACCGGTCGACTTCCAGCACGAAGCTGTATGAGGAGACGAGCAGGTTCCCGTCGCGGTCGGCGAGCGAATAGGGCTGCAGGACCGACCCGAGCGGGAGGTCGCCGGTCGCGATGAAGTCGGTCTCGAACTCCTGGAAGAAGACGACGTCGCCTCGCGGCGGCGTTCGCGGCGGACCGAGCACCCCGCGCAGGTAGGCGAACATCGCCGCGAGATCGCGGTACATCGCATCGTGCAGGCCCATGCGGTAGACCAGGTTCTCACTCCCGCCGGCGGCGTTCGTTCCGGTCAGCACGATGGAGGTGGAGCCGGAGTCCTCGTACGCGATAATCGAAACGGTGATCTCTGGCTGGTCGACGGGGATCCGCGCGGCGAAGCCCTGGTAGCCCAGGTGCAGGCGCTCGTCGTCGGCCCGGGCGGCGGCGATGGCCCGCAGGATCTGTGCGTCAAGGAAGGCCTCCAACGCCGCAGAAGGCGGCGCGAGAAGCGGTGTGGCCACCAGCATCCGCTCGGCGGCGATTGCATGCGGAAGCCCTGCGAGCACGACCAGGCCCAGCGCCGCCCGGAGCATGGTCCACGTCAGCCGACCGTTCGTCGCATGCGGTGTCATGCGCGTAACGGTAGCACGATCGGGGCGGTTTGGCAGCCGTTCAGAGGCGAATTTCGTATTATCGACCTATGACGAGAGACGAGGGTGTTGACGGGCATCAGGGCGACTGCGGGGCGAGCAGCACCGCGCACGCCGCGACGAGAAACCTGAATCTCACGAGGCTCAGTATCGTGTCGTTGGCAAGCGCCTCAAGGATGATCGCCGGCAGATCGATCTCCGGGACCTGCGGGGCAGAGGTGGCGTAGACCCGTTGCGCCGTCCGCCGGAAGATGTCCGGGTCACCGGTGCACTCGAGGACGAGCCTGCGGATGTCCGGCTTCGAGGCGATCGTCCGGTCGAGAAGTTCGGCCGTGCCTGCCAAGTGGCGCTCGGCGAACGCCATGTAGGCCGGGTAGAAGACCTCGTTCATGCCCAGGATCTCGGCGAT
Source organism: Spirochaetaceae bacterium (assembly GCA_007118855.1). GTDB lineage: Bacteria > Spirochaetota > Spirochaetia > DSM-27196 > SLST01 > SLST01. The sequence continues at coordinate 1,851 of SKQU01000266.1, forward strand.
CGCCAGGATGATCTCGTCGCGGACGAATGGGGCAATCGTCGGCTCGAGCTTGCTGATGAGCAGGCCTGTCGTCTCCGTCGCCCGGAAGGTGGCAAAGGCACGGGCGCCGTGGATGATGACGCGCGGATTGCCGCTCGTTTCGAAGAGCTCGCTGATGCGGGGCAGGCTCTTCGAGTCGCCGAGCTCGCTCAACGCGACCATCGCTTTTCCGCAGAGCATGAAGTCTTCGGACTCGAGCGCGGCGCGCAGCGCCGGTGCCGCCTCGTGGAGCCGTTTGATGCCGATCGTCTCCGCGGCGATGTGTGCGGTCGTGAAGTGGTGATCGGTGACCTCCTTCGCGAGCGCCTTCACGACACGATGGTCGGCCGGATGGAGCCGCAGTGCCGTCAGCGCCTCGGCGCGGACCGCGAAACTCGGCGACTGGAGCTTCGCCAGCAGGTCGTCCACTGCCATGCGGGACGGTGACCTCCCCAGGGTGCGGATGATCTTCTGCTCGTCGTCGACGCTCCGCGACCGGCCGAGCCGGCTGAGTACTCTCACTGCCCGAAGCTCGCGCGGCGAGAAGAGCACGGAGATCGTGTTCAGGATCGAGTAGGCACCGATGTCCGGCAGCCGCGTGACGAGCAGGCTCAGGCCCACGAGCGCGAAGAACAGCACGCCGAAGTAGAGCCGGAAGCCGGCCGCGTCGGTAAGCGCCGTCCGCGTGAGAATCGCGTCGAGCGCGAGTCCGCCACCTACCGACCCGATGAACCCCGCGATGCCGGCGACGATGTGGTAGACGATCCCCAGGTTCAGCCGCTCCTCCGGGCTGATGACCGCGAAGAGGTAGTCCTGCGAGCAGTTCATCATGCCGGTGGCGCCGACGTTGTACAGAAAAAAGACGACCGACGGGATCAACCAGAGGACGAGCGCCGGACCGTCGGCCGGGCCGAGGGCCGTCGGTACGATTGAGACGGCGGCTATCGCCGCGAAAGCGAAGTAGAGCGGCCGCGCGCCCACTCTGTCCATGAGGAGCCCGGCCGCTGCGGCCATGGCGATCACGCCCATACTGCCGATCAGCGTGATGTAGACAATGTCCGCGTCCGGGTGCCCGTAGACGACCTTGAACTGGACGATCAGAAAGGCTCCGGTCATCCCGAGCAGGACGTTCTTGGTGAAGAGCAGGCCCATGAGCCGGCGAAACCCGTCATTCGCGAACCCCGCTTTCACGCTCGGCAGGAAGGCGGCGGAGGCCTCGCGCGTGTTTGCCGGAGGTTCGGGGATCGCGGCGAGCGCCACCGAGGAGAGGACCCCGGAGAGGATCCCCACGAAGAAGGTGGCGCCGTAGACCACACGGGACGGATCGCGCGAAAGGGCGAATCCCACCAGTAGCCAGGCGATCGTCGAGACGGTGGTGTTCAGCGACTGGATACGCGACAGCACCGCTCCGCGCCCCTTCTCTCCCACGACCGACCCGAGAATCGTCTGCTGGCCGGCGAGCGCGATGCCCTTGGACGAGTGGAAGCCGAGCACGCAGAGGGCAAGCAGCGCGAAGGTGAGATCCCGGTTCGCCGCGATCGCCGGGAAGACGGTCAGGAGGATGGGGATCATCATCACGTAGCGCATGAACCAGAAGACCGACTGGATGCGAACCGCCCCGTAACGGTTCACGAGCGGCCGGCCGATCAGCAGGAAGAGCATGGAGATGTGGACGAAGGACGCGAGGATACCGACGAACGTATTGTCCGCCCCCAGGTTGAGCGCGTAGAGCGTGATGATGTTCCCGGCGAGCAG
>SKQU01000086.1 GCA_007118855.1 Spirochaetaceae bacterium
CGACCGCGGTGTACGGCGGTGCGCCGTTCGGGCCCCAGGTACGCGACCTCAAGGCGGGGCCCCACGTCATCACCGCGACGCCCGGGCGGCTCAAGGACCTTCTGGACAGGGGCATCGCCGACCTGTCCACGGTGCGCTTCCTGGTCCTGGACGAGGCCGACCAGATGCTCGATATGGGGTTCAAGGACGAGCTCGATGCGATTCTGGCCACCGCCAGTCCTGGAAGACGGACGCTGCTCTTTTCGGCGACGATGCCGCCGGAGGTCGCGCGGATCGCTTCAACCTACATGAACGATCCACACGAGATCGTCGCGGGCCGGAAGAACCAGGGGACCGGCACCATCTCCCATTATTCCTACCGCGTTCACGCGTCAGACAAGTACGCGGCGCTCAAGCGCCTCATCGACGTGAAGTCGGGCATGTACGCGATCATCTTCTGCAGGACCCGCGAAGCGGTGAAGGACGTCGCGAATCGGCTGTCGCGTGACGGGTACGCGGCAGACGCGCTGCACGGCGAGCTCACGCAGGTGCAGCGCGACTCGGTGATGGGTCGCTTCCGCGACGGCAATCCGTCGCTCCTGGTCGCGACCGACGTCGCCGCGCGCGGACTCGACGTCGACGATCTCACCCACGTAATCCACTACGACCTGCCGGACGAGGTCTCCGCGTACACGCACCGCAGCGGTCGGACCGGCAGGGCCGGGAAGACCGGCGCGTCGCTCGCGCTCGTTCACATGCGCGAGGGACACCGGATCGCTTACATCGAGCGTGCGATCGGGCGCAAACTCGAAGAGGCACGGATCCCGCGGGGCAGGGATATCTGCGAGGCGCGCCTCATGGACCTTCTCACGCGGGTCACCGCGGTAGAGGTCAACGAAGAGGCGATCGGCCCGTACCTGCAGGCGGTCCGCGACTCGCTCTCGGGCTTTGATCGCGATGAGCTGCTGCAGCGCTTCGTGTCGGTGGAGTTCAACCGCTTCCTCGACGAGTACGACGCCGCGATGGCCGACCGTGTTGAACAGGCGCTCTCCGGCTACGTCTACCGGGGCACGGACGTTCGGGTCAAACGCCTGCCCGGCCGGGCCGCCGGTAGGCGTCGTCGGTGAGACCGCCGGCGCTGATGCCGCTCGATCTCATCGGTCCTTCGGCCTGTATGGCAATACGGGCCGTCGGAGCGCTCGTGCCCGGATGATGATCGCGGGCGCCACTCCTACGTCGATGAGCGAGGCTGGCCGGTCCTGAAGCGACCGCCCGACGACCGCACGGTTGTCACAGACGATCTCATCGATCGACTCCACGAAGCCCCTGCTCTTCTGCCCACTGGTGGAGAACGGATTCCTTCGTGTCTACGGTCACCCGTCCTACCCCGGCGGGCCCGGCTCGCCGGAGCGGGCCGCGGTCGATCTTCGGGAAATGCTCAGTCTGTCCAACGCCGACTTCATTCCCGATACGATCTCGGTCCGTGACAGCGGCCTCCTCGTCGCCCTCGCGTGTCTGTCGCCGCGCCAGCTCACCGACGTCTATCCGCTCGGGCTCGCCGTGTCCAGAGGCGCACGCTTCGTCACGCTCGATGGCCGGATCCCGGCTGCCGCGGTGCGCGGCGGGGAATCCGGCCTGCTGGCGATTCTCCCCCGGAAGCCCCGACCATGCTGAATCTCATTTCATCATCCTCGTATTCGGGAGTCTCGGTCTTGAGAAACGACTCAACGCGCTCAACCGTTGCGTCGACTATGCCATCTGTATGCGCGGTATACGACTAGTGTGCGCGCCGAGGCCGGATGGTCCTCGCGCCCCTGCCTGTCGAACCATAGGTCCGTACGAACGGGTCGAACCGGCCCGGGAGTGCATCAGCGTCGCGCCCATCTCGGGTGCTTCTCCGCTGTCTCTACCATGCCCCGAAATCGACCCGTCCGGTCTCGATCCTGGTACCACTACCAATCGTTGATCGCCGCAGCCACATGGGCGATACTGAGCAATAGGGGTGTCCATGCCGCAGGCCCGCGACACGACCGCGACCCGTACCAGGAATGCGCTTCCGGTTTCCCCGCGCATCAGGCGTCTCAAGGATGAGCTCCTTGCCGCTCGGACTCAGGTCTGCTTCGAACGCACACGGCGCGGCTCGGCGGACAGGCGATTTTCCCGGAGTTTCACCTGAACGGGCTGGACGAATCCACCACGCCGCCTGAGATCTGGGCTCACTGGCACGGCAGGACGATGGGCGATCGCACGCGCGCCTGCCATCCGGCTGCGCTCCGACTCGCCGAAGAGCTCGTCGGGCAGGAACAGGAGACCCGTCGACGCGACGAGCTCCTGGAGATCGCGACCCTCTCCCGCCGGGTTCCCGAATGCCCGCGCGCACCTTTCACGAGGCGCTCCAGTCGTTCTGGTTCGTTCATCTCGCGCTCCACATCGAGCAGTTCGGCTGGTCGATCTCTGCCGGCCGGTTCGACCAGTACATGTACCCGTGCGCTCGCGACCTGCTCGTCGGTGGTCGCCCCGCCCGTGACGACGCGTGGGAGCTCCTGCTGAGCCTGTGGGTGAAGCTCATGGAGAACATAGGAACCGAGGTCAAACAGACCGTGTTCCAGAATTTCACGGTCGGCGGAAGCGACGGAGAGGGGCGTGACGAATCGAACCAGCTGTCGTACCCGTGCCTCGCCGCGACGCTCGCGGGCGCTCACGCTCGAAAAGTTCGTGCACGCGCTCGGCGCGCTGCTGACCACGTTCTTCCGATCGGGCCGGCAGCAGGTGCAGGTGAACGTCGTCGACACGGCTACGCTTCGCCGCGCGCAGGAGCGACCGTCGGAGTACGAAGAGCTACTCGTCCGCGGCGGCGCATCGGCCTTGGCAAAAGAAGTATACCTCATGGCCGCTCCATCCGCGACACAACAAGATTCGAGTAGTCAGCAATAAGCGGGGCCATTTGGCGAAAGCCCAAGCGTCCGTCGCCGAGTACGGGTCCGAAACTCGAGCCATCATCGGTCCAATGGAAGATATCGAGCCCATCGATCGAGAACCTGATGGTACCGCCAGATCTGGTGAGTACCAAGCGATAGGTCCCGGTAACATCGGCGACGCCTGGTAGTGGGTCGGGCGCCTGTGCTACCAGATTGAAGCCATAGCTCTTGCGGAGGTTACACGTGTGAAACCGGCGCTCCTTCTCCAACCGCCGACGGAAGTACGACAGATGGTACCCGTTGATGTCGCCGCTGTGGTACTGCCGATACTCTCCGGTGCGGGGAGCGAGGGATGGATCAAAGAGGTCGCGCATATCCCGGCCGGCGGCCGCAAACCAGAGCATCGCGAGCCCGGGCTCACGAATCGGTCGGAACTCCCAGCTGATCCGGATGTCGGCCGGCAACACCACCGGACACCAGAAGAGAAAGTTGGCCGCCTGCCCCAACTCCGGATCCAACGCATTCTCCAGACGCATCCGGCCACCCGGAAACGTAGCGATCAACGAACCCTCAGCAGTCCAGTCTCTGACACACTCCGGACTGTCGAGTGGATTTTCGTAGAGTAGCTCGCCGATCTCCTCAGTCATGCCGACTCTCCTGCTCAGACGCGAACGCATGTATGATCTCTGTGCCGTGCCCGGGTCTGTGTTCGCC
>SKQU01000376.1 GCA_007118855.1 Spirochaetaceae bacterium
CAAGGATCTCTGCGAACGTCCCGATTACGCTCTTGTACGAGTCGTTGTTGGCGAAGCTGAGGTTGTCGCGTCCCCAGACGAAGTCGATGAACCCCACCTGAAAGCTCGCAGGGCGAATCGATCCGTCGCGGCACTCCATACGGATCTCCACGTCGTGGATCCCCGGCCCGAAGAACGGACTCGCGTGGATGAGCAGCTCTTCCCGGTCCAGGTCGTCGGGGATGCGGTAGGAAAGAGTGCTCGACTCGGACAGAAGAGCCAGCTCGCGCAGCCGCGCGCTCGGGTCCGTGACGATGAGCTGGAGCAGAAGCGGGTTGCCACTGAACGAGCGGATGTCCGGCGCCCGGATCTCAGACGATGCGTCGCGGGCGAGGGTGGCGGCGTCTTGTTCCTGCGCGGGTGCCATGGGGGCCATGACCGTGATCGCACAGACGAGGCAGAGCAGCTCGCCGAGGAGTCGAGGAATCACAGGCACACGATCAGACCGCACTGGACCCGACATGGAGTTCTCTCCGTGAACCCTGCCGTCAATTGTAGCACGCCGCGGCGTTTCTGCCAGCGCGCGCCTTGAACCCTGCTGACACTAAAAACCGTGATCTGGTAGTCTGTCCGGACGTCGATCCGGGGTATCACACGGTCCTCAGCATCATCGAGGGGCTGAGGTTTCCTGATGAGGTTCAGTCACCATGAGGATAGAAGGAAACGGCACGCTCAGGCTCGAGTCGCCGTATGAGTTTGGCGTCTACCGGCACAAGGTTCAGCTTCACGCGCACACGACACGATCGGACGGGCGGGTTGATCCGCAGCCGGTGATGAAGGCGTACGAGGACCTGGGCTACGCGGCGGTGGCCGTGACCGATCACGACTACGCCGGGCGCACGAGTCTGAACCTCGAGCATCCGGGAGGGACACCTATGCTGCACATCCCGGGGGTGGAGTATTCGGCCGACGCGAATAACGAAAGCTGGTGCCATCTGCTCGCGATCGGGATTACTCATGTCCATCATGCCGATGGACTCGACGCTCGTCAGTCGCAGGTCGACGCGGCAGCGGCAGAGCAGGGTCTCTCGTTTCTGTGCCATCCCTACGGCGAGGAGGTTCACCGCAGGGGATGGACTGCGCAGGAAGCCCTTGGACTGCGCGGCTACAACGGTATAGAGATCTACAACGGCATTTCGTCCGATCGGCATGAGGTACTGTCCGCGTTCTCTCGCGCGGTGGACCTGGTACTGGCGTCGGGCCGACGCATCACGATCATCAGCTCGGACGACTCGCATCAGCGTGCGGATATGGACCGGGGATACCTCGTGATCAACAGCTCCGTGCCCCGCAAGGACCTTCAGGTCGGCGATGTGCTTTCAGCGCTGCGAAGCGGCGATTTCTACGCCGTGGGTAGAATCGACTCCGGCGCCACTCGCGTACCAGTTTTCCTGGATATCGAAGTGGCCGGCGACACGATCACGGTCAGGACGGACTGCGCGGCCGACATTGCGTTCATGACCAGGCACCACCACACGGCGGCCCCCGGGCCGGACGCCTCGCTCCTGGAAGAGGGAGTCTCTTGTGCACGGTACACCGCCTCGCCGGACGACGGCTTCGTGCGCGTGGAAGCGACGCTCCGGGAGAACGGCCTCACCTCTCGCGCCTGGAGCAATCCAATCCACGTCATTCCGCGCTGAGATCGGCTGCACCGGCCGTGCCCGAGGTCGGGAGACTCGCACAGAGCCCTTCGCGCCACGCTTCCGGAAAGGCCGACGCGCCGTACGCAGTGCCGAACAACGCACCGAGCACCGCACCGCGGTGGCAGTTGTCTCCCCCTGCCATCGTGTTCTCGACAAGACCCTCCGACGGGTCTTCCGCATAGCGTAGCGCAAGGTAGAAGGTCGCGGGCATCGCATCGTCAAGGTAGCAGGCAGTGCTGTACCGACGTCCGAGGATCCGCGGGACCGGTTCGCTGCTTTCGGCCTCTATGGGCCCGCGCAGGAAGGGAAGATCCTGGCGACGAAGGTGGCCGCGTAGTGATTCCGCAAGGCCCACGCCGTCGATGAGCTCGCTCGCGACCGTCAGGAGCGAGATCGCCGCGTCACGGACGCGCCGCCCGGCGTGCGTGACCGACACATGCTCAAGGACCCCGGCAGCGGCATGGTCATGGTCGTGGCCGAGCGAGCGCAGAGAGGTATAGAGCGGCACGACGGCGACCATCCCCCCGATGTGCTTCTCCTGAACTGCCGCCCGGTCCGGCGGGATTGCGCGACTGAGGTTGACGAAGAATCCGCGATGACACTCTTCGACGTACGTGTCGCGGTGCTCGCCCGGACACAGCATGAACCTCCGGTACGCCTCGACGTACCGTGTCCGGTCGTAACCACCGTCGCGAACGATCAAGTCGAGTGCAAGCCCGAGTAGCTTCAGATTCAGCGTGTTCTCTCCGGCTTCCAGAAACTGGTGGTAGTGAACCCGGCGCCTTCCCCAGTAGCGGCGCTGATCACCAAGGATGTCGTACTCCGGCTCCGCAGGTTCGTAGACGCTGCGCCACAGGATACTGTTCGGGTGCTCCCGTGGGGGCCGCCGGTATGAGTCGATCCGGCCGAACTGCCGCCACAGCGCCTCCGTGTCATAGTACCAGTGTGCGGGCATCGCGAGCGCGTCGCCGATGAATGCGCCCAGGGCGGCGCCGCGGTACCGGGCTGCAGGGGCCAGGCCATCCTCTGCCATGCGCTGACTCTACCGGTACAGCCCGATCGAGCGCACCATGATGTCGGCGTCGAACGCCTCTCCGGCCGCGACGATCGCCACCGACTGCAATCGGTCGACGTTTGGGGTGAGGCTGCGAAGCATGCCGGCGGACTCGAAGGCATCGAACGGCAGGCGCACCGTCTGCCAGTCATCCCGAACGTCGATCCTCTGCCGGTAGTAGGCCCACGGCGCCCGGGTCCGGTTGTCTCGCAGATGGATGTAGTAGGAGCCGGGAGCGCCGCGGACTTCGAGGAACACCCCGGTGAACGAGGCTGCCTCTGTACGCCGGGAGTCCGGCAGCGGAAGGCGGACCTGGATGAATCCACCGTTATTCTCGAGTGAGACCGCTCCGGTCATGCGAAGGACGTACTCGCCGTCCATTGGGGCAACGCCGGCGGCCATGTCTGATCTGCCTCCCATCACCCGGTCGGTGAACGCCTCCCATCTCGTCCCGATCAGCGCCTGGGCACCGCCGCTGCTGAAGTCGTCGAGCAGCAATGGATCAGAGGCTCCGTGAAGCGGGAACGACCCGGCAGCCAGAGCGACTGCGGCGAATCCGCGTAGCCAAAAACTTCTCATAGCTCCAATATATGGCCCAGATTGCAGGACGCCAACAAGAATCGTCCTTGTTCAGCGTCTCATATCAGGTCCGCAGGGTCTCTATGTCACCCACGAGCTCGATTCCGGCCGAGCCTCCGGTCGCCTCAGTGGCATTCGGTCCCCCGTCGGCCACGACGAGGCGCAGTGTGGAGTCGAGACTCTCGGCGATCCATCGCTCCGCCAACCGGCGCGGCGAGCGTCCCCGTGTGCGTGCGCGTGCCGTCGATCTCAATCGTCACCGGGCCGCTCTGCACGGAAACCCCTACGCGTGGC
>SKQU01000127.1 GCA_007118855.1 Spirochaetaceae bacterium
CGCCGCTGCCGCGCGCTCGGGCTCCGCGGCCTCCGCGGCAGGCGGACCCGTCATCGCCGGCTCCACGGCTTCCGCGGGCTCTGTGGCCCGCGGCGGGCCGGGCTGCAGCGGGCCGGGCGTCTGCGCGTGTACTTCAAGGGGAATCTCGGCCGGATCGGTCGTCGCATTCTCGCCGGGCCGAATGGTCCCCCCGCCGGCAAGCAGGAGCTCGGTGTCCAGCGCCGCATAGTAGTACTCGACGCCCGGTACCGGCAGGTCCGTCAGAAACGCGGTTCCCGAGTCGACCTCCCGGACGAGCGCGGCCTTCTGCTCGAGATCCCGCAGGCTTGCGAGAGGGCTGGTCGAACGGTAGACGGCGATCGAGCGGCCCTCCCGGTCCGCGACCACCCTGATCTCGATCACGGTGCGTCCGTCCATCGTTGCGAGCGTCCACTCGATGCGCTCGACGCGCGCGGCACGTTCGGCCTGCGTCGCCGTGGATGTGATCGTCACCGGGCGATAGGTCGCGTTGCGATCCGCGACGATGATCTCGTACGCGGCGCCGTCCGGATCGACGGCGACGACCGCGTAGTAGTAGGTCCCGGGCTTCGCGGGAGTGTCGATATGGGCGCGCTCGCCGGCTCGTACGGTCCCCACCTGAAGCGCCTCGTGAAGGCTCAGGCCGGTGATCGGTTGCCCGGCGCGGTAGACCCGGTACTCCTCAACCGGCTTTTCCGGTTCCTCCCAGGAGATTCTGATCTGCGGGTCGCGCACGGAGAGCCGAATCCGCGAGACGAGCGGCGCCTGCGGGGTTTCGGCGTCGGTCTCCTGCGCCTCACCTCGCAGGCCCAGGAGCACGGTGAGCAGGAGGACGGTCAGGATGCGACGGACGTGCGTTTCGCGCCGGCATTGCATGCTACTATAGTATTCGGCATTCCGGCCTCTTCGCAACAGCGGCAAAGCCCGGCCGTATGAGCTGCGACGGTGGATGTGGGAGGCGCGCCTCTGGTATATTGCCCTTAGTCACGGCATTGGAGGACATATGCATACGCTGCAGGAACTGGCCAATCCGCTCCAGGAGCTCAAGGAGCGGATCCGGGATACATGGAGGCATCTTTGACTCGGACAGACTGCGATCCGAGATAGGTGAGCTCGAGCAGCGCTCGGGAGATCCCGATCTGTGGAACGACCGCGAAGAGGCCGAACGGGTGATGACCGAGCTCAAGCGGAAGAAGGACCGTCTCGAACCGTGGGAACGGCTGCTCCGGACGGTGGAGGACCTGTGCGAGCTGCACGAGCTCGCCGTCGAGGAAGGTGGTGGAACGCTCGAGGCCGATATACGGTCCTCGCTCGAGTCGAGCCGACGCGAGTTCGATCGGCTTCAGATCCGGGAGATGCTCTCCGATGAGCACGACGCGGCGGATGCCTTTGTGACGATCCACTCGGGCGCCGGCGGAACCGAGGCGTGTGACTGGGTCAGCATGCTCTACCGCATGTACAGCCGTTGGATGGAGTCCCGCGGCTATCGCTCGACGATGCTCGATCTGCAGGAAGCCGAGGGCGGGATCAAGAGCGTGACGGTACAGGTCGACGGCGACTACGCTTTTGGGCACCTGAAGGGGGAGACCGGGATCCACCGGCTCGTGCGCATCAGCCCCTTCGACTCGAGCGGGCGACGACATACCTCGTTCGCCTCGGTCTACGTGAGCCCCGTCATCGACGACGACATAGACGTCGATATCCGGCCCGAAGACCTGCGGGTCGACACCTACCGCGCGAGCGGAGCCGGCGGGCAGCACGTGAACAAGACCGACAGCGCGGTGCGGATCACCCATCTGGAGACCGGCATCGTCGTGCAGTGCCAGAACGAGCGCAGCCAGCACAAGAACCGTGCGATGGCGATGAAGATGCTCAAGAGCCGCCTCTACGACTACTACCGGGCTGAACAGGAGGCCGAGCAGGCGAAGAGCGCGGCCGAGAAGAAGGACATCTCCTGGGGGAATCAGATCCGCTCCTACGTCTTCCAGCCTTACACCATGGTCAAGGACCTGCGCACGCGGCACGAGACCGGGAACGTCGAGGCGGTCATGGACGGCGACCTCGATCCGTTCATAGAATCGTACCTGCGAGCGCGCTGGAACGAGAGCTGATGGTCCCGCGCGTCCTCGTCGTTGACGATCTGCCGTTCATGCGGTCGCTGCTCGGCGATATTCTGCGGAACGCCGGGATGCACATCGCCGGACAGGCGGAGAACGGACGCGCGGCGCTGCGTCTCTATGCAGCCGTCAAGCCGGACGTGGTGCTCCTGGACATCGCGATGCCGGAGATGGACGGACTGACCGCTCTGCGCCGGCTGCGACGCGACGATCCCGCGGCGCGCGTCATCATGTGCAGCGCGCTCGGGGAGCAGGCGATGATCGTGCGGGCGATTCAGCTTGGCGCGCGGGATTTCGTCATCAAGCCGTTTCGCCCGGAGCGTGTCGTGAGTGCGATCACGCGGCTGTTCGAGGCCGACGGGATGATGGAGGGCCGACGTGGCCGCTCCCGGTAGGGTTCGCCCCTGCCTGGCCGCGCTCGCGGTCGGGCTGCTGCTCGGCCCGGGCGCGGCGGTGCGCGCCGAGTCCGTTCCGCTTCCCGCGGCGGTGGCAGCGCTTCTGCCTGCCGAGCGTGAGGTCTTTCGCGTCGGCATCGTCCGGTTCACCGCAGAGGGCCTGTCCGCGGAGGCCCGAGTCGCCGCCGAGACCTTCCCGCGGTTGCTCTATGAACAGGTCGGCGGGATCGACGAGCGGGACCTGTCGAGCGAGGAACTCGACGCGTACGCGGCGGTGCGGCTTCGTGCGGCGACCCGCACCGCCGCGGGGAGGCTTCGCGCGGCCGTCGAGGCACGAGACCGCCTGCTCTTCGAGCGCCCGGCGACGGGCCCGGCCGAGCGCAGCGCCGCGCGCGAACGACTCGATCGTGCACAGAGGGCAGTCGACGACGCGCGGGATCTGCTCGAACGCCTCGACGGGATCGAACCCCGTGACGTACCGACCGACCCCCGGCGCCCGCTCGAGTACTGGGCGGGGCATGAGGCGGGACGCCTGCTGTCGATCGAGTCGACGCTTCATGCCCTCGCAGTGGGCGAGAATCTCGATCTGCTGCTGTGGGGCACGGTCGAAGAGATCGAGGGATACCTCGCGGTCGACCTCTTCGTCTACCACCGGTACCTCGAGCGTACCACCCCGGCCGGTTCCACGATTGCGAGACCCGAAGACCTCAGCGCGGATGCTCCGCTCGTCGCCGGCGAGGCGGCCCGCGCGGTGCTCGGTCGGGACCACGCGGCGCTCGTCGTGGAAACGGGGCACGCGGATGCGGCCGTGCGCGTGAGCGGAGTCCTTCGCGGGTTCAGCCGCGCGGAGGCCCGGTTTCTCAGGCCCGGCGCTCATGAGATACGCGTGGAGCTCGGGAACCGCGCGACGGTTCGTACCGTGGAGCTCGCGCCGGGAGAGCGCCGGGTCGAGCAGGTCGATCCCCCCGCGCTCGCCGTGCGATCGGTGCGGCTGCAGAGCTCCCCGCCGGGCGCCGACGTCTATGCCGATTCGGTCTGGGTGGGCCGCACGCCGCTCGAGCACGAGTTCCCCGCCTCCCCGACGATCGTCCGCATGCGCCGCGAGGGATATCTCGAGTCGCGGTTCGTCGTGGACACGGACTCGCCGCAGATCGTCAGCCGCGCCCTTCTGCCCGACTCGATCGAGTGGACGGAGGAGCTGCGCGCCAGCCGTGACAGCTTCTACCAGGCGCTCACCTGGTTCGTTCTCTCGGTGCCGGTCACGGTCCTGCTCAACGGAGGATTCGAGAGCGTTCGCGCGGGATTCCCCCGCCCCGGAAGCACGGCTCTCTCCCCGCAAGAGCTCGAGCGGTTTGCTCGACTGGGCAACATCTTCTACTGGTCGTCGATTGGTGCCCGACTCGTCAACGTGGGGCTCTTCGTGAATCTGCTCATCTCCGTTTTCGACTATGTCGCGGTAGGAGAAGGGGCGCACAATCAGTAGCTTAGGGAACGCTATGAAGAAGAAGGGCCTGGGTGCTCGGTTGCGGGCGCTGCTCGGCGGGGGACTCGAGTCGGAAGAATCGTTCGAAGAGCTCGAGGATACGCTCGTCGAGGCCGACATCGGGGCTCGGACCGCGATGGAGATCGTGGGCCGGCTGCGTGAGATGAGCCGCAGGGAACGCGCCTCTGGTCGCGACGACGTCGTCGAGCTGCTTCGCCGGGAGCTCGAGTCGCTCGTGCAGGAGGTCGATTTCCGGCTCGACGCGGACCGGCTCAACGTCGTCCTCGTGCTCGGGGTCAACGGGGTCGGCAAGACGACGACGATCGCGAAGCTCGCGACCTACTTCCGCGAGACCGGCCAGGCGGACTCCATCTGCCTCGCGGCCGGCGATACGTTCCGGGCGGCAGCCGTCGAGCAGCTGTCGATTCACGCCGAACGCGTGGGCGTGCGCATCGTGAAGCAGGGGCCCGGCGCGGATTCCGCCGCGGTCGTCTACGATGCGGTGGAGAGCGCGCGCACCCGCGGCGACCGGCTGGTGCTCGCGGACACCGCCGGGCGGATGCACACGCGCAAGCACCTGGTCGACGAGCTGGCGAAGATCGATCGTATCGTGAGCTCGCGCGCGCCGGACGCCTCGTACCGGCGGCTGCTCGTGATCGACGCCACAACGGGTCAGAACGGGCTGCAGCAGGCCGAAGTCTTCTCCGGTGCGGTCCCTCTCGACGGGATTGTTCTGGCGAAGTACGACTCGACTGCGAAGGGAGGCATTCTCGTGCCCATCTCGCGCCAGCTCGGGATACCTGCCGCCTTCCTTGGAGTCGGCGAAAAGTACCCGGACCTGCGTCCGTTCCGCCGCGACGAATACGTCAGGGAGCTGCTCGGCCTTTCATGACGCGCTTTCCGGTCTCCGTCAGCCTTCTGCTCGTGCTGCTGCTGTGGCACTCGCTGCCGGTCTCCGCCGAGTGGTACGAGTCCGACGAATCCGGCGTGACGCGCACAGCGATCGCCGAAGGTGATCGCGAGCGCCACGACTACGTCGTGCGCGTGCAACGCTCCGGCGGGATCGAGGTCCAGACGCTCTATCATCTCGACGAACCGGTGCGGCGAACCGAGCTCGAACACACGGACGGCCGTCTCGTCTCCAGGCGGATCTACCGGGGCGAGGAGCTCGCGGCGACCGAGCACCTGCGCTACTGGGCCGACGGTTCTCTTCGTCTCATGCGGCGCATCGGAGAGCGCGGAACGACCGTGGAATACCGCTACCGCGATGGTCGGCTCGTGGAGGAGTGGGTCGATACGGGCACGAGCCGCGAGCGGCTTCGGTACGATTCGGTCGGCCGGCTCGAAGAGCGTACGCGATGGGACGGTGAGGAGTTGGTCGAGCGCGAGACCCGCGAGTACTGGGGACCGCTCGCCGGCGACATGATCCGGCGCGCGATCATCGCTTCCTCCGACCGCGAGACGACGTACCGCTACGATGAGTCGGGACGGTTGCTCGGATCGACCGCCTCGCTCGACGGCGCGCTCGAATCGGACCGAACACGAAGGTACGAGGAGGGGCTGCTCGTCGAGGAGCGGGAGACGCGCGGCGTGGTGGAGCGGGTGCGGCGCTACGAGCACGACGACGAGGGTATCCTGGTCCGCGAGCGCATCTCTGAGAACGGCGTTCTCGTGCGGGTCGTCAGCCACGGCAGCGGTGAGGTCGGCGACGGCGAAGGGGCGCTGCTCGAGTACACGCGCGTCGAGACGCTCTACCGTGACGGCGCAGAGACCCTGCGCGTCTACTACCGTGCCGAGCAGCGGCTGCTCGAGCAGATCGTTCGCGACGGCGAGGTCGTGCGCACCCGGCGGTTCGGCGCCGATGGCGGGGAGGGGTGATGAAGTCACGGTGGGTGTTCTTCGTCTCCGCGCGCCATTTTCGAACCAAACGCCGGGAGAAAGGCCACACGGCCGGCCTGCTGTCGGTCCTGGGAATCGCGGCCGGCGTTATGACGCTCATCGCCGTGCTCGCGGTCATGAACGGATTCCAGCTCGGCACGATCGAGGACATCCTCGAGATCGGCAGCTTTCACCTGCAGGTGGACTCTTCTGATGCCGAGGCGGATGCAGCGGTGCTCGCGGAGCTCCGCGGGGTGCGCACGGCGGTTCCGTACGCCGAGACCTACGGCCTCGCCTACGGGTATTTCCCGGACCCGCTCGCGGTGCTCATCCGTGCGGTCCCTTCGGGGCTGCTCAACCTGGACGAACGGCTGGCCACCCGGCTGGACATCGTGTCCGGGCGCTGGGACCTCGCCGACGACGGGATCGTGCTGGGGCAGGAGCTTGCCCGGCGCCTCGGCATACGGGTGGGCGACGAGGTGGAGGTGGTCGGCTTCACGGGAGCCTTCTCCGCGACGGATCCCGCAGCGACCTCCTTTCCGGTCACCGCTGTCTTCAGGAGCGGGTTCCTCGAGTATGACGGCGGATGGGGGTTCATCGGTTTCGGCTCCGGGGCCGAATCACTCGGGTTGGGACCGGCCGCACGCGTGGGAGTGAAGCTCGAGGATCGCTTCCGTGACCGGCAGATCGCCGGACGCATCGAGGCGCTGCTCCCCCAGAGTTCGGTCGAGACCTGGCGCGAGTACAATCGGGCCATATTCGGAGCGTTGCGGCTCGAGAAGACGATGATGATGCTCCTCGTCGGGCTCATCTTCGTGGTGGTAGGGGTCAACATCTACCAGTCGCTGCGTCGCAGCGTCGTCGAAAGGACCGAGGAGATCGCGGTGCTCAAGGCGATAGGCTCATCTCCCCTGCGCCTGCAGCTGGTTTTCGTGTTCGAGGGCCTGTGGATCGGGGTGTTCGGAGGCGGGCTGGGGCTCCTTCTTGGGCTGCTCGTGACGCACAATATCAACCGGCTCTTCGCCGCGGCTGAAGTCGTGGTCAATACCATTGCCTGGGTGGGGGCGTGGGCGGCGGCGCTCGTCACCGGCGCCGCCCGCCCCGCGCCCGGCGTGTTCTCAATCTTCAGTCCCGCCTACTTCTACCTGGAGGAGGTCCCCGCGGTGCTCGTGCCGGTTGAGGTCGCGGCGATCGTCGCCTTTGCGGTGCTCTGCGCGACGGTTGCCGCGTACGCGGCGTCCCGACGGGTGAGCATGGTATCGCCGGCCGGCATCCTGAGGTATGAGTGATGAGCATCGTACGGCTTCGCGGCGTCAGCAAGGTGTTTCGCAGCGGCGAGACGGATCTGACCGTCCTCCGGGGGATCGATCTCGAGCTTTCCGAGGGCGAAGTCGTCTCGATCAGCGGCTCCTCGGGCAGCGGCAAGAGCACCTTGCTCAATCTGATGGGAGGGCTCGACCGGCCGACCGGCGGCGAGATTCACGCCTTCGACTACGCGGTCCACTCGCTGAACGAAGCCGACCTGACCGAGTTCCGGGCGCGCCGCCTCGGGTTCGTCTTTCAGTTCCACTTTCTGCTGAAGGACTTCACCGCGCTCGAGAACGTCATGCTCCCGGCCTACATGATCGGGATGTCGCGCAAGGAGGCAACCGGGCGCGCCGAGCGGCTGCTCACCGAGGTCGGTCTGTCGGAGCGTCTCGATCACTATCCCTCGCAGCTCTCCGGAGGCGAGCGGCAGCGAGCTGCGCTCGCCCGTGCCCTCATCAATGAACCGGGACTGCTGCTCGCCGACGAGCCCACCGGGAACCTCGACGCGGAGAACAGTGCACTGGTCGAGTCGGTGCTGCTCGAGGTCGTGCGTGCTCACGGCGCGACCCTCGTCATCGTGACTCATGACGAGCGGCTTGCACGGCTCGGCGACCGACGACTGCGCCTCGAACGGGGCGCTCTGACGCGCGGCACCGTTGAGGACCGATGACTACGCGCTCCTCGCTCCTCCTCGCCGTCCGGTTCGTCTTTGGCCGGGCAGGGAACATCAACGCGGCACGACGAATCCGGGGCGGCATCATCGGGGTCGGACTCAGTCTCGTGCCGCTCGTTGTTGTCCTGCAGGTCGCCGACGGCATGATCGCCGGAATCACCGCGCGTTACATTGAGGCAGGTTCGTACCATGTCCAGGCGATCGCCCGTCAGGCGCCGCAGGCGGAGGAGCTCGAGCGTTCCCTCGAAGCGCTCTCGTCTCTGCCCGGTGTGCGTCTCGCGACTGTCGAACGACAGGGCCTCGGGCTGGCCGCCGCCGGCGAGCGCCGGACCGCCGTGACGATACGGGCGGTGGAGCCCGATCTCCGGGATCGCGATCCCGGGCTGCGCGAGTACATCGAGTTCTCCGCCGGGGAGTGGGACCTCGGCCCCGGAGGCATCCTCGTGGGCGAGTACGTCGCCCGGCAACTCGGGCTCGGGCCGGGCGATGCGGTGAGACTTCTCACGGCGAGGACGCTCTCCGGCGGTCGCATACTGCCGCGCACGCGCACCTTCACCGTCCGTGGCGTGCTGTCAAGCGGATACGCCGACCTCGACCGACTCTGGGTCTTCGTTCCATACGCCGAAGGGGCCCCCATGCTTCCGCAGGAGAGCTCCCGGTTCGTTGTCGGGGTCAAGATCGACGATCCGCTCGCGCTTGCGAATCCCCTCTTTCGTGCTCCGTCCCGCGCTTCCGAGGAGCGTGCCGTCGGGATCGTCGAGTCGGTCCGCACGACGCTCGGGCCCGGGTTCCGGGTCGCCACCTGGTTCGAGAGCGAGCGCGCGAAGTACATGAGCTTCAAGACCACGAAGGATCTGCTCATCTTCATCATGGTGCTGATCGTCATCGTGGCGGTGGTCAATATATCGTCGACGCTCGTCATGCTCGTGCTTGAGAAGCAGGAGGAGATCGCGATCATCAAGAGCTTCGGCGCCTCGCCGGCAGGTATCATGTACGCCTTCGTCGTCGCCGGGCTGCTGCTCGGCGCGATGGGTACCGCGCTCGGCGTCTCGGTCGGGCTCGCGATCGCGGTCAACATCAACGAGGTCCTCGCGGCTCTCGAATGGATGATCAACGCCGCCGCCTGGGCGGCAAGCGCTCTCGCGGGGCTCTTCACGGAGGTGACACACGTCCCGGTGGAGCTGCTCTCCGGCGAGTACTACCTCCAGGAGATACCGATCGCGATCCGTCTTCCGGATCTGGTGCTGGTGACAATCCTGACGCTCGTTCTCGCGACTGCGGCGGCCTGGTTCCCCGCGCGACGCGCTGCGCGCGTGCGTCCGCTCGACGTCCTGGCGAGGCATTGACCACTCCCACGCCGCGCTGTACCCTGTCCGGAATCAGGAGCAAACCGTGTTGGACTTGGCACTCATCCGCAAGAACAGGGAAGCCGTGGAGGACGCGCTGCGCATGCGCATGGACGAGGTGGACCTGTCGGGGCTGCTCGACCGGGATGCCCGCCGGCGCGAGCTCGTCGGCTCGGCGGACGAGCTGAAAGCGCGGCGCAACCAGGTCTCCGCGGAGATTCCCCGTCTGAAGAAGGCCGGAGAGCCGGTCGACACGCTTCTGGCAGAGATGAAGGACGTCTCTGCGCGGATCAAGACGATGGACCAGGAGATTCGCGAGCTCGACGAGGCTATCCGCGATGAGCTCGCGCGGTTGCCGAACCTTCCGGCTCCCGATGTGCCGGCCGGAGGCAAGGAAGCGAATGTGCCGGTTCGCTCCTGGGGAGAGCCGCCTCAGTTCGACTTTGCGGCGAGGGACCACGTGGACCTGGTCACGTCGCTCGGACTCGTCGACTACGAGCGCGGGGTGAAGATGGGCGGCAACGGCTTCTGGCTCTACCGGGGGACCGGCGCGCGACTCGAGTGGGCCCTTCTGAACTTCTTCGTCGAGAGTCATCTGGCCGACGGGTATGAGTTCGTCCTGCCGCCGCACCTGCTGACCTACGAGTGCGGATTCACGGCCGGTCAGTTCCCCAAGTTCGAGGACGACGTATTCCAGATACGCGGTGAGTCGCAGGGGTTCACCCACTTCGTGCTGCCGACCGCCGAGACCGCGCTGATCAACTTCCACCGGGACGAGATACTCAGCGAGGCCGAGCTGCCGCGCAAGTACTTCAGCTACACACCGTGCTACCGGAAGGAAGCCGGGAGCTACCGCGCGCAGGAACGAGGCATGATCCGCGGCCATCAGTTCAACAAGGTCGAGATCTTCCAGTTCACCGCGCCAGAAGACTCCGAACGGGGCCATGAAGAGCTCCTGGAGAAGGCCGAACGGCTCGTGCGGGAACTCGGTCTGCACTACCGGGTGAGCCTGCTCGCGGCTCGGGATGCATCGGCCTCCATGGCAAAGACGTACGACATCGAGGTCTGGATTCCGAGCATGAATCAGTACCTCGAGGTGAGCTCGGTCTCCAATGCGCACGATTACCAGGCTCGACGAGGGAGTATACGGTTCCGGCGTGAAGGGCAGAAGCAGACCGAGTTCGTGCACTCTCTGAATGCCTCCGGCCTCGCGACGAGTCGCATTCTGCCGGCTCTCGTTGAACAGGGGCAGCAGGCCGACGGATCGGTGCTTCTTCCGGCCGCGCTTGCCGACCGGCTCGGCGCGGACCGGATTCCCGCAGCCTCCGCGTAGCCCCCGACTTCCTTCGCGCCTGCCGGTCCGGGCCGGCGTTTTTTTTCGTCGGTCGCAAAGATAGGAGGAACTACGCCGCGCTTTTCGCTACTATTGAGGATGATGAACGAACGCCATTGCGACGGATGCGGCAATTCCACGGCCCTGGTCCGGGTCTACCAGACGAAGGGCAGCGACTACAGTGAGCTCTGGCTGTGCGGCGTCTGCGCTGAGGCGCTCGGAGTCGAAGAGGCCGATCCGGTCTTCGCTCCAACCGTTGGCGAGATGCTCGGCGCGGCGCTGGGAGGTTCGCCGAATCGCAGCTGTTCGGGCTGCGGTACGAGGTTTCGCACCATTCGACAGACGGGTCGGGCTGGGTGTGCGGAGTGCTACCGGGTCTTCCGGTCGCGCATCCACTATCTGCTCGAACAGGCCGGACTGACCGAGGAGCATGTCGGCCGCTATCCGGCCCGCCTCGGTTCGTTCAAGCGGCTGCTCGTCGATCGGGAGGCCCTGCGCGACCGGCTGACCGACGCGGTTGCCCGGGAGGACTATGAGCTGGCGGTGACGCTGCGCGACCAGATGCGCGCGCTCGAGGAGCAGCCGGATGCCGAAGTCTGAGGTAGTTCGTCTGCCGCTCGTGCCGGCGTGGGCATGCGGGTCCGGTCCGGAGCGTGATGTCGTGCTCGCCTCCCGTGCCAGATTGTCGCGGAATCTGGCCGGCATGCCGTTTCCCCATGGCGCGTCGGACCCCGAGCGCAGGGCGGTCGATCAGCAGATCCTGGCAGCGGTTCGGGATGAGCTCTCTCCAAAGCCTTTTGGACCGCGCGCTCTCGACATTGCTCCCGATCGCCTGGATGAGGCCGATCGCGGTTTTCTCGCCGAGCGATCACTCGTCGATGACCCGCTCCCGTGGCGTGTGATAGCCACGGATGACGAGCGTCTCGCCGTGCAGATAGGCGCGGTCGACCACCTGCGAATCGTCGGGATCGTGCCCGGGCTCGCGCCTCTCGTGGGTCTTGAGCTGATCCGCGATGCCGACAAGGCGCTCGAGCGTTGCCTGAACTACGCGGTCGCCATGGACTGGGGATACCTCTCAACCGAGATCACGAATCTCGGCACGGCTCTTCGTGTATCGACGCTCGTCCATCTGCCCGCGCTCGAGATGCTCGATCAGATCGGACCGATCCGTGACAGCATGGAGAACTCCGGCTACGAGCTCGTGCCGTTCGCGAGCGCGATGCACGCCGCGCTTTATCTGCTTCAGAACCGTCGTACGCTCGGCTCGGATGAGGCCGCGATCGTGGCCAAGCTTGAAGAGTACACGGCCACGTTGGTACATTATGAACGTGGCGCGCGGCAGGAGCTCGTGGCTGCTCGCGGCGATCAGATCAGCGATTCGGCGAATCGGGCGCTCGGCGTCCTGCGTTTCGCGAGGTGTCTGCCGGCCGCGGAAGCCTGGGCCCTGATAAGCAGCCTGCGTTTTGGGGTGGTGGCCGAGGTGGTGCCTGGTGTCTCGGTTGAGACGGTGACCACGCTTCTGTTCATCAACCAGGACAACCACGTAGCGCAGAGACGCGTCCGCGAAGGGAATGGAGAGGATGGAGGCATGGTTCGTGCCCGGATCTTCCGTGAGATGCTGGGAGCGGGTCAGACCGAATGAGGCTGGGAGGATCTACACATGTTCAAGGGTTTGACGCAACGGGCTCAGAAAGTCCTCACGATACTCGCCCAGGACGAGGCGAAGCGATTTCATTCAGACCAACTGCTGCCGGAACACATCATGCTGGCGCTGTTGAAAGAGGGCGGTGGACTCGGATACAAGGCTCTTGAGAAGGCCGGGGTAGACCCCGCCAGGATGCAGATCGAGATTGAGAAAGAGATCCCGCGCAAACGGGGCGGTTTCATCCTTGGAGACGTTCCGCCGTCCGCCCGGGGAAAGAAGGTCCTCGAGGACAGCGCGGAGGAGGCGCGGAACCTCGGGCATGAGTACATCGGGACCGAGCACCTCCTGCTCGCCTGTGCCCGCGAGTCGGATTGCGTGACGACGCGTTTCCTCGCCGAGTACGGATCCGGCGTCGACGCCCTGCGGGAGATCATCTCGGACCTCAGCGGTTCCGTACAGCCCGCCGCGAGCAGCGGCACCCCTGCTACCCGCAGCACACAGCAGAAGCGAAAAGGATCAGGACAGGCAACCGCGACGAAGAAGAGCACTCCGACGCTTGATGAGTTCAGTCGGGACCTGACCCAGTACGCCCGCGACGACAAGCTCGATCCGGTCGTCGGCAGAGGCCGCGAGATCCAGCGTGTGATCCAGATTCTCGCGCGGCGGACGAAGAACAATCCCGTGCTCATCGGAGAGCCCGGGGTCGGTAAGACTGCGATCGTCGAAGGGCTCGCACAGCGCATCGTCGACGGAAGCGCTCCGGAGGTCCTGATCGGGAAGCGGGTGATGACGCTCGATCTCGCGTCGCTGATCGCGGGGACCAAGTACCGCGGCGAGTTCGAGGAACGCCTGAAGCGCGTGATGAAGGAGATCATCACCGCGGGAAACGTCGTGCTGTTCATCGATGAGCTGCACACCATCATCGGCGCCGGCGGCGCGGAAGGCGCCATTGACGCGAGCAATATGCTCAAGCCCGCGCTTTCGAGAGGCGAGATCCAGTGCATCGGCGCGACGACGCTGAACGAGTACCGGAAGTACGTCGAGAAGGACGCCGCGCTCGAGCGGCGGTTCCAGACGATCTACGTGGACGAGCCGACGGTCGAAGAGACGCTCGAGATCCTCAAGGGTATCAAGGAGCGCTACGAAGACCATCACAACGTGAGCTACACGCCGGGCGCACTCGAAGTCTCGGCGCTGCTCTCGCGTCGGTATATCGCCGACCGGTTCCTGCCTGACAAGGCGATCGATCTGATTGACGAGGCGGGCAGCCGAAAGCGCATTCACAATTCGGTCCGACCCACCGAGCTTGCCGAGCTCGAACGCGAGATCGACAAGCTCAATGCGGAGAAGCTCAGTCTCGTTAACAGCCAGAACTACGAGCGTGCCGCCGCCGTCCGCGACCAGGTGCGCCAACTGAAGGCGAAGGTCGAGGAGATGAAGACCCAGTGGAAGGTGACGCTGAAGACCGAGCAGAACGTCGTGGATTCGGAGGACATCCAGTATGTGCTCTCGGACATGACCGGCATTCCCCTCTCACGCATCGCGCAGAGTGAGAGCGAGAAGCTGCTGCAGATCGAGGATGAGCTTCACAAGACGGTCGTCGGGCAGGATCCGGCGATTCAGGTCATCTCGTCGGCCATTCGCCGCAGCCGCACCGGGCTCTCCTCACCGCGTCGCCCCATGGGTTCCTTCGTCTTCCTCGGACCCACCGGCGTGGGCAAGACGCTGCTTGCGAAGACGCTCGCCGAGTTCCTCTTCGGGAGCGAGGACGCACTGGTGCGGATCGACATGTCCGACTTCATGGAGAAGCACAACGTGAGCCGACTCGTCGGGGCACCTCCGGGGTATGTGGGCTACGACGAAGGCGGGCTTCTCACCGAGAAGATCAGGCGCAAGCCGTACAGCGTCGTTCTGTTCGACGAGATCGAGAAGGCCCATCCCGACGTCTTCAACATCCTGCTCCAGGTGCTCGAGGAAGGGCAGCTGCAGGACAGCCTCGGGCATACGGTGAGCTTCAGGAACACGGTGCTGATCATGACGAGCAATGCCGGGGCGCGCGAGATCACTCGCGAGTCTTCGGTCGGGTTCAAGACGATTGACGGGCTCATGGACTATCGCGACATCAAGTCGAGTGCGATGAACGAGCTCAAGCGGCTGTTCCGTCCCGAGTTCATCAACCGCGTCGATGAGATCGTCGTGTTCCACAGCCTCAGCCACGACCAGGTGCGCTCGATCCTCGAGATCGAGCTTGCAGAGGTGCAGACGCGCCTCGCCGAGAAGGAGATCACCCTCGAGGTGACCAAGCGAGCGAAGGAACACCTCATCAAGGTCGGCTACGACGTGAAGTTCGGCGCGAGGCCGCTGAGGCGCACGATCCAGCGCGAGATCGAGGATCCTCTTGCGATGGAAATCCTCAAGGAGCGCTTCGGCGAAGGCAGTCGCGTCGTGGTGACCATCCGGAACGAGAAGATCAGCTTCCGGGAGAAGAAGAGCCCGACGAAGGAGCCGGCGGAGGAGCCGGCGGAGGTCACCGCCGCGACAGTATGAGTCACCCCAGGACGAGGCGCATCAGTATGCGGCGCAGCGGGAGCGTTCGGGATGATCCAGTGGTCCTACCTGAGATCGTGCCGCGCCTCGATGATGAGCGCGACCTACGATGTGGCCTGTGTAGCCGTTCCCCTGCTGCTCGTGCCCTTCATTGTGGGGACGTCGATGGTCGTCCCGTGGTGCGTCGTCGGAGTCGCCCTGCTGGGAGTCGGCGCCGCACTGACGGCGGGAGGCGAGCGCGAGCGAACACCTGCCTGAAGTGGGGCGCACCCCCAGCGACGGGTCAGTCGTAGCGGTAGCCGCCGGCTTCGTTTTCGAGCTCGACGCCGAGCGCCAGGACTATGCGATTGACGAAGTTGAAGTACGAGGCGACGAGCGTCGCATCGAGGATTGCCCGGTCGTCGAGACCGCGGGCGCGCAAGCGTGCGTGCATCGTTACGGCTTCGAGCGACCGGGGCTCCCGGGTGACGAGCGCTGCATACGAGCAGAGCGATCGCTCGCGGTCGCTCAGGTCGTGGAGCCCGGCTCCTTCGGCGGCCAGCCGACTGACTCGGTCGTGATTCCTCCAGTAGTGGTTGAGCGCATCGCCGTGGTGCGCGACGCAGTATGCGCACTCGTTTGCCGCTGAGACGACGACCGCCATCATCTCGCGTTCCGCGCGCGAGAGCGGGGAGTGCGAGAACATGACGGTCATGTAGAGATTCATGTGATCGCGAATGCTTGCAGGGTTGAGACTCCCGATCTTGTGAACCTCCGCCGGCTTTCCGCGCGACGATGCGAGTTCCTCGTAGATGTCGGCGAGCTCGCCCTGCGCGGCAGCCGGTTCGATGATGCGTATTCGAGCCATGGGATCGATGGTAGTAGTTGCAGGTGCAAGTGTCTACGGGCCGCGTGTCGGTGCCGACGGAGCATCCAACCGCAACGGATCGACCGGTCGGCCGCGGTGGAACACCATGTAGTGGATTGCGTCGTCGGTGAAGCCGATCAGCGATTCCCGGTACACGAGCTCGCCGTGACGGACGACCGGTTCGATCGGCCCGGAGATAATGATGCTCCATGCGGCGCGTGCGTTCGTGATCTGCAGCCGCAGTCCGAGCGGAGTATCTGCGTGAACCCGGACGATGCCGGTCAGGGGTGCGCGAACCGGTGCGCGTCCTCCTGACCGCGGGGCAACCGTCATTCCTGCGAGGAGCGGGTTCTCAGCCCCGGCCTCCTCGAAGTCCTTGCGCGTCTCGTACTCACCGAACAGAGGCACCCCGGACGGTTCGGCGAGGGGGTACGCGTGCACTGCGGGCCGGGCCGGGCTGAGCCCGAAGGTCCGTTCGATCCACGTGACCGGGTTGACGTCCGCGACCCAATCGGTTCCGCGCTGATGGCCGGTGGCGATCGCAAAGTGGAGATGCGGTTCGAGCAACTGCGTCCACGTTCCGGTTCGGCCGATGAGGCCGAACGGTTCGCCTTGCGACACCCGCCGCGGCTCGTCGATCGTTGACTCGGAAAGGTGTGCGTAGTAGTAGGTGCGGTTGTCGTCACCGTGCAGCAGGACAGCGATTCCGCCCCGGGGATTGTCGAGACGCGAGGCCTCTCCTGCGATGACCGCCACGACGCTCCTCTCGTAGAATTCCTGACGCTCCGGAGCACCCGGGGGGAAGTCCGGGCTGACTCCTATGTCGACCGCAAGATTGCCGTCCCAGTGGCGCTCTTCCCACCAGAGGATGCTTGTGTCTCCCTCGACGGGAAAGACATAACGCTCGGCGTACACCGATTGCGCGGCGCACACGAGGCAGAGGCACAGGATGAACACGAAACGGCCGGGAAGACCGCGCTGCCCGATCACCCGCCGCATCCGTCTATTGCAGCCCGCCGAGATCGATGAACGCATAGATCATGTTGGACATCGCGGCGCGCTCGGGAACCGAAGGTCTATACACGATTCGCCCATTGTCTCCCACGAGCGTTACCAGGAAGTGCCGCGAACCGAGCATCGCGGTCAGCCGGCTGGTGGTCGACGCGTCGGCTTCCTTGACGAGGGCCTCCCGCAGAAGCGTACCGTCGGTCTCCCTGATGGGTTCGGAATCAAGGACGATCGGTTCGATCGGATCGATCGGATCGCCTCCTTCTGTTGTGATGAACGCGGCCTGCAGCCCAAACGGCGTGTCGCGGTCGACGTACTGGACCGTGAGGATCAAACGCGCCTCCTTCTCCGGGTCGGCGATCGACAGGTACACACCGGTCTGGTCGAGTTGCAGCCGGGTATCGAACATCACCGGCGGTGTCTGCGCAGTGTCCACCCCGATCCCCGGAGCGGACGATGCGAGTCGCTGCGCTGCCCGCGGATCGTTCCGCAGGCCAATGTAGGGGACGCGCTCCAATCGCGGATCGTCAGAGGGTTCAGGCGGCGCCGAATCGGTGTCGGTCTCCAGGGTCGCAGGCACCGGCTCCACGACTTCGATGACGCCTGCAGCAGCCCGTAGCCGGTCGAGCTCTCGCTCGAGTCCGTCGAGCTCGTGCTGGAGATCGAGGCGGTCCTCGCGCAGCGTACCGAGTTGTCCTAACGCGCGGGTAAGAGCATCCTGAAGCCCCTCGAAGTCGGTCTCGAGACGAGCGATCCGCTCGTCTCGTTCGGCAAGGCCGGCGGTTGCGCGAGTGAGCTCGTTCTCAAGCTGCCTGATCTCGTCGCTGAGACACTGATCCTCGGGAGTCGAGAGCTCTTCAGCCGGAGGGGTGCGGCAGCCGGAAAGAGAGGTGACGATGGCGGCCGAAGCGGCAAGCAGCAGATAGGGCGCGAAGCGCCGGAGGATGCGCATGGGTGGATTGTCCGTCACGGCATCGATTTGATCAAGCCCACCAGTTGTGGTACCCTCAGATCACTATCGGCCGGCTCTTTGCGGCCTTACCGTGAGGTTGTATGGGAAGGGGAACAACCGCCGCGGCAAAACGCGGCGTCGCGGCGAAGCGCGACCAGGCGTCTGCATCCAGGAAGCAGGCCTACGACGAAAGCAAGATAAAAACGCTGAGCTCCCTCGAGCATATCCGCCTGCGGACCGGAATGTACATAGGACGGCTCGGTGACGGATCGAACCTCGACGACGGCATCTATATCCTGCTGAAGGAAGTGATCGACAATGCAGTCGACGAGTACATCATGGGAGCAGGGTCGACGATCCAGATAGACGTGAAAGGTCGTCGGGTGAGAGTTCGTGACTACGGACGAGGTATTCCGCTCGGCAAGGTCATCGAGTGCGTCAGTGTCATTAACACCGGCGCGAAGTATAACGACGATGTGTTCCAGTTCTCGGTCGGGCTGAACGGCGTCGGCACGAAGGCAGTCAATGCGTTGAGCAGTGAGTTCCGTGTGGTCTCCATGCGCGACGGCAGGTATACGGAGGCACTCTTCCGCCAGGGAACGCTGATCCACGAGAAGTCAGGCAAGACCAGGGAGAAGAACGGAACGTACATCGAGTTCGAGCCCGACGAGGATATCTTCGAGGAGTACGAGTTCAACAATGAGTTCATAGAACAACGCCTGTGGAACTACGCCTACCTCAACAGTGGGCTTACGCTCTGCCTTGGCAAACAGAAGTTCGAGAGCAGGAACGGTCTCCACGATCTGCTGTACAGCGAGGTGGGCGATGAGACCGTCTACCCCATCGCCTATCACAAGGGCGAGCGGCTGGAGATCGCGCTGACCCATACGCAGAACTACGGCGAGACCTACTTCAGTTTCGTGAACGGTCAGTACACCTCGGACGGCGGAACCCATCAGAGCGCCTTTCGGGAGGGCCTGCTCAAGGGTGTGAACGAGTTCTACAAGAAGAACTTCTCCGGTGTGGACGTCCGTGAAGGGGTCGCCGGCGCGATCGCGATCCGGATCAAGAACCCGGTCTTCGAGAGCCAGACGAAGAACAAGCTCGGGAACACGGAGATCCGCAGCTGGATCATCAACGAGACGAAGAGCGCCATCGTCGACTTCCTGCACAAGAATGCGAAGGCGAACAAGGCGCTCCTGGACAAGGTTCTCAGCAACGAGCGGTTGCGGAAGGAGCTCAATGCGGTTAAGAAGGAGGCCCGCGAGGCGGCGAAGAAGATCGCGCTCAAGATCCCCAATCTCAAGGACTGCAAGTTCCATCTTCAGGACGGTCAGAAGGGGAGAGAATCGACGATATTCATCACCGAGGGCGCAAGCGCCTCCGGGAGCATGGTAAGCTGCCGTGACGTCTACCGGCAGGCCATCTTCAGCCTGCGCGGCAAGCCCCAGAACGTCCACTCACGCAAGCGCGCGGATCTGTACCGGAACGAAGAACTGTACAACATGATGATGGCCCTCGGAATCGAGAACGATGTGGAGGAGTTGCGCTACGACAGAATCGTGATTGCTACCGACGCCGACTACGACGGTTTTCACATTCGCAATCTCCTGCTGACGTTCTTCCTGAACTACTTCGAGGACCTTGTGGTGACCGGACGCCTGTGCATACTCGAGACTCCTCTCTTCAGGGTGCGAAACAAGCGTGAGACTCGCTACTGCTACAGCATGAAAGAGCGCGATCAGGCGATGAAGGAGCTTTCGAGTCCCGAGGTCACGAGGTTCAAGGGACTCGGGGAGATCTCCCCGAGCGAGTTTGGGCAGTTCATTGGTCCGGACATACGCCTCGTCCCCGTCAACCTGAAGAATATCAAGAGCATACAGGCGACGCTCGAATTCTACATGGGCAAGAACACGCCGGAGCGCCGCGAGTTCATCATGGAGAATCTGATATAGATGGCCTACGTAGACACGCTGTTCAACACGAACTTCCTCGAATACGCGAGCTACGTTATCAAGGACCGCGCGATACCGCATCTGGACGACGGGCTGAAGCCGGTTCAGCGCCGAATTCTGCACAGCCTGCTGGAGATGGACGACGGCAAGTACCACAAGGTGGCGAATGTCGTCGGCCATTGCATGCAGTATCATCCCCACGGCGATGCATCGATCAACTCGGCGCTCGTCGTGCTTGCGAACAAGGACCTGTTCATAGACAAACAGGGCAATTTCGGCAACATACTCACCGGCGATGAGGCGAGTGCTCCGCGATACATCGAGTGCAGGGCGACTCCGCTGGCGAGGCGCATGCTCTATCAGCCCGACATCACCGAATACGAGCCGTCCTACGATGGACGTCGAAAGGAGCCGGTGGTCTTCCCGGCCAAGTTTCCGGTGGTGCTCGCGCTCGGAGCAGAGGGAATTGCCGTCGGGATGTCGACGAGAATTCTCCCGCATAACTTCATTGAGGTGTGTGAGGCGGTACAGCGGGCCCTGCGCGGTGAGCCGTTCGAGCTGTTTCCGGATTTTCCCGGCGGCGGGTACGTGGATGTATCCGGATACGACGACGGCCAGGGAAAGGTTCTCGTGCGCGCCAAGCTCGACACGTCGGATCCAAAGCGTATCGTGATCCGGGAGCTTCCGTACGGATCCACGACTGAGAGTCTCATCAACAGTGTGGAGGCGGCGGCGCGGAAAAACAAGGTGAAGATCGCCTCGATCAGCGACTTCACCGCGGAGCATGTGGAGATAGAGATCAAGCTCGCCCGAGGCGTCTATACGCAAGAGGTCGTCGACTCGCTGTTTGCGTTCACCGAGTGCGAGAACTCGATCAGCGCCAATCTCCTCGTTATCAAGGACGGGAAACCCACCCTGATGACCGTGACGGAGGTCATTCAGCACCACGCGAGGCGGCTCGTCGCGGTACTCAACCAGGAGCTCGAGCTCGAACGCGGCCAGCTGCTCGACCGTCTGCACGCGCGGGCGCTCGAGCGGATCTTCGTGGAGGAGCGGCTGTACAAGCGGATCGAGGAGGAGAAGACTGCGGACGCCGTCACGAAGACCGTGATCGAGGGGTTTGAGCCGTTTCGCAACGAGATACGCCGGAAGGTTACCGTGGAGGATGTCGAACGCCTCCTCAAGATACCCATCAGGCGGATCTCGCGTTACGACATTGAGCGGGCAAGGAAGGAGATCGCCGAGATCAAGGAGCGCCTGAGCGAGGTCAGGCACCATCTCGCCAATATCACCGACTACGCCATCGACTACCTGGGAGACGTCATGGGCGACTACCAAAGCGCCTATCCGCGGCGGACCGAGATCGGGAGCTTCGAGCGAGTAGACGTCCGGGAAGCCGCCGTGCGGAACCTGAGTCTGCGCTACGATTCCTCGAGCGGCTACCTCGGGTATAACCTCTCGTCGGGGAAAGAGCTCTTCAAGGTCTCGCCCTACGATCGAGTGCTGGTCATCCGGGCGAGCGGGACCTACTCGGTGATCACAGTTCCGGAGAAACTGTTCGTCGACAAGGGCATGCTTTCCTGCGGCCTTGCGGACAAGGAGGTGCTTGCGTCCAGGGTGTTCAGCATCGTCTACAAGGACCGCAAGACACACTATCCCTACCTGAAACGAACGCGGATCGAGCAGTATATCCTGGACAAGGGGTACGAGATCGTTCCGTCCGGGACGACCGTGCTCGCGCTGACGACGCGGGACGGTGTCGTGGCGAACGTGAAGTACCGCAAGAAGAAGAATATCCGGGTGCTCGAGGAGGACTTCGACGTCGATGACTACCTGATCAAGGGGGTCAAGGCGCTCGGAGTTCGCCTGGCGACGCGCGAGGCCACCAGCGCGCGGTTCGTCGCCAGGCGCTGATGTCGGTGCGAAGGGGCGCTATTCCCCTTCGTGGCGAACGGGCGGTATACTACGGCCGATGCGGGTGAAGGCGCGAGTCCGGACACTGGCGAGCCGTGCGTTGGCTGAGTCGATGGAAGTCAAGACGATGGTCCATCTGGTGCGGCGCCTGTTCGGCACATACGATCTCCATGAACGTACCGGGTTCCCGGCGTCGGTACCTATTCCCAATCGCGATGCCGCTCGGCAGATCGTTGACGATGTCGTCGAAGCGGGGCGTTTTCTCGAGTTTGCCGCGCTCATGCTCGAAGTCGAGCGGCTCGGGATGGAGGGGAGGAAGTACCGGTTCCCCCGGCTGCACGCGATCGTTCGCGAAATACTGGAGACCGGGTACTGCTTTGACGAACAGACGCGCGTCTTTGTAGAGGACAGTACCATTCGCACGACCCGTAACTGGGGTGTTCTGCGTGAGGGCGAAACGTACGTGATGGCGTTCCTCGGGATCGACGTGGTGGGCAATTCAGATCTGGTGCGTCGGCACGGACAGGCGGCAATGAGCGATCTCTACCGGGCCTTGCGCAATCTCGTCGCGACGTCCGCCGGCCGTCGCAATGGCCGTCTGTGGGGTTGGGAAGGCGACGGCGGGATCGTCGCCTATAC
Organism: Spirochaetaceae bacterium; assembly: GCA_007118855.1. Lineage (GTDB taxonomy): Bacteria > Spirochaetota > Spirochaetia > DSM-27196 > SLST01 > SLST01. Next base: position 22,059 of record SKQU01000127.1, read on the forward strand.
TTTTGAAGAGCAGAATCTCCGCGCGACGCTCACCGGAATGGAGCTCCTGAACGAGTTGCTCATCTACAATCTGGTTGAGTGCCCGCTGGACGCGGGGCTCCACGTGCGAATGACCGTCCACAACGGGACCTGCGAGTATACCGACAGCGGAGCGGAGCTGAAGTGCGATACGCTCAAGCGCCTCTGGGAGATCGACACCCTGCACGGAATGCCGGACACGATGATCGTGACCGATTCGGTCTATCCGAGTCTCGACAGGGTCGTCGCCACCGGCCTGAAGCCGGTTGATGTAGCCGAAGATCAGCGGTTCTACGCCTACTCGGTGAGGTTCGCGGACTGAGATGACCGTATACGTCGTCACAAACAGCCGAACCGTTCGCGCCTCATTCGCCGCAATCGACCGAAGCAGGACGTACACGGTGGAGTACGCCGCGGTGAAGGATCTTGGCGAGACTCTGCGACGGGCAGCCACCGTTCCCGAGTCGTTCGTCTACATGGACGCGGGCGGGATGGATCAGCCTACTCTCAGACGTCGCCTGCGCCGGCTTGAGAACGAGCGCCCGTACCGGTTCGGTGTGATTGACCATCAGGGACGCGTCTGCGACGTCGCAGAGCTCTTCCACAGCACCGCTGCCGATTACCTGGGGAAGTCGATGCTCGCGGCCGGGATTACCACAGCACGTCTGCGGCGCGTCGTCGAGTACGAACCGGCGCTGCCCGCCCGCCCGGCGGACGCGCATGTTCCCGAGCACGAACGCCATCGTTTCACGCCGTCAGGTTCGGATTGGACTGAGGTCGAAGACGGGAAGGTGTATACCTTCCTTATGGTCTATGCAGGGCTCGACCAGGCCGGAGACCTGCGGCGAAAATCGAGCGAGGGGTTCCTCGCGGCGCTCCGCAGGAGCTTCAGCGGCATGCTCGAGCGAGCGTTTGCCGAGTACGCCGCCCGGGTGTGGATGTGGAAGGAGGACGAGGGGCTGCTCCTGATGCCGTTCGACGGACGCGGGATGGACGCGGTCATCCCCGCGCTCCGTCTCGTACTGAACCGGACGGTCATCAATGCCGAGGAGTTCTCGCAGTTCGGTGAGCTCAGCTGGCGCCTCGCGCTGCACCTCGGGAACACGACGTACCGGTCGAGCGGACGAACCGGCGCGATCGTCTCGGAATCCGTGAACTTCCTGTTTCACCTCGGATCGCGGTTCGTGGAGCCCGGGGGGCTCGCCGTGACCGGACCCTGCCATGCGCTCGTGCCCGAAGGGATCCGCCCGCTCCTGAACCATTGCGGTCTGTTCGAGTCGGTACAGGTCTACACCTTGCGCGAGCGGATGTGACCGGGAGCGCAGGCGGGGCCCGGGTCCCGGCCGACGCACCGGGTCCCGGCGGCTGCCCGTTGGCAGTTCCTCCGCGGATCAGTACCTTAGAGGAACCCATGGACATAGCACACGAGATCTCCCGTCGACGAACATTCGGGATCATCAGCCACCCGGACGCCGGGAAGACGACGCTCACCGAGAAGCTGTTGCTGTTCGGAGGCAGCATCCGAAGCGCCGGGGCCGTTAAGTCGAACAAGATCCGGAAGACTGCCGCTTCCGACTTCATGGAGATCGAGAAGCAGCGGGGCATCTCGGTTGCCACGTCGGTCATGAGCTTCGAGTATCGCGGGCAGCTCATCAACATTCTCGACACTCCGGGCCACCGGGACTTCGCTGAGGACACGTACCGGACGCTGACCGCCGTCGACAGCGTCATCCTCGTCGTCGATTCGGTGAAGGGCGTGGAGGAACAGACCGAGCGGCTGATGGAGGTCTGCCGGATGCGGAACACGCCGGTGATCATCTTCATCAACAAGCTCGACCGCGAAGGGCGACCGTCTTTCGAGCTTCTCGATGAGATCGAAGAGAAGCTGCAGATCGCCGTGCGCCCGCTTACCTGGCCGATCGGGATGGGGCGCGGATTCCGGGGGGTGTACAATCTCCGGGAGCAGAACCTCTACCTCTTCCAGGCCGGGAAGACCGTTGTCGAGAACGACCGGATACTCGTTGAGCGGCTCGACGATCCGATGCTCGAGAACCTGCTTGGTTCTGCGGCTGACCAGCTTCGCGAAGATGTCGAGCTGATAGACGGGGTGTACGAGCCTCTCGACGAGGCCGAGTACCGTGGCGCAAACGTGGCACCCGTGTTTTTCGGGAGCGCGCTGAACAATTTCGGCGTGCGCGAGTTGCTCGAGACCTTTGTGAGACTCGCGCCGACGCCGACTCCCCGGGATTCCGACCTGCGCACGGTACAGCCGAGCGAGGCGAAGTTTTCCGGGTTCGTGTTCAAGATCCATGCGAATCTCGACCCGCGTCACCGCGATCGGATCGCATTCCTGCGCGTCTGTTCCGGGGTCTTCCGCAAGGACGTCGCCTTTCACCACGTGCGTCAGGGCAGGAGCATCCGCTTCTCGCGTCCCTACAGCTTCATGGCTGAGCGCAAGGCCGTCGTCGATGAAGCCTATCCCGGGGATGTCGTGGGGCTCTACGATCGCGGAGACCTGAAGATCGGCGATACCCTGACCGAGGGAGAGAACCTTGTCTTCCGCGGTATCCCGAGCTTCGCTCCCGAGATCTTCAAGGAACTCGTCTCGACCGATCCCATGCGGTCGAAACAGCTGGACAAGGGGATCCAGCAGCTGACCGAGGAAGGGGTCGCCCAGCTGTTCATCCAGGACCGGGGACGCCGCAAGATCGTCGGCGCTGTTGGCGAGCTGCAGTTCGAGGTCATCCAGTATCGCCTGACGAACGAGTACGGGGCCGCGTGCCGGCTGGAACCGCTCCCGTATGCCCGGGCCTGCTGGCTCACGTCTGACGATCCGAAGGTGCTCGCCGAGTTCATGAGGTACCGCGACCGCCAGGTCGCGTACGATCGCGACCGACGACCCGTCTACCTCGCCGAGAGCGAGTGGATGCTGCGCTCCATGATCCGGGACAACGCGAAGGTGATGTTCCACTTCACGTCCGAGTTCAAGACGGCATCATCCGGCGAGACCGATGAGGACAGCGCGTCAGTCGCGTAGGAGGCCGCTGACCGCCCTGGAGCAGTTGCGAGTACCGTGGACCGGGTGTATACTTCGGATGACGGATCGGGCACCGCCCGGTGAGCAGCATGCCTTTCTGCAGCGCGGGCACCGCTTCGGAAGGAGCAACCATGGCAGACATCATCGAGATGATCCGCAGGGACGTGGAGGACGATGTGTCCCTCAAGGTACGGGCGTTCACCGTCGACATGCTCAAGAAGGGCTTCTTGGTCAAGCGCAAGACGATACGGGTCTCCGGGCGTGTCGCGAACGAACACGATCGCGACAAGATAGCCGGAATCGTCAATCACCACGCCGGCGACGGGTATGACATCGAGATTGATATACGCGTCGAGGAGCCCGCTGAAGCATAGGAGCGCAGCGCTCTCAGTACGACCACTTGCGGCTGATCGAGTGAATGACGTCGAGCATGTCGAGAAAATGCTGAACGAGCGCGGGGTCGAACCGCCCACCCGCCTCGCTTCGCAGATGGTCGATCACACGGGGCTCGGGCCACGGCTCCTTGTACGCCCGATGTGACATCAGCGCATCGTAGACGTCGGCAATCGCGACGATTCGTGCAGTGACCGGGATCTCGGTGCCGCGCTTGGGGCGTCCGACGCGTACCTTGCGAGCGAAGATGTTTTCTATGTGCCCGGGATAGCCGGTTCCGTCCCAGCGCTCGTGATGGTTCAGGGTCACTTCCCGGGCGACCAGATCCCAGGCGGAATCGTCGCGTTTGAACAGACGCGCGCCGTAGATCGTATGCAGCTGCATCCGGCGCCGTTCATCACCCGAAAGATTCCGCCCTTTGCGTAGAATGGTGTCGCTGATCGCGACTTTCCCCACATCGTGCAGCATCGCCGCGGTCCGGATGATCTCGCGATTGGCTCGCACCTCATCCGGCGGGGTTCCTTCCGCTGTCGCCCACTTGTCGTACAGTTCCACCGCGTACGCGCCGACGCGCTTGGCATGCTGGCCGGTTTCGTACGGGTCACGCAGACCGCTGAGCTCGACGAGGCGCAGTACCATGTCGCGCGAGAGTCGGGCCCGCTCGATCGCGTCCGCCGCCGCCTGCGCGAACTGGTTGGCGTACTGCGTCTCCTGGTAGGAGAATGATACCGTCGAGCCGTCGTCGTCGATTGCGTTTATCAGCTGCAGCACGCCAACCAGGCTGTTGTCGCGGGTGAGCAGCGGGACGATGAGCATGCTCTTCGTCCGGTAGTTCGACCGGGTGTCGAACTCCGGGTTGAACGCGTAGCTGACGTTGCTCTGGATGTCGTACACGTCGTCGATCACCAGGGACTCGCCGCTGGCTGCAACGTATCCGGCCAGTGACGATCGGTTGATCGGGAGGCTGTTGGCCGAGTAGACGTAGCGCGAGTCCGGGGTCTGGCCGGCGAAAAGGGTATCGTTCTGGACGTAACTGAAGAAGAGCCGGTTCTTGGCTTTGAGGTAGATCGTCCCCGCGTCGGCCCGCACCAGACGGCGCGCCTTCAGGAGGACCTGCTCGAGGAGCGTGTCGAGGTCGCGAACCCGGTTCAGGCTCTGGATCGCCTGCAGAACCCCCTGCGCATCCCGCCGAGCCGGTTGGGTCTCGGAATCGATCTGGTGGGGCAGGATCGACTCCACGAGCGACAGGTCCGAGTCCTCAGACGGACCCAGGTCGAATACGTGTACAGGTTGTGCCACTCTTCTTATTGTAGAGTGTTTACTCGAGCATAACCATAAGAAAACTCGGTTCCGCGGTTGTCCGATCCGGCGAGCTCATTGAGCGGCAGGGCCGGACTCTCCGGTGAGAACAGGGTCTCAACGACCATCTGCGCGGCGCCGTGCGCAACCGCGAGGAGCTCCGGCTCGCGAAAGGCTATCTCGACCTGGCCCGGCGGGACGAGGTCTGCGGCAAGCCTTCGCATCTCCAGGCCGAGTGCGCCGAGATCCCCGGCTACCACGATTCGGGGAGGGTCGAGCAGTGAGGAGATCACGACCAGATTGCGGATCAGCTCCGTCGCGGCGGCGTTGACCGCGGCCTGCTGCCCGTCACGGAGCCGAATCTGCTCGAGGTCAACGCCGAGCTGGTCCGCGTCACGCACGGTATACCCGTATCCGCGCAGTTCCCCGGCGGCGCCCCGGTGACCGCGGAGAATGCGCCCCTCGGCTACGACTATCACCCCGACTCCCATCCCCGTGGGGAGGAATCGTTCACCATCCGTGTGGAGCTTGGTGTAGACGTAGACGCCGTCGGCGGCGGTCGTCTCTCCGCGCGAGAGCTCGGTGCGGCAGGCGGCGATCTCACGCCATGCGTAACAGGTTGCATCGTTCGCCGCGCGCAGCGGAGGATCGTCGCAGTTCCAGACAGATGCGATGTCGAGGTCCGAGAGCCCGAGCTCGAACGACTCGACGAGCCGGGAGCGCGAACGGTCGAAGAGCCCGGGGAGCGCCAGCCCGACCCCGAGAACCCGACGGCCGTCCGGATGCGACCGGACGATATCGCGCAGGTCGGCGAGGACGCCCTCCATCCAGGAACGACGCACTGCTCCGCCGGCCGAAGGCATGCTCGGCCCGAGTGCCCCGTCCGCGAGCGGCTCCCCCTGCAGGTCGGTGAGCAACCATCGCACGCTCCTCGATCGCACCTCGGCGCTGAGTATCGAGTACCTGCTCCGCTCGACGGAGAGCAGCTCGGCGCGCCGTCCTCCGCGGCTGCCCGCCGGCGCCTCGGCTACCGCCTCGATGAGTCGTGCGGCGAGCAGTGCGGAGGTGATGTGGGTCATCGTCGATCGATCGAGCCCGAGTTGAGCCGCCAGCTCGCTCCGGCTCGCCCTTCCGAGCGATATGAGCGCGCGCATGACCGCGAAAGCGTTCTGTGCGCGACCGCGCTGCCGGCTCCTGCCGTTCACTACGCGTTCTCCGCGCGCCGGCGCAGATCGCGGGAGTACCGGTAGAACTCCTGCGGGCTCATGGTGCGCACGAAGACGAATCCTCGCGTCGCCCGTATGAGGGGGCTTTCGTGGCCGTAGAAGTAGTCTCGCCCGAGGCAGTTTGCCAACATCTCGTACTGACTGACCTGGATCCGCTGAGAGAGCTCGCAGAATGGTCCCTGGTGATCGTGACTCGGGAAGCTCGCTTCGCGCTGCGAGAGATACGTGTTCATGAACGAGTAGTGCTCGAGCGTGAGCATGTTGAGTGAGACGGGCACGAACACGCTTGCCTCGGACGGATGGAACCGAAACCAGACATTGCGGTAGCCGAGCACCGTGATGTCATCACGCCCTGACTCCTCCTGGTAGATCCGCAACGCCTCAGCGATCGCCTGCATAACCTTGTAGTGGGTATCCGGACCGCTGGCCTCCGGATCAAAGGCGACGGTGATGTAGTCCGGCTCGACCTTCCGGATGAGTTCGAGAACCGGGCCGACGTCACGGCCGAGCTGCGGTTCAGGAGTGAAGACATCACCGGTGTAGAATCCGAGCCGCAGGTCCTCAACCGAGTTCGAGTCCCACCCGAAGTATCCCCACAGACAGGCGCTCTCCCACTCGCGCACCATGCCCTTGAGGGTCTGGATGTGCGGCAGATCCTTCTTCCCCGGGTACTGTGTCTCGAAGTAGTTCACGAGCTCCTCAACACGTTCGCGCAGATCGCGCGGTTCGAGCTCGTCGAATACGTGAATGAGATTGCGCAGAAACCGCCGCATCGTACCCTCGAGCTTGAGCTCTTCGTCCTCCGCGGCGATGCCGTCGAGGTACCGAAGTACGTCGTAGTCCTCGTACTGCTCGGCTTCCGGGCTGAAGTAGCCCTCCTCGAGCAGTCGGGAGAAACCGAATCGCTCTTCGTCGATCGTGCGCCGCATCTCGCGGCAGAGGCGAAGCATGTACTCGTTGGTGACCGACGTGAAACCGCTGGTGAGCGTCGCGAAATGGTGCGTGTTCGAGTGGTCGCGGATTGTCCGCACGACGAACGGCATGTAACCGAGCATTATGTCGTCGTGATGGGGTTCGGTGTGCAGGAATCGCTTGCCGGTCGGCAGGTGCCGTCCCGCCTCGATCCGCGCGCGCAGATCGTCGGCGACGAGGCGCGTGAGCTGGTCGACCGGTCCGTCGGTGAGGCGCAGCAGCACCGTGCCGTACGGGTCTTCGGCGAAGTCGTCCCGGCTGAGGTCGACGACCCGTTTGCCGGTCTTGAGCGCAAGGTCGATCACGATCCGCTGGATTTCCCGTTCGTCAAGCGTTCCCGTCGTCTCGAGCGATGCAATACGGCGAGCGGTCAGGTGCTTCGCGGCACCCTTGGTCAGGTAGACCCGGCTCTCGCTCAGGCTGGTCAGCGCCGTGGCGGGGTAGCGGACGTCGCGGTCGTGCTGGACCGCGTCCGCGACGACAGCGGCCTTCGCCTCGCCGGCGGCCATGATCAGCGCGACGGTCTCCGGATTGAAGGTGATGGTCGCGAGCCCGATGGTGATCACCAGGCGCTCCTCGGCGACCTCGATCCCGCCAAGGTCGGTTGCCGCGGCCGCCTTCGTCTCGTAGTTGACCTGCGTCAGGCGGGTCGTGGAGTGCATGTCACTGCCGCGGACGTTGAAGCCGATGTGGCCGTCTGGACCGATTCCGCCGAGGAAGAACCCGATTCCGCCGAGCGCACGGATACGGTCCTCGAATTCCACGCACCATTGATCAACGTTCCGGATGACGCGTTGCTGGAGCTGTTCGCGCGGTCCCCGCGGGAGCCGGTACCGCAGCTCGAGGTCGACTCCGCCGCTCCCCCAGATCGACTCGAGGCTGTGTCCCTCGGGAATCCCGATCTCGTCGCACCGGATGAAGTGCCCTCGCCGCGGGTCGAGCTCCAACCCCTCCACATAGTACTTGTGCACGTAGTAGTAGAAGCTGTTCTGGTGACGCGGGTTGATCGGGTAGAACTCGTCGATCTGCACGAAGCGGAGTCCTTCGGTTCGGGGCCTGATTCCCGGATCGAGTCCGAGCCCCTCGACCTCCGTGCGAGTCCCGGGGGAATCCCAGCTGTTGAGGATGCGGAGAGTCTCCTTGATGAAGTGTTCCGGCGTCCGCCCGGTGGGCAGCGCGATCGTTCCCTCCGGGTGGGTCTGTACCCATTCGAGGAATCGGGCCGCGGTGAGCGTCCCGAGCGTCGGGAAGCTGTCCACGACGATGACCCCTATCCGCTCGTCAGGAGCATACTGCAGCGATTGGCCCGAACGATCGAGAAAGGTCTTTTCAACGGGGGACGGCACCGGCGCTCCTCTTCTCCGGGCCCGGCGACGTCCTGCCACCAGTGCATCCCGGCTAGTTGATTTATGTTATAAACTAACGTAGACTACCGGCATGAGTCAAGCGTTTCACCCGCAGCAGCAACTGCCGCAGCAACCGCTGCCGGTTGCCCGCGCCTTCGCGACCGCGAGTGAGGTGATCGAGGTCACTCCGATCAGCGACGGTCATATCCACGACACCTACCGATGTGCCTGCCGGGACGGGGCGCTCTCTATCCTGCAGCGGATCAACACCGCGGTCTTCGTCGATCCGGCCGCCGTCATGCGCAACATCGTGATCGTGCTGAGCGCGGCGAACGCCGGGCACCGGGCGATACGGCTTCCGGCGCTCATCGGCGCGTCGCAGCCGGACGCAGCGCTGCCGGTCGTGCGCCGGCCGGACGGGAGTTGGTGGCGCATGTGGCATGCGATTCCGGGCGCCGTTTCGGCGCCGATCCCCGCGCGGCCCCGCGAGGCGAACGCCTGCGGCCGGGGCTTCGGCGCATTCCTCGCATTCACCCGGGAGCTCGAGCCGAAGAGGCTCACCGAGACGATTCCGCGCTTCCACGACATAGAACGCCGGCTCGGCGAACTTGCCGACGCGATCCGACTCGATCCGGCCGGTCGGCTGTCCGGAGTCAAACGTGAAGTGGGACTTGTGGAGGAGCGGGCTTCGCGGATGACCTCGTACTTCCGGTCGCTTGGACGGATCGCGCCGCGGGTCACTCACAACGACACGAAGTTCAACAATATTCTGCTCGACGCACAGTCGGGCGAGCCGCGCGCGGTCATCGATCTCGACACCGTGATGGCGGGCTATGCGGCCTACGACTTCGGCGACGGTGCGAGAACCGGCGCCGCGACCGCCGCGGAAGACACCGGCGAGCCGCAACTGATGGGCCTGAACCGCGAGAGCTTCCGTGCCTATGCCGACGGGTTTCTTGAGGAGGCCTCGCTCTCGGCCGACGAGCTCGCGACCCTGCCGCAGGCGACCGCCTATATGACGTTCATCATGGCGGTCCGGTTCCTTACCGACTACCTCGCCGGCGACCGGTACTACCACGTCGATGACCCGGAGCACAACCTCAGGCGGGCTCGCGCGCAGCTTTCGCTCGTCCTCGCGCTCGAGGCCGACGCGGATCAGATCAGGGCCGTCTTCCCGTAGATTTCGGCCGCCAGCCGCGTGCGCCGGCCTATGCGCCGAGGGCGGTTCGCATCAGGCCGGGGATCTCATCCGGTTTGTCGGCAACGGCGACCCCGGCGTTCCGGAAGGCCTCGACCTTCGCCTGCGGGGTTCCCTTGCCTCCCGAGATGATCGCGCCCGCGTGGCCCATGCGCTTCCCCGGCGGTGCGGTGCGACCCGAGATGAACGCCACCACCGGCTTGGTCATCTTCGTATTGATGAACTCGGCGGCCCGTTCCTCGGCCTCGCCGCCGATTTCTCCTATCAGCACAACGCCCGCGGTTCCCGCGTCGGCTTCGAAGAGCTCGAGCAGATCGGTGAAGGTCGTACCGATGATGGGGTCTCCGCCTATGCCGATGCATGTCGACTGGCCGAGCCCCGCGACCGTCAGATTGTAGACGACCTCGTAGGTCAGGGTACCGCTGCGGCTGATGACGCCGATGGCGCCCTCCTTGTGGATGCGGTACGGCATGATGCCGATCTTGCTCTTGCCCGGAGAGATCAGCCCCGGACAGTTGGGACCGATCAGGCGCAGTCCCCGCTCCTTGACGTACCGGTAATTCTCCACCATCTCGAGGACCGGCATCCCCTCGGTGATACAGATGATGAGCGGCACGCCCGCGTCCGCGGCCTCACGGATCGCGGCCGAGGCGAACTTCGGTGGAACGAAGATGACCGTCGCGTCGACCCGGTGGTCCGCCGCGGCTTCACCCACGCTGTTGTAGACCGGTATCTCGTCGAGCTTCTGCCCGCCCTTGCCTGGGGTCACGCCCGCGACCACGCGGGTGCCGTCGGCGACCATCTGTCGCGCATGGAAGGAGCCGTCCCGGCCGGTGACGCCCTGGACGATCACGTTGGTGTTCTGGTCTATCAATATGCTCATCCTGCTCTCCCTACGCCTTCACGCCGCCGGCGGCGGCCACCACGTGCTCCACCGCCTCGCCGAGCGACTGGTATGACTCGAGTCCCGCCCCTTCGAGGATCCTGCGCCCCTCATCGTCGTTCGTCCCGATCAGGCGTATGACCATCGGCAGCTTGAGATCTATCTGAGCGAGCGCCTCGAGGATGCCGTTGGCGATGTCGTCGCACCGCGTGATGCCGCCGAAAATGTTGATGAGGATCGCCTCCACCCGGGGATTGCCCGTGATGATCTTAAGCGCGCTCACGACCTTCGCGGGATTGGAGCTGCCGCCCACGTCGAGAAAATTGGCCGGGTCGCCGCCGTAGAGCTTGATGATGTCCATCGTGGCCATCGCGAGCCCGGCGCCGTTTACCATGCACCCGATCGTCCCGTCCATGCTCACGAAGGAGAGGCCCGCGGCGTTCGCAGTCGTCTCGTCGGCCGAAAGCTCCTCCGGGTTGCGCAGCGCCTCCACCTCCGGGTGCTTGAACACCGCGTTGTCGTCGAAGTTCACCTTTGCGTCGAGCGCGACGAGCTTCTCATCCTCGACGAGCGCGTACGGGTTGATCTCGACGAGCGAGCAGTCCTTCTCCATGAAGATCCGGTAGAGCCTGTGCACCGCGTCCTTCGCCTGGCTCTGGAGGGTCGGTGTCTCGAAGACCTCGGCGAGCGCCGCCTCGAGGCCCGACTCGTCGATGCCGTCGGCCGGGTGGATGGGGAATCTGATGATCTCCTCGGGGCGGTTCACCGCGAGATCCTCGATGTCGACGCCGCCTGCCCGGCTCATCATCAGCAGCAGGTTGTTGTCGTTGCGGTTGACGGTGATCGAGACGTAGTACTCGCGGTTGATCTCGCTCGCCGGCGTGATCATCACCTTCTCGACGGGGATACCCTTGATCGTGAGCGCGAGGATATCGCGCGCTCGAGCGTCGGCCTCCTCCGGCGTCTTCGCGATTTTCACGCCGCCCGCCTTGCCTCGGCCGCCCACGAGAACCTGCGCCTTCACGACGACCGTGGTTCCCATCGCAGACGCCGCCTCCCGTGCGGCCTCCGGAGTCGTCACGATCGCCTGATCGTTGACCGGTATGCCGTACTCCTTGAAGATCTCCTTGCCCTGGTACTCGTGGATATTCACGTCGCGGCTCCTCCGTCGTTTGTCTGTTCACCGCGCGCCTCTCTGAGCTTCTTGATCTCGCGCTTGGTGAAGTTGATCATCTTCGTCACCTTGATGTCACGCGGACAGACACGCGTGCACTCGAAATGGTTCTCGCACGCCCATACGCCGTCGGGCCTGTCGAGGATGTCGAGTCGGGCCTCGATGCCTTTCTCCCGGCTGTCGAAGACGAAGCGCGCCGCCTGGACGATCGCCGCCGGTCCGATGAAGCTCGGGTTCTTGTCGATGACCGGGCATGCGGAGTAGCAGGCGCCGCAGAGGATACACTTCGTGGGATCGTCGAAGACCGAGCGTTCCTCGACGCTCTGCAGGTACTCCTTCTGCGGCGCCGGTTTCGCCTCGTCCGCGATGAAGAACGGCTTGACCGCGCGGTAGTTCGCGAAGAAGGTGTCCTGCTTGACCATGAGGTCCCGCTGGACCTCCATGTGACGGGCAGGCGCGATCGTGATCGTCGCGCCGTCCGACTCGGCGACGTCCTGGATAAGGGTCTTGCAGGCGAGCGCCTCCTTCCCGTTGATGACCATCGCGTCGGAACCGCACACCCCGTGGGCGCAACTGCGCCTGAAGGTCAGTGTCCCGTCGACGTTCCGGTTGATCGTCGTCAGCGCGTCGAGTACCCGGTCCGTGGGTTCGACGTCGAGCGTATACCGCTGGACGTGCGACGCCCGGTCGGCTTCCGGGTTGAAGCGCTCTATATCAAGATGAACCGTCATGCTCGCTCCTCTTCTGCGCCTCAGTAGGTGCGCGGTTTTGGCTTCCAGATGGATACGTCGACATCCTTGTAGTCGATCGTCACGTCGGCTCCGTCGAGGCCGGCCAGGGTGTGCTTGAGCCAGTTGGGGTCGTCGCGTTCGGGGTAGTCCTCGCGGCTGTGCGCCCCCCGACTCTCGGTTCGGTTCAGCGCGCTCGCCGCGGTGACCAGAGAGAGGTCGAGCAGATTCTCGAGCTCGAGGATCCCCAGGATGTCCGAGTTGAAGGCGCTGCTCGAGTCTTCCGTACGTACGTCCCGGTACTCTTCGCGCAGGCGCCGGATCTCGTCGACGGCCTCGGACATCGGCCCTGCGTTTCGGTAGACCCCCACCTTGGCCATCATCGTCTCCTGCATCTTCTCGTAGAACGGGCCGACGTGCGGTCCTTTGCGGCCGTCGCGCAGCCGTTCGATCTTCTTCACGCCGCGCTCTTCGCCTCCCGGCGGGATGGACGGCATGGAGGCGTTCTTCACGTACTCGGCCACGTGCCTGCCGGCGCGGCGGCCGAACACCACGAGGTCCACGAGACTGTTCGTTCCGAGCCTGTTGGCCCCATGGACGCTTACACAGGCACACTCGCCGGCGGCATACAGTCCTTCGTACGTGACGGCGCCGGTCGTCACCTGCCCGTCCACGTTCGTCGGGATACCGCCCATCGCGTAGTGCGCCGTCGGCTGGACCGGCATCGGCTTCTCGGCCGGATCGATCGCGAGGTACGTCTTGCAGAAGTCGGCGATGTCCGGGATCTTCTCGTACACGACATCCCGGCCGAGGTGGGTGGCGTCGAGCATGACGTAGTCGTCGATCTTCCGGTCACCCCGGACACCGTTGCCCCGGGAGATCTCCGTCATGATCGCGCGGCTGACCATGTCGCGCGGCGCGAGATCGAGCAGGGTAGGGGCGTACTCCTCCATGAAGCGCGTGCCGTGGCGGTTGCGCAGAATCCCGCCCTCGCCCCGTACGCCTTCGGTGATGAGGATTCCCATCCCGAGGATTCCCGTGGGGTGGAACTGAAAGAACTCCATGTCTTCGAGCGGGATGCCCGCTCGCGCGAGCAGCGCCGGCCCGTCGCCGGTATTGGCGTAGGCGTTCGAGGTAATCCGGAACATCCGTCCGAAGCCGCCGGTGGCGAAGAGGACCGCCTTCGAGGTGAAGAGGTGGAGCTCCCCGGTCGCGAGCTCGAGCGCGAGGAGCCCGGTGACTCGATTACCGTCCATGATGATGTCGATCGCCTGGAACTCGTCGTAGAAGCTCACCTCGTTCTTGATGCACTGCTGGTACAATGTCTGCAGGATCATGTGACCGGTCCGGTCGGCCGCGTAGCAGCTGCGGTGTACCGCCGATTCGCCGAAGTTGCGCGTATGACCGCCGAAGCGGCGCTGTGCGATTCTGCCGTCCTCTGTTCGGCTGAACGGAAGTCCCCGGTTCTCGAGATCGTAGACCGCGCGGACCGCCTCCTCGGCGAGGATCTTTGCCGCCTGCTGGTCGACGAGATAGTCGCCGCCCTTCACCGTGTCAAAGGCGTGCCACTCCGGCTTGTCTTCCTCAACGTTCCCGAGCGCTGCTCCTATGCCGCCCTGGGCCGCTCCGGTGTGGCTTCTGCTCGGATAGAGTTTGCTCACCACGGCGGTGCGCGCCGTCCTGCTCGCTTCGAGCGCGGCATAGAGGCCCGAGCCCCCCGCGCCAACGATTACTGCGTCGTACTCATGTCTGATCAAAGCCGACTCCTTTCCGGGGCGAAAGTCTACTGAATCTCTGTGAATATATGCCGCAGACGAAAGGAGGGGCAACCACCAGTGGCTGCCGGGTCGGTTTTCACCACCCATGGTACCATGGGGCATGAGCGTCCACCAGACAACAGTCACGATTTCCCCGCAGCGTCGCGGGTGCCGGTTGATCACGCGCGAGATCCAGAGCGCGGTGTCCGGGCTCGACTTCACCGGCGACGGGCTCGCCCACCTCTTTCTCCAGCACACGTCGGCTTCGCTGACCATCAACGAGAATGCGAGTCCGGATGTCCGCTCAGACATGGAGAGCGTCCTGAACCGGATCGTCCCCGAGCAGTCGTCGTATCGTCACTCCATGGAGGGTCCGGACGACATGCCCGCTCACGCCAAGTGCTCGCTCTTCGGCGTAAGCCTGACGGTTCCGGTGTCAGGCGGGCGGCTCGCGCTCGGTACATGGCAGGGCATCTACCTCTGCGAGCACCGCTCGCAGGCTCCGCGTCGAACGGTCGTGATCACCGTGATGAGCTGATGCGCCGCTGCCGGGTCCCGGGTCCCGGGTCCCAGGCCCGGGACAGCGGCGTCGGCCGGCTTAGAACGCCTCGGCGAGCTCCGCGAAGCTGAACTCCTGAGCGTTGACGAGCACGCCGCCTTCGGTCGCCGGCTCTTCGGCGTCGGCGAATCCTGAGAGGTCGATCGCCACACGCCGTGCGGGGTGGGTCTCAGGCTCGTCGTGATCCGCCTCGAGTTCCATCACAAGCCGCGTCCGCGCGCCGGTTTCTGATTGGAGCAGGATCGTCCCGCTCAGGCGATAGCCGTGGTAGGCCACGGCAAAGGGGTCGTCCTCGGCCACGGCGTAGCGGTCGAGCGTGATCTCGTAGGTGCCGGCGCCTGAGAGGAAGTCGGCATCCTCGCTCCACGTGAGCGACAGCCGCCCGTCGTCGCTCGAGACAGACCGGTCGGACGCCGAAGCAGTGATCGCGAGGTAGAGGGCCTGGGAGGCCACGAGCATCGCATCGGCGACGACCTCGCCGGCCTCGGTCGCCGTGAGCGGCGCCTGCGCCGGGTCCGGGACCGGGACCGGGACTTCGGGATCATCGGCCGCGCACGAGAGGAGCAGCGCCAGTGCGATGAGTGCGGCGAACGATGTGCGGCTGATGCCTGGCCGGCTCGCGGTTGGGAGCTCAGAGGCGATCATACGCCGTCCAGTATAGAATCGATCGAGCTGCGCGCCAATGCGTTCCTGGGCACGATCGTCCTCCGCGGTGCCGCCGGGTAGTATGGCGTATGCGCCCTTTCGAGATCATCATGCTCGTCTGCTTCGGCCTCGCGTGGCCGTTCTCGATCTACAAGAGCGCCACCACGCGGCAGATCGGTTCGGCGAGTCTTCCGTTTCTCGTCGCTCTGCTGATCATCCTCTACGCCCTGAACGGAACCATGGTCTCCACTCACATCACACTCTATCTGCGTAACCGCGGGTACCACGTCCGTGAGAGTGCCGGGAAGGCGCACTGAGAGTCGCGATCCTCTGCGTCAGCAAGTATGGTGCAATGTGGCACGGCGCGCTCCGCCGGACGCTACGGCTCGTCCCGTCGTCCCGGCCGGCGCAAGCCCGCCGGTGGTCCGAGGAGCTCGCTGTATACGACCGCGCGCTGAAGCGGAGACAGCGGGGCGACTCTCGCTTCGAGCACCTGTCCAGGAGGGCGCCGCTCAGGCGACACAGACACTCCGAAAGAAACGCCGCCGAGGCGTTCCCGCCTGACGCCGGCTATCCTGGCGGCATCCTTCAGCTCCTGCTCCAGGGTCTCACGCCGCCTCTGCGGGTAGATCTCTCGCACCGGGCGCGGCGGCTGCGGGCGCGACTCCTGTAGACGCGGTCTCTGGTTCGCCTGGTCGTTCTCAGGTCGGTCGGAGAGCCGGCCCATGATCGGCTGCGCTTCCGGCCCCTGCGAGTTCGCGCCCGGGGGAGTCTTCGCGTCGGGAGCGCCCCCTTTGTCCTCCCGTATTGACCGACTCTGGACGGCCCGCCTGCCCATCAGCAGGAGAACCGGCAGCAGGCTGATGAGCGCGGCGAAGATCAGCGAAAAGATCGCCGGCAGATTCATCGATTCCTACCCCTGATCCGTCGGCGGCCGGTTGGCGCCGCCCTGACCTTCACCTCCGATGCTTTGTCGCATCGATGTATCGGCCTGAACGTTGCGCAGCCGGTAGTAGTCCATGATTCCCAGGTTGCCCTCGCGGAACGCCTCGGCGATCGCCTTGGGGATCTCCGCCTCGGCGAGCACGACCTTCGCCCGGTTCTCCTGCGTGAGGGCGTGCATCTCCTGCTCGCGGGCGAGCGCGGCGGCGCGCCGCTTCTCGGCCTCGGCCTGGAAGCGTCGCTTGTCCGCCTCCGCCTGGTCGGCCTGCAACTTCGCCCCGATGTTCTCGCTCACGTCGATGTCCGCGATGTCGATTGAAAGGATCTCGAACGCCGTACCGGCGTCAAGGCCCTTCTCCAGCACGCGCTTGGAGATCAGATCCGGGTTCTCGAGCACCGCCTTGTAGTCCTCCGACGAGCCGATCGTCGTGACGATGCCCTCGCCGACGCGCGCGATAATCGTCTCTTCGGTTGCCCCGCCGACGAGGCGTTCGATGTTCGCGCGCACCGTGATGCGCACCTTCACCTTGAGCTGAATCCCGTCCTTCGCAACCGCATCGATTGCCTGCTTGCCCTTGGTCGCGTCCGGGCAGTCGATCACCTTGGGGTTGACGCTCGTCCTTACCGCCTCGAGGACGTCGCGTCCGGCGAGATCGATCGCGGCGGCGCGCTGAAACGGAAGCGGAATGTTCGCCTTGTTCGCGGCGACGAGCGCCTGGCTCACGCGCTTCACATCGCCGCCGGCGAGGTAGTGCGTTTCGAGCATATCCGTATCGAGCGGTATCCCCGCCTTCGCGAGCATGATTCTCGCGTCCACGATCGTCGACGGGTCGACGCGCCGCAGCCACATGCCGATCAACCGGGCCGGACCTACCGGCGCTCCGGAGAGCAGCGCGCGGAACCAGAGACCGAAGAACTTGACGAACAGCACAAAGAGGCCAAGTGCGACGATTCCGAGTACGACGTAGAGAATGATAACTTCCATCGGTTCCTCCTATTCCTGTGGCTCGGGAGCCTTGCGAACGACCACCCGGCTGCCTTCCACGCGGATCACCCGAATCCGGGCCCCGCGCTCAATATAATCTCCTGCCGTCACGACGCTCATCTTCCGGTCACCGAACCGTGCCGTTCCGGAAGGTCGCAGCACCGTGAGGGCTTCGCCTTCGTCTCCCTCTTCGATGCCGGCGACCGGCAGAGCGATCGAAGCGGCGATATTCACGGCCGGCGGTTCTTCGTTCCGCCTGCGTGACGACGGCGCGTTGCTGCCGCCGTCGCCGAGGATCAGTCGCCGACCAACCGGTGTCTTCGGGAACACCTTGAGGCCGAGCACGACGGCGGTGGGCGTCGCGATCAGCGCGGTGAAGAGCACGATCGAGCCGGTTATCACGTCGTGGTGCGCGTACCCGAGCACCACTCCGGCGACGATCATCCCGCCCCCGGCGAGTCCGATCAGGCCGGCCGCGGGCACAAAAATCTCCACGTAGATCGCGATAATTCCTATCGCGATCAGCCCGAACGAGACCCACAGCTGCATCAGCCGATCCTCCTGACGATGATCCGGTTCCCGTTGACCGACGCGATTTCTATGGGCGTCCCCGCCTCGATGTACTCGCCGTCCGACTCCACAACCAGCGTATCGTCGGCGAAGTCGGCCTTGCCGGACGGCCGCAGCGGGGTGATCGTGACTCCTTGCTTTCCCAGGTACTCGGCTTCGAGCGAGCTCTCCTGCACCGTATACCCGGCGGTTGCATCCTGCGCTTCGGCCAGAACGAGCCGCGAAAACGCTCCGAACTTGGGCACGAAGTGCGCGAGCACCCCGAAGGCGATCAGCGCTCCGAAGATGTTGCCGACCACGATGAGAATATTGCGATGGAACGCGTCCCACTCCCACTCGAAGGTGGGGATGACGAAGGTCTGAAGCGAGAGCACGAGCGAGACCGCGATGAGGCCGATTCCCGAGATACCGGCGATCCCGAAGCCCGGTATTACGAACACCTCGAGGATGAGGAGTACCGTGCCCAGCATGAAGAGCAGCAGCTCCACGGATCCAACCCGGCCGAGCAGGCCGTTCGCCACGAAGATGACCGCGAAGCAGAGGATGCCGACGGTTCCCGGGACGCCGAATCCCGGGCTCGTGACCTCCGCGAAAATCGCGATCAGTCCGATCAGGATCAGGAGACTCGTGAGGCCGGCGCTCGTCACGATTGAGACCGCCTGGTCGGCGGCAGTGGGCTCAAGCCGGACGATCTCGCGTTCCTCGAGCCCGAGGTCGGCAAGGAGCGCGTTCAGGCTTCCCACGGTACCGCGCGAAACCCCGTAGTACTCCATCTGACCGGCGGTCAGCGAGAGGAGCTTCCCCGCCTCAGAGAGCGTCGGGCCGACCTCCACGGTACTCCCGGCGGCCTCCGCCCTGCGAACGACCGCATCCTTCTCGCCGGAGGTCACAACGACGATTTCGCCGTCAATCGTGAGCTCGATCAGCTCGATGTCGAAGTCGACCATTGCCTGGGCGATCGCGACCGGGTGGTCGTTCTTCTCCGCGAGCGCGGCCATCTGCGTGCGGACGGCGCTCACGGTCTTCTCGTCGGCCGGTTGCGCGCCTTCCGGGCCCTGGATTACCGGCGCCGCTGCGCCCATGGAGGTGCCGGGCGCCATGTAGATCGCGTCGCAGGCGAGCGCGATGAGCGCGCCCGCGGACCAGCTGACCGCCGTGCCCTCGGCGCGTACCGGGACGAAGGCTATCGTCTCGATCTCCGTGAGGGCGCCGATGACGGTCGTGATCTGCAGCGCCGAATCCACGCGACCGCCGAAGGTATCGATGTCGAAAACGATGTGGGTCGCGCCGGCGTCCGCGGCCCGGTTGACCGAACGCCGCAGAAAGACCATGAGACTCGGGTTGATCTCGCCGTGGATGGGCACGACGTAGACCGGACCCTGCATGTCCGGCGTCTCAGGCGCTGCGGATGTCACGGCCGCGAAGAACAGGGCAGGCACGAGCAGGAAGCGAAGCAGAAACTCTCTCACATGCTTAGTATACTCGATTTTTCCTTCGGGAGCACCCGCCTTTACGCCGCATCGTGCCCGCGATACCGTATCAAGGGTGATACACTCCTCCCCGCAGCTGGCCGCGGCGCTCGATCGGCTCTTTCCCTTTGTCGACGGTCCGGATGACCTGCCGTTGGTCCCCCGGCTCCTCGAGGAGCGCGGCGGCGAGTTCTGCGTGGCGACGCGTCACGACCCGCAGATGGTCGCCGCCGTGTGCCGGCACGGCTACATGCCCATGAGCGAGGACTCGACCGGCCTTGACCTGCTGCTGATCAAATCTCATCGCTCGCGTTGCGTGCTCGACCCGTCTTCGGTCCATGTCTCGAAGAGCACCCGTCGTCGGTCGAGCGGGCTCGATATCCGCGTCGACTCCGCCTTCATCGAATGCCTGGGCCGGATCGTCCGCCACCATCGGGACCGGTGGCTCTCCCGCAGCCTGCGCGAGGCACTCCGTTCGCTGCACCGCACGCCCATGAACGGGGTCGCGGCCCGCTCCGTGGAGGTCTACGCCCGCGGGGAGCTCATCGCCGGCGAGATCGGCTATACCTGCGGTCGCGCGTACACGAGTCTGTCAGGGTTCTACGCGGTGAGCGGCGCCGGGTCCGTGCAGCTTGCCTGTCTGGGCCGGTTGCTCGCCCGGGCGGGGTTTGCACTGTGGGACCTGGGGATGGAGATCGACTACAAGATCAGGCTCGGCGCCAGGCTCGTCGAGCGCAGTCGATTTCTCTCCGAGTACCGTACCGCCTGCGCCGAACCGACTCCGTCGATTCAGTTGCGCGCGAGCTGTGAGGAGCTCCTGGAGCGCTAATCATCGACCGGATAGCCGGCCTCCTTCCATTCCCGCTTGCCGCCTGAGAACTCATAGACGTGCCTGTACCCCATTCCCTCGAGCTTCTTCGCGGCGATCGGACTGGCGTTGCACTCCTCGTCGTGGCAGTAGAGGACGATGTCGCTGTCCTTGTCCAGTCGCTCGCGGGCCTGCTTGGTGATCTTGTTGAAGTGGATGTTGATCGCGCCGGGCAGGTGCCACTTCTCGAACTCTTCGGGCAACAGGGTCTCAACGAGGTGGAAGCTCTCTCCGCGGTCCATCTTCGCCTTCAGCTCGCTGGCGGTGATCTTCTCTGCCATGGATGCCTCCAAAGACAAGTGTACCGGCAGCAGTGGAGGCTGTCACGAGCTTGCCCCTCTGCCGTCACCCCGCGTAGAATCTGCCCGGAGGCGGCATGAAGTATCTCCATGGACGGGTAGAGAAGGGCGAACGGTTGTTCGGCACCTGGTGCAACCTGGGGTCGAGCATCACCGCGGAGATCGCCGGGCTCGCCGGTTTCGACTGGGTGCTGATCGATATGGAGCACGGCTCCGGCGACTACGGGAACCTTGTTCACCAGATCCAGGCGGTCGCCGCTACCCCGGCGGCGCCCATCGTCCGGATCGCGTGGAACGACCCTGTTGCCTTTAAACGGGTCCTCGACCTTGGCGCGTCCGGAATCATGGTTCCCTACGTGCAGACCGCGGACGAGGCGAGGAGTGCGGTTCGCGCCATGCGCTACCCGCCGAACGGCGTTCGCGGCGTTGCGTCGCTGAACCGTGCGACCCGGTTCGGCGTCGGCTTCGCCGAATATGCCGCGCGCGCCGATACCGAGCTTCTGACGATCGTGCAGATAGAGACTCCCGCTGCGGTTGAGAACGCGGCGCAGATCGCGGCGGTTGAGGGGGTCGACGTGCTCTTCGTGGGACCGCTCGATCTGAGCACCGGGCTCGGGGTGCAGGGTCGCTACGACGAGCCGGCCTATCTCGACGCGATCGACCG
The DNA here is from genome assembly GCA_007118855.1 of Spirochaetaceae bacterium. Lineage (GTDB taxonomy): Bacteria > Spirochaetota > Spirochaetia > DSM-27196 > SLST01 > SLST01. The sequence continues at coordinate 43,091 of SKQU01000127.1, forward strand.
TGTCGTAGAGGCCGCGCGCGACGCCGGCAAGGCGAGCGGCATTCTCCTGCTCTCTGCGGACGCGGTCGAGCCGATGGCGGCCCGGGGGCTGCGGTTCATCGCGCTCGGATCCGACGGGGGCCTGGTCGCCGCCGGCATGCGGGCCAACGCGGAGCTCGTCGCGAAGAGCCGGTGAGCTCCCCGCTCTCAGCTCAGTACGGTGCGTTCGAGCTCCTGGGCGTACTCGAGCAGGTTCTTGAGGATCACCTTGTCACGGGCGGGGGTGTCGATCCGTGAGAGGCGGTTCTGCACGTCGCGCCGGAAGGTCCCTATGTCGATCGCGCCGTCGGGCTCGGGGGTGAGAATGCGCGAGGCGCAGAAGCTCTTCCACTTCTCGCGCTCATCCGCGCTGAGCGATTCCGGATAGTTTCGCGCGATGTAGCGCCACAGCATCTCCGGACCGCGAGGGTCGTAGAGGCGGGGCGGGTCTGCCTGGAGCTCGTCCGGTGGGAGCGAGCGGATCTGCTCGAACTCGACGCGGTCCTCGTCCGGGAAGAAGTCACCGCTGTAGATCTGGAGATCGGGGTCACGGTAGGAGCGCGAGGGCCGCTCGGCGTAGACGCTGCGGATGCGCTGGACCAGGTCCCGTCGGGCGCGGATGAGCTCGGCGTGACGCAAGCACGCGTCGACGTCCAGACCGAGCGCCGCGGCTCGATCCGCGTCGATCGTCGACAGCGGTGCGATCGCGGGGCAGCGGTTGATATGGATGCTGTTCAGCGGGACGCGCGGGGTGTCGCCGAGCTCTTCCTGTCTGGTGAAGACCCGACGTCGGATCTCCCGGACCGGCGCATCGATCCAGTCGCCGGGGTCGCGGCGCAGGTCGCAGGCGATGATCTCGTTCGCGTTCGACGGCGAAACGCTGAGCGGGATCACCACCGTCGTGCACCCGGCAGGAGAGGTGAACATGGGTGAGGTATGGAGGACCGGCTCCATCTGCTGAAGGTTGAGCCGACGTCTGACCTCTTCCTTCTTCCGCAGTGAGAAGTGGTACCGGAAGAGCTTGCGCTGCGAGCGGTGGACGCGCTTCGCGAGACCGATCGTGGCGCGGACGTCCGAGAGCGCATCGTGCGCCTGCTCGTGCTCGACGCCGTTGGCCGCCGCGAGCTCGTCGAGCCTGAATACCGGGACGCCGCGGTCGTCGTATCGCCACTCGATTCCCTCCGGCCGCAGGTCGTGGCACATGCGCAGGAGGCCGAGGATGTCCCACCGGGAGTTACTCTCGGCGTACTCCCGTCGGTATGGATCGTAGAGACACCGGTAGAAGAGCGCTCTGATGAACTCGTCGTCGAACCGCAGATTGTTGAACCCGACCGTGCACGTCCCGGGGCGGATCATCTGCTCATAGACAAGCGCCGCGAACTCGCGTTCCGACGACCCCCGCTCCTGCACGAGTTGCGGCGTGATACCCGTCAGCAGGCATGCGTCAGGGTTGGGGACGTAATCCGGGGTGAGCCGGCAGTAGGCCACGATCGGGTCATCAACCTGCTCGAAGGCGTCGGTCGTGCGGATCGCGGCGAGCTGCGCGATACGATCCCACTGCGGGTGACGCCCGAAGGTCTCCAGATCGTACCAGAGCAGCGTGAACGGCATGGGTGACTCTATCAGAGACCCTTCGTGCTCTCAAGCGCGCTCTCGATAACGTCTTCAGGGTACCCGATCAGCCGCAGGAGCTTGATGGCGTTTCGCGTCTGCACGACGCCCGGGTGAATCTGGTAATCGAAGGAGAGGCCCTTCTCGTCGGCGCTGTCGGTGAAGTAGTGCAGTGCGTAGCGGTCGGCGACGCCGTTCGCTATGGCCACATCGTGCGTGGCGGCGATCGTGAGCGCCGGACGGTCTGCAAGGTAATGGAGGATCGCAACCGACGCGCTCTCGCGCTCGAGCGAATTGGTTCCCGAGAGCAACTCGTCTATGAGCAGCAGAACCGGCGTCTGCGCCTGGGCCTCCTCGATCATCCGGTAGATGCGCTCGGCCTCGTCGTAGTAGAAACTCTTTCCTTCGGCGAGATCGTCGTGCTTCTCGATCGACGACATGACCCGGAATCGCGGAGCGCGGTATGCCTTCGCAAAGGCGTATCCGGCCGTCTGCGCGAAGAGGACGTTGATCCCAACCGTGCGCAGAAAGGTCGACTTGCCGGCCATGTTGGTTCCGGTCACGATCGCGCCCGGCCGGCGGAGCTCCACCGTATGGGGAACCGCGCGAGCGATCAGTGGATGGTAGGCGCCGGAGAGCTCGAGGTTCCCATTCTCCAGGATCTCCGCGTCACAGATACGGTTCCTGCGGGACCGGTAGGAGGCGAGCGCATAGAGCGCGTCGATCGACCCGATTCCCTGGTAGATCGCCCGGAAGGCATCCCGCTCCGCGGTGATGGTACGGATGATTTTGTTGTACGCGATGAGGTCGATCTGAAAGTAGATCTTCACGTAGAGGAGGATCGTCTCCATGATATCCCCGGTGAAGGTGGGAGAGGGGCTCGGGGCGCCGGTGAGCAGCCAGCCGAATGCCCGCCGGGCCGGGCCCGTTCGAGAACGAAGCTCCGGCAGATCGTGCCAGGGCAGGTCCACCGCGATGTTGATCATCCGGCTCAGCACCCGGAGCGCCGGTACGTAGATCGAGACGTGGCGGGCCTTGCGGTAGTAGATCCACATGTTGCTGACGAAGGTGACGATGATCATGATGATACCGAGCGTGGGATTGACCGCCGCGGCAACGAGAATCGAGGCGATCGCAAGCCCGCACATCGCGATGAACATGGGGAACAGATCGTCGCTCTCTACCGCGTCGCTCCAGAGGAGGTCCGCCGGGTCCGCGTCACGCTCCTCGCCCACGTAGGCGAGCGACTGCGCGACTCGCTGCCGAAGCGCCTCGTCGTCGGTGAGTTCCTCGATGAGCCTGGAGCGCTCGCCGATGGTCTCACCCGGCGGCAGCACGTGCCTGAGCATGCGGTAGAGCTCGTTGCGCCCGGCCATCGTGAAGGCAACGTCGATCCGGTCGTGGATCTCGTCCATTCCCAGATCGTTCCACGTGCGATCGTCCACGAATCCCAGGCTCGGGTCGCGGGTGTAGTCACCGTATTGCGATCGCAACTGCTCGAACCGCGTGTAGGGAACGCGCTCGACCGACGGACCGTACGCTCGCCACCTCGCGCGTCCCCGCACGCGGGCATCGGCTACCGGAACCGCGCGGCGGAGCGTGAAGTAGAGCGAGGCCGGCACGACCGCACTCACCATCAGCCAGTACCAGTCCGGCGAGAGGTTGTAGCCGATCGAGCCGAAAACGGCGATCGTCGCGAGCGTGAGGACACCGCAGCTCGTTCGCAGAAAGCGAAGTCGGGAGGGGCGGAACCGTGAGATGCTGGTTGTGAGGCTCATCGTGGTGAGCCTACCATCCCTCGCCGGCTTATGCTATGAGCCCCGCTGAGCGCCCCGAGTGGCGCGCGGCCTGAAGGTACTGCTCTTGCCCTGAGTCTCGCCCTTGAACCGTGACCGGTCCTTCCGGTGCCGATGCTTGTCCGGAGGGGCGGCCGTCTCCGTCTGCCCGGCGTCCGCCTGCTCGTCATCCGACGCTTCGACTGCGGTTTCCGGCGCGGCGATGATCGGCTCCTCGTGCTTCACGCTGTCCTTCTCGTAACAGCAGTGCTTGTACTTCTTGCCGCTGCCGCAGGGGCAGGGGTCGTTGCGTCCCGCTTTCATACGCGCTCCTTTGAGTCTCCTCCATAGTGTACCCCGATCTCCGGGCGTTTCAAAGGCGTCCGCGGCGCCCCGGTTCCGGGCCTGCCACCTTCTTGGAAAAGCCGCATCCCGGCTGTACACTGATGGTATGGCAGGAAACGTGGAGAAGCTACCCGAACGGGTAAGGGAGCACGTGCGACAGCTCGTTGAGCCGGCCGGTCTGTCCGGCGTCGAGAATGCCGAGGAGCTGCTCGCCGAAGGGTGGATGGAGAAACACCGCGCTTTTGAGCGTCACACCGCCGAGCGCGGGATGGCCCCGGCCGAGACCTTTGCCGCGGGCGAGTTTGGCGGCGCCCTCGCGATGACCTACTCGGGCTCGATCGTGAGCGTCGGTCCCATGATCGACGGGGAGCGGGACGTCGCGTACGCGAGTATCGGGGCCCGGCGCGACGTTCCGCAGATGTCGGTCAAGCAGGACAGCCGGCTCGCGTCGGACATCGCCGTCGATCAGGTGATCGAGTTTGCCGAAGGCCCGGTGCAGAAGACCTCGCCCGTCTTCGCGATCGCGGTCTTCCAGAAGGCACTGCCGGCGGCAAAGGAGCAGGCTGCACTCGTCGAGGTGACGCAGGTGCTGACCGAGCGGTTCGTCGACATCAACAACGATACGCTGCACGGTTAGCGGACCACCCATGGCACGGACCCCGGACCAGATCGGCAAGTACTCGATCGTCGATCAAATCGGCAAGGGTGGGATGGGGATGGTCTACAAGGCCGAGCACCCCACGCTCGACCGGCTTGTGATCCTCAAGAAGCTGAACATTTCCGGCGACCCGGTGATGCGCGAGCGGTTCCGTCGTGAGGCGGCGATCATGATCGACTTCCGCACCGACTACGTGGTCGACGTCTATGACCACTTCCGTCACGGGTCGTCGGACTACATCGTGCTCGAGTACATCGACGGGGTCTCGCTCGAGGAGATCCTTGCGCGCGAACGGTACCTGCCGAGCGATCTCGCGCTCTTCATCGCGCGCGACGTCTTTCGCGGGCTCGAGTACGTGCACGGCAAGGGCGTCGTGCACCGCGACGTGAAGCCGGGGAACGTCGTCATCGCCCGCGACGGCTCGGTGAAGCTGCTCGACTTCGGGATCGCCTCACGGGGCGGCGAGTTCCAGGACGAGCTGACGCGAGAGGGCATGACCCTCGGCACCGTCGCGTACATCGCGCCCGAGCAGATCGAGCGCAGTCGGGACGTGGACCGGCGGGCGGACATCTACTCGGCCGGCGCCACGCTCTACGAGATGGTGACCGGCGCGAAGGCGTTCTCCGGCGGGTTCAACCCGGAGACGGTCAACCGGATCCAGCGCGGCCGCTATCGCCACCCGCGGAGACTCAATCCCCGCGTCTCGCGGCCGGTTGTCAGGGTCATCAGGCGCTGCATGCGCCGCAAGCCCCGGCGGCGGTTCCAGCATGCCGCGGATGTCGTGGGGCGGCTCGACGCGCTCTTCCGCAGGGAGGACGAGGCGCGGATGCGCCGACGTCTTTCCGCGCTCGCCGAAGGCAGACCCGAGAGCGTCGAGCGGCCGCGCCGGAAGCATCGCTCCTGGATGCGACCCGTCGTCGCGGGGGTGCTCATCCTGCTCGTCGCGGGGGCGCTCGCCTGGTGGACCGGCGAGGCTCAGGGCTTGATCCTCGGGCGCACGCACGCGCTCGTGCGCGCGGAGATACGCCTGCGCAAGACCGATCGCTCCGTGGACGAGCACCTGATCCGCATCGAGCTCGCCCGCGAGGAGAACGGCCGGTTTGCCGACGTGCCGTTGCGGTTGCCGTTGATGCGCACGGTCGACGCGCTCGAGACCCCTGACTACGTCGTCGTTCGATCGCGCCTGCTGACCATGCCTGCCGGGCGCTACCGGGTGACGGTCGCCGTAGAGGATTCGGTTGACCGGAAGATCCTGACGCTGGACTCCGTCGCCACTGCGGGCGAGACCCAGGTCATTGCAGTGCGATGGGACCCGGTTCCGCCGGCGTCGTTCACGCTCGATCTCGCGGTTCACGATGCCCGGACCGCAGCCCCGGTGGACGAGGTGAAGGTCGAAGCATGGCTGAACGATGAGTGGCGGGTGCTGAACCGACGAGGCACCGGCTGGGAGACTCCGGCGCGAACGGACCCGGCTCGGCAGCTGACCGCGGACGGCGCGCTGACGGCGGACGGCGAGGAGATTCACCCGCTGCGGGGAATCGGATCGGCCTACCTCTCGTTGGCCCGCGCCGTGCGCTTCGCGCCGGGAGATACCGTGCGGCTGCGTCTAGCGCACCCGGACTACCATGAGGAGCAGGTCTCCCTGGAGACCGACCGCCTCACGCGACAGGTCACGGTGGAGGTTGCGCTTCTGCCTCGCACCGAGGAGGAGAGATGAGTCTGTTCATGCGGCGTATCATCGTGCTCGCGGCCGGGGTTGTGGGCGGGCTGCTCGCCTGGCCCTTCGCCGAGCTCCTGCTCGGCGCCCAGCCGGGCTTCCCCTCGTACCTGTTCTTCATGGTGACCACCGGCTCGGTCTACGGAGCCTTCTTCGGTCTCGCCTTCGGAAGCGTCGACGGCATTACCGCCGGCGTGGGCGCCAGGAAGTGGCTCGGACTCGGGACCGGAGCCGCCGCCGGCCTGCTTGCCGGGGCGACCGGTGTGCTCGTAGGTCAGGCGGTCTATCTCGCGCTTGGCCAGTACCTGCTGCAGCGGCCGGACGCCCGTCTCGCCGGCTTCGTGATCGCGCGCGGGCTCGGATGGTCGGTGACGGGCGCCGTGATCGGCGCGGTGGAGGGGCTGCGGCTGCGCTCCGGGAAACGTGCCGGGATCGGCGCGCTCGGCGGTTTCGTTGGGGGGCTTTCCGGGGGGCTTCTCGTCGAGTACGGGATGCACGTGTTCGCGGATGCGTGGTGGGTCCGTCCGGTGGGCACCGTGGTGCTCGGTCTGCTGCTCGGGGCAGGCTTCGCGGCGATCGAGCGCGGGTTCCTGCTCGGGCGACTCGCGCTCCTGACCGGAGCCCTTCGCGGGCGTGAGTACCCGCTTCCTCCGGGCCGGACGACGATTGGAGACTCACTCGGCGACACGGTCACCATTGCCAACTACACCGAGGTCTCGCCGAGGCACGCGGTGGTGGTGGGCGATCGGGCCGGGCTCAGGATCGAGCGGGGGCGCGGTGAGCTGCGGGTGAACGAGGAGCCGGTCGACCGGGCCGAGCTCAAGTACGATGATGTGATCGACGTGGGCACGGCACGCTTCTACCTGAAGCGGCCGTGACCGGACGGTCGAGGAGGTATCCCATGATTCGACGGGCAATGATGCTGATCGTGCTCTGCGCCGCGGTCGCGGCGAGCGTCCCGGCCCAGCGCCTGGCGGTCGGCCAGATCGATACCGGCCGCCTCCTGTTCGGTCAGCGGGTCGACCTCTATCTGTCGCTCGACCTGCCGGCGGGCCGCACGATCGACCCGGAGCGTCTGGGAGAGCTTCTGCGCGTGTACGAGTCGGGTGACGGCAGACTGTACCACGAGGTCGACGCCGTACTCGATGTCGTGCCGGTGCGCAGCCTTGACGCGCCGCTCTCCTTCTACATGCTCGTCGACTATTCCGGCAGCATGTACGATGAGCATGTGCCCGGAAGGCCCGACCTTCGGCGCATCGACGCCGCGCGTCAGGCGATCCGTCACTTCGTCAACAACATCACCCACGAGCGGGACCGGGTCGGCCTCGCCCTGTTCGGCACCCGGTATCACCAACTCGCGCCTCCGGGCCGGGACAAGGCGCGCCTTGGTCCAATCCTCGACGACATCGAGCGGCCGCCTCGAGCCGAGGGGTATACCGAGCTCTACGCCGCGCTCGTCGAGTCGGCCTCGGATGCGGCAGACATCGGTCGTCGGACCGTCATCGTTCTCTCCGACGGCGAGAACTACCCCTACTCGATCTACGAGGGCGAGCCGCATCCGGAGCACGGCGAGCGGCTGTTCACCTATACCGAGGCTGTTGATGCATTCCAGCGCGAAGGACTGAGCCTTTTCGCCATCCACTACGGAGACGATGAGGAAGATCCGCACCTTGGGCGGATCGCCGAACAGACCGGCGGACGGGTGTACCGTGCCGTGACGACGGACGAGCTTGCACGGGTCTACCAGGACATCCGCTCGGTGCTGCTCGAAGAGTACCGGGTCTCCTACACCGCGACGATGATCCCGTCGCAGCGGCGCATCGTGCGGGTGACCTACCGTGACGCGGATGTCGACCTTCGCGTCGAGCGGCCGTACTTCGCCGGGACGCTTTTCGCCGGGCCAGAGGAGGCGCCCGCGCCTGCACCCATCATCGTGTTCCTCGCGGGGATCCTCGGTCTTGCGGCGCTTCTGGCGGTCGCCATACGGGCAGGCCGCGCCGGGACGAGTCTGGTGCTGCTCGATTCCGGGGGGGCCGCCGCGCTCTCGAAGACGGTTGTGCTCGGCGACGGGGAGACCGTGATCGGCGCGAGCCCGGACGCGGACCTGACGATCGCCGGGAGTCCGGCGGTCGGCGAACGGCACGCGGTCGTGACGTACGAGCCGAAGCGCGGCGAGTACACAATCGTCAGCGACACACCGGTCCGGGTGAACAACAAACCGGTGACCCGCAGGATCCTCAAGCGCGGCGACGTGATCAACATCGAGGGCACCGTCTTCGCATTTGATGAGCCTGACGAGAAGGAATGAGCGATCGAAAAGCGTCGGGCCCGGCAGACGACGGGGCGGTTCTCTGAGTACGTTCTTCCGGTGAACGGATCTGAGCCCACGAAGATACGCTACGGCATCGCGATCGCCGCGATCGCGGTTCTCGCCGCGTGCGCTCCTGAGATCGTGGAAGAGCGCTTCGAGCCCGCGACCTCGCATCAGGAGTACCGCGCCGCGCTCGAGCTCCTCGACCTGGACGACACGGCGCTCGGTCAATCGTGGATCGCCGCGGCCGAGGCCGCGGTCGCCGAGCCTCTGACCGTCGAGACACCCTTCGAGGAGGTTGTGCTCTTCGATCCCCATGAGCCGCGGGCGATCGGGTACGAGTTCGTCGCCGAACGCGGCCGGGCCGTAACCGTCTCCATGGAGACCGGGATCGAGCGCTACTACGCAGACCTCTTCCGGGTGGAGGCCGGATCCGGGCTCGTCATGGTCGCAAGCCGGCCCGCCGAATCCTCCGAAATCCGGTTCGAGCCGCGGCGCGACGGGCGGTATCTCCTTCGGGTGCAGCCGGAGCTCCTGCGTGGCGGTCGGGTGGTTGTCCGGATCGTCGCGACCGCCTCGCTCGCCTTTCCGGTTGAGGCGGTCGGGCCCGGGCAGATTCTGAGCTACTTCGGCGACGGACGCGACGGCGGACTCCGCATACACGAGGGGGTGGACATCTTCGCCCCTCGCGGGACACCGCTTCTCGCGGCGAGCGATGCGGTGGTGCACCGTGTGGGGGTTCGCGACCGAGGCGGCAATATCGTCTCACTCTACGACGAGAAGCGCGACCTGTTGCTCTACTACGCCCATCTGGAGGAGCAGATGGTGCGGCAGGGCGAGCGCGTGACGGCCGGGCAGGTCATCGGTACCGTCGGCAATACCGGGAACGCGATCACGACGCCACCGCACCTGCATATTGGCGTCTATCAGGGCGGATGGCAGCACGCCGTGGATCCGTGGAACTACTTCGTCGATCCGCCGCTCACCGTTCCGCAACCGGCGCTGCACGAGGATCTCCTTGGATCGTGGCACCGTCTGGCGGCCGGGACCTCCTTGCGGGTCGGCCTGGAGGCGCCGGCCGTGGGGCCGCGCTGGATCAACCGGAATCCGCTCCTTCGAGTCGAGGGCGCCGGGGACAGCCGGGGGTCCGGCCGGTTGGAGAGCGCCGACGCCGGTTCCGTGACGCCCCCGATCCGCGACGCCGGCGGGACCCGCGACATGCCCGCCGACACTCCGCTTCTCGTCGTGGGGGCGGCAGGATCGGTCGTCCGGGTTCGAACGCCCGACGGCGATTACGGCTACATGGATCCGTCGCCGCTGGCCTCCGCGACCGAGATGCGTCTCCTCGAGCGCGAGGTCGGCCTGCGCGACCCGGTCACCGGCGATCTCTTCCGCCGGCTTTCCGGCGGCGGAGCCGTCGAGTACCTGGGGTCGTACGAGGGGCGGATCTACCTGCGCACCGAAGACGGGAGGGTCGGGTTCGTCGACGCTTGAGGAATCCCCGGCTACGGCGCCGCGTGGTCTTCGATCGTCTCCACGATTGTTATGAAGGCGTCCTGGTCTATGACGCCTTCCTCGCGCAGCCATTCAATGCGCCTCCGCTCGAGCGGAGCCGGTCGAGCGACGTCGATCCTTGCGTACCGGTCACGCAGGTAGGCATCGCGACGGGCGAAGAGTGTACGGCGGAAGTCCACGTATTCCCGGCGCGTCGGTCGGCCCCACAGCAGTCGAAACACGCGACCGTCTGCGAGCGGATACACCTCGTAGCGAACTCCGGTGAGCCGGTAGGCCGCGTAGCATGCCCCGGCGACGAGCGCCCAGAGGATGGCGACCCGCGGGTCGAGGCTGACCAGAAAACCGAACGCCACCGTTCCGACGACCAGGATGCCGAAGTAGATCGCCACGTTACGGAAGAAGAGATTGGACCGATAGTAGTCGGTGGTCCGACGACACAGCAGTTCGTACGGTACTGCGGCCGAGCCTTCGCTGCCGCGAACCCTGGACGCGTAGGTGAACTGTGTGTCGTCGAGCTCAACCCGGTACTCTTCCCTGCCGCGTCGCTGCTCGAATACGCGCTGGTTCATCGGTGGTTCCCTCTGCCCCGCTTCCCGGTTCTTCGCGCGCGGGCGCTACCAATCGCGGTGAAGGCACGCACCGCCGCGGACCGCACAAGTATCCCGGCTCCCGAGAGATAGAGGATCGGGATGAGGGTGGCTTCCGTCAAGAGCAATCCGGGCGGGGCCGCCGCGGAGGCGATCGCGACGGCGACCTGGGTGAGGGCCGCGATGCCGGCTACGGAGAGGACGAGCGCCATGGCGATACGGGCTGCCTGAACGCGCCGCATCAGGCCCACGGTGAGCAGTGCGAAGACGATCAACTGGACGGTGTGGGTCACGAGGGAACTCGTGACTCCGCCGCCCGCCGTTCGGATCACCAGCGAGAGCGACAGCAGAACCGCGCTCAGTCCGACCGAGAGGCTCCACAGGCGTCCGTCGTGGCGCAACGCCTGCTGGAGACGGGCGTACCGCTCAGGGCTGATCCACCGCGGCAGGCGTGGTGTGCGGCGTTCGGCCCGATCCGGCAAGGGCATCTGGACATGAGGAGGATCGGGGTGGAACGATGCGCCCGGGTAGATTCGAAGCGGCGGGGGTACGCGGCTGGTGCTCGAGTCGGACTCGAGGAGCTGCGGATAGATGCCGTAGGGCCGGTCGGGCCCTACCATCGCGTCCACGAGGATCATGCGCCGTACCCGGTCAGGCACCCCGGCACGCGCTTCGATGAGGACCGAATCGCCGGGAACGAGGGTGACGTTTGCGGCAATCGGGTACCGGTAGTTCGGCACACCGGTACCCAGGTGCTGGCGCTGGATCGCGGTTGCGCCGAAGACGCCGCCCGGTTCGTCGGCGACGTAGATGACCTCGCCACCGGAGCTCGAGACCGTGGCCGGCACCACGTGCAACTCCGGATCGCGCAGGTCGTCATCGCTCTGGGAGTACTGGTAGAGCAACGTCAGCCCCGACTGTATGGGGACCGACACCGTGTGATCGTAGGGGTTGGTGAGCGTGTACCGGACGATGATCTGCGGGCCGGGGGCGTCGCGCATGACCTCGATCGATTCCACACGTTTCTCGACCACCTGTCCGTCTGCCGAGATGGGAGTGTAATACGAGCCCTCACCGCGAAACATCTCTGTGTACAGCTTCCCATACGACGGGCCGTGCGGTCAACCGCGCCGCGGCATGGACACAGCGCGTCGGGCCCCGTATCATGGCCCGGAGGTGCATGTGCGATGCCGTCAGCAGTGAGAGTTTCGTCGGTCCATGTGGGTATGCCCGCGCGGTTCGGGCCCTCGGGAGAGCCGAGCGCGATCCACAAGAAACCGGTGTCCGCTCGCGTGTTCGTGACCGCCGCGGGGCTCGAGGGAGACGGGCACGGAGACACGATACACCACGGCGGGCCGGACAAGGCGGTGCATCACTATGCCTTCGACCACTACGAGTTCTGGGCGCAGACGTATCCGCAGGCGCAGGCGCACTTCCGCGCGCCGGCCTTCTTTGGAGAGAACCTGAGCACAACCGGTGTGGTTGAAGCCGACGTCTGTGTTGGCGACGTCTACCGCGCCGGGAACGCGGTCCTGCAAGTGTCAGAGGTTCGACAGCCGTGCTGGAAGCTGTCACATCGCTGCGGCGTCCCCGGGTTTGCCCGTCGGGTTCAGGATACCGGACGTACCGGGTGGTACTACCGGGTGCTCGAACCGGGTTCGCTCGAAGCGGGCGATGCGATTGTCCTTGACGACCGCCCCCATCCGGAGTGGCCTCTGTCGCGAGTGCTCGAAGCGCTGTACGTGACGCCGCTCGATCCCCATGAGTTGAGGGCGATGACGGCACTGTCTGAGCTTGCCTCCGGTCAGCGTGCGGTCGCCGAACGTCGTCTGGAGACCGGGGTCGTGGAGGAGTGGGATGGTCGGCTCGAGGGCCGGCGTTGACATTGAGGGCTCGCTCCGTTTGAACCGGGTGATATTCCTGAGTATCTTCAGCAGGAAGAAAGGAGTTTCGCCATGGCTTTCACGCTCGAATCAGGCGCCAGAGCCCCCCTGTTCTCGCTCCCGGCGACCGATGGCAGGAGGTATTCGCTCGACGACTTCTCGGAGTCGCCGGTTCTCGTGGTCTTCTTCACCTGCAATCACTGTCCGTACGTCACGGGGTCTGATGAGGTGACCAGGGCGACCGCGGAGACGTATGCTTCCAGAGGCGTTTCCTTCGTCGCGATCAACTCGAACGACACCGCCGCGCACCCGGACGACGACTTCGATCACATGGTCGCCCGCATGAAGGAGCACCGGTTTCCGTGGGTCTACCTGCACGATCAGACGCAGGATGTCGCACGGGCTTACGGTGCGCTGCGCACGCCTCACTTCTACGTGCTCGACAAGGATCGCAGGCTGATCTACACGGGCCGAGGCGTCGATAATCCCAAGGACACGGACAGGATGACCGTGAACGACCTTGATCGCGCGCTTGCCGAGGTGACCGACGGGAAGCCGATCAGCGTGCCGGTGACGAACCCCATCGGCTGTAATGTGAAGTGGCGCGGCCAGGATGCGCACTGGATGCCGCCGGAGGCGTGCGACCTGGTGCTCTGATCACCCGTCGGGTCATCCGTCGCACGGCGCCTCTTCGGCTGCACGCGGTCGGTCTGTAGTGTGACGCCATCGTTCGGCTATGACCGGCGCGTATTCCTGGTGCCGGTCTGCGTATGTCTGCACGAAGGGGCAGCTCGGCACGACCTGTTTGCCGTGTGCCCGGGCGTACTCGAGCGCGCTCCTGATGATCGCGGTCGCGATCCCTCTCCCCCGAATCTCGTTCGGTGTGTAGGTGTGCGAGTAGTCGAGCAAGCCGTCGGGCAGCTCGTAGTACTCGAGGTACGCCTCGTGTCCGAGCTCCCGGACGACGAACCGGTGCCTTTCCGTGTCATGAATCACTGAATGCTGCATGACTGCTCCTCCTTCGGTTCGCACTAGGACGAAACCGCTGGTATACTCGGTAGACTGGAGATCGATTGCAGGCAAGGGAGGGCGACTCGCCGGCGGTGCTCTTCTCGGTTCTCATGCCACCGGCTCCTGCTCGCCCTTCGTCGCGAGCCGCTTGCGGGCGGGGCACCGCGGCGCCTCCTTGAACCAGTAACAGTGCGGTTCGCAGTGCCGGCACGGCTCGATGGGCCGCTCGTCGAGCCCGAGCGCCTTGCGCGCCCATGCCGGATCGGCGAGCGTGCCGCGCCCGACGGCCACCAGGTCGGCGATGCCGGCGATGACTGCACGGGCGGCATGGGCGGGGGTGCGTATTCCCCCGACGCCGATGACCGGGACCGAGACGGCAGTCTTCGCGATTGCCGCGAGCCTCAAGGTGGACGACCAGCCGTCTGCCTCGTCGGCCCGCCCGGAGCCCTTCGCCGCGAAGTTCGCCGCGAAGCTCGCCGCGATCTGCGAGGCAAGCTCATCATCGATTGGCCCGCCGTGCGAGACGTCCAGCAGATCAGCTCCCGCCTGCTCCGCTGCGATCGCGGCGACACACCCCTCCTCGAGCGACAGCGAGCTCGGCGGGCTCGCGGCGAGCCCGAGCCGGACGGTGAGCGCGGCGGAGTCCGCGCGTCCCGCACGGGAGATTTCGTGGCGAACCGATCTCAACGCCTCGAGGAGGAAGCTCCGGCGGGAGTCCGGAGAGCCGCCCCACCGGTCTGGGCGCCGATTCGTGTCGGGCGAGAGGAACTGGCTGATGAGGTACCCGTGGGCGCCGTGCAGCTCGATCACGCGGAACCCCGCGTCGAGCGCGCGCCGGGCGGCATGGGCGAAGGAGGCGATCGTGTGCTCGATGTCCTTCGCACTCATCTCAGTCGCTGCGTCAGGGGAACCTCTGACGAGCGACGGGACCCGTGGGGGCAGCCCGCAGGTGTTCTTGAGGCTGGTGCTGCCGCCTGCGTGATGAAGCTGGATGCCGGGCAGGCCGCCGGCGTCCGCGATGACGCGGGCGAGGCGGCTGAGTCCGACGATCTGGTCGTCGGACCATGCCCCGAGCTGGGTGGCGGCGAGACGGCCCTCCGGCGCGATCGCGGTTGCCTCCACGACGATCAGCCCGGGGCCTGCGGAGCGCCGGTAGTGCGCGACGTGGTAGTCGGTGACCATGCCGGTCTCGTCGGCCTTCCAGATGACGAGCGGTGGCATCACGATGCGGTTGGGCGCGGTGAGCGGGCCGATTCGGACCGGCTGGGAGAGGACGTCTGCGTGCTGCATGGTACAGGGAAGTATACCAGGGATGATCCCGTCACCCAAGGCGCGACCGCCGGCATGGGAATGAGTACTATACGCCGAGGAGGCGAAGCAGTATGTCAGAGATCACCACAACCGTCGTCGGCAGCTACCCGGTTCCCGAGTGGCTGCGCGCCTATCCGTCCGCGCCCAACCTGCGTGACGCCATTCTCACCGTGCTCAAGACTCAGGAGCTCGCGGGAATCGAGGTCGTCACCGACGGCGAGCTCTCTCGCTGGAGCGTGAATCATCCGGATACCAACGGGATGATCGAGACCTTCATTGCGCCGCTCGCAGGCGTTCGGACCCGTCTGTCACGCCACGAAATCGCCGAGTTTCGCTCCATGCCCGGGATGGGCTTTCGTGCGATGCCGGCGGGCGTCGTCGAGGGGCCCCTCACCGAAGGCCTGCTCGATCTGGTTGCCGAATGGCGTTCCATCCGGGATCTCGCATCGGCGACGCTCAAGTTCACGGTAACCTCTCCCTACATGCTCGCGCGAACGCTGCTCGACCATCACTACCGCGATCTGCCCACGCTGACCGCGGCGATCGCCTCCGCGCTCGCGAAGCAGGTTTCGGGGATCGACGCGGCCGTCGTGCAGGTGGATGAGGCGAACCTTCCCGGCAATCCCGGCGACGGGACCTGGGCGCACGAGCCGATCAACACGGTCCTGGACGCGATCACGGGGGCAAAGGGAATGCACTTCTGCTTCGGCAACTACGGCGGGCAGAGCATTCAGAGCGGCACATGGGACGACCTGATCGAGTTTTTCAACAAGCTCCATCTCGATCACCTGGTGCTGGAGTTTGCGCGCCGGGGGTACGGGGAGCTCGAGCGGTTCGGCAGCCTCCGGGAGGACATCCACCTCGGGATCGGCGTGATCGACATCAAGGACAACGAGGTGGAGACGGCGGAAATCGTGGCGAGGAGAATCGAGGAAGCGGTCAGGGTGCTCGGACCCGAGCGGGTCCGCTGGGTGCACCCCGACTGCGGATTCTGGATGCTGCCACGCAGCATCGCAGACCGTAAGATGGTGAGCCTCGTTGCGGGCCGGGATCTCTACCTGGGTCGCTGAGGAGTTCCGCGACCTGAACCACAGGCCGCGGATGCACGGCCGCCGCGAGCTGCTGCGAGGCGGCCGGCGGGCTACACGACCTGCCGGGCCACGTACTTCGTGTGCAGCAGGTGGTGGGAGCGTTCGCCGAGCGGTGCCTTCAGGTAGCGCTCGTAGATCTCCGAGATCTGCGGGTTGAGGTGCGACTTGCGCAGCTCCTTCCCCTCGTCCTCGCGGTAGATCGCGGCGATACGCTTGCGCCGGACCTCGTCGGTCGTCATGCGCGGCTGCCCGCCGCCCCCAATGCATCCGCCCGGGCAGGTCATGATCTCGACGAAGTGGTACTCGCGCTGACCGCTCTTGATCTCTTTGATGAGCTGCGCTGTGTTGCCGAGCCCATGCGCGACTGCCACCTTGAGCTCCACGCCGTCGAGGAAGCTCCAGTCCGGAAGGGGATCCTCTATGACCAGCGACGCTTCCTTGATGCCGGCGAGCCCTGCCACCGGTTCGACGTGCAGATTCCCGGTCGGCAACTCGCGACCGGTCACGAGCTCCCACGCGGTGCGAAGCGCCGCCTCCATGACCCCGCCCGAGTTCGCGAAAATGTCCGCAGCACCCGAGC
This sequence comes from Spirochaetaceae bacterium, assembly GCA_007118855.1. Lineage (GTDB taxonomy): Bacteria > Spirochaetota > Spirochaetia > DSM-27196 > SLST01 > SLST01. Next base: position 59,504 of record SKQU01000127.1, read on the forward strand.
TCAACCCCATGGGGGCGTCCATCTCGTCGTCGGGCAGCGATCGGAAGTCGATGCCCGCGGAGGCGATCATCCTCCCGAGCTCCCGCGTCGTGAGAACGTAGTCCACGTCCCGGTAGCCGCTGGCATTCATCTCGTCGCGCGTGGCCTCGAACTTCTTGGCCGTACACGGCATCACCGACACGACGACCATCTTCTCCGGGTCCACTCCGGCCTGCTCGGCGTAGTAGGTCTTCGCCAGGGCGCCGAACATCTGTTGCGGCGACTTGCAGGTCGAGAGGTTGGGGAGCATCTCCGGGTAGAAGTACTCGGCGAACTGGATCCAGCCCGGCGAACAGCTCGTGAACTGCGGCAGCGCGCTGGGTCCGTGGTATCCCTCGGCCTTCCCGGTCAGTGCCGCCTTGAGTCGCATGAGCAGCTCCGTTCCCTCCTCCATGATGGTCAGGTCGGCGGTGAAGTTCGTGTCGAACACGGCGTGGAAGCCGATCTCGCGCAGCGCGCTCACCATCTTCCCGGTGACCAGCGTGCCCGGCTCGTACCCGAAGCACTCACCGAGCGCGGCGCGAACGGCCGGAGCGGTCTGGACGACCACGTGTTTCTCCGGATCGTCGAGCGCGCGCCACACACCCTCTATGTGGCTCGCCTCGCTGATCGCGCCGACGGGGCAGACCGCGGCGCACTGGCCGCACTGGACGCAGGCGACCGAGTCGAGGTCCATGGCGAAGGCTGGTCCGACCACCGTGTCGTATCCCCGGTACTGGGGAAAGAGCGCGCCGATCTGCTGCACCTCGTTGCAGACGGTGACGCATCGGCGGCATTTGATGCACTTGCCGGAGTCGCGGATGAGCCCCGGTGTGCTCGTGTCGAGAACCGACGGGACGCGTTCGCCCTCGTACTCCGGCGCTTCGATCGTCAGATCGTGGGCGATCTCCTTCAGCTCACAGTCCACGCTGCGGTCGCAGTACTGGCAGTTCCCCTCGTGTTCGCTCAAGAGCAGATCGATCACCGTTCGGCGAGACTGCCGCGCACGGCGGGAGTTCGTGTTGACGACCATGTTGTCCGTCACGGGCGTTGCGCAGGCGGCCTGGAGTGTCCGCGCGCCCTCAACCTCAACGACGCAGACCCGGCAGGCGCCGAGCGGCGCCCGGTGCTCGAGGAAGCAGAGGGTGGGAATGGACACCCCTGCCTGCCGGGCGGCGTCGAGTATGGTCGACCCTTCGGCGATCTGAACGTCTTTTCCGTTAATCGTCACGTTATACACGGAGTTCCTCCCGGACTGGTTCTACCTGGGCCGCTGCCGGCTTTCCGTAATCGCAGCGCAGGCAACGCTTGGCCTGGCGCAGGGCGACCGCCTCGCACCAGGATTGTTCAACCTCGTCGAAGTTATGACGCCGTCGTCCGACTTCGATCGTCTGATACGGCTCTCGCGGATACGGCGCAGGGTCGGCCTCGGAGTCGAATGCGGTGTCGATGGTCTCTGCCTTGCGCCAGAAGGCATGCGACTCTCCCGTCAGGTACAGATCGATTCCGACCGCGGCTCGCTCTCCGGCGGCAATCGCCGTGACTACGGAGGCGGGTCCGCTCGCCGCATCACCGCCTGCAAAGATCCACGGCACGCTCGTCTGGCCGGTCAGCGGATGGATGCCGATGAAGCCGTCGGGGGTCATCTCGAGCTCGCTCCCGAGCGCCAGGTCGGGCTGCACGAGCGGCGTGAGATCGAGTGTCTGGCCAATCGCCACGATGACCTGGTCCGCCGGCAGCTCGAATTCGTCGTGCTCGGAGCGCTGCGGCCGGCGTCGTCCCGAACGGTCGAACTCGCCGAGTGTCATGCGGGCGCACGTGATCGTCCGTGCCTTGCCTTCCTCGTCCACGTTGACCCGAAGCGGCTGGGTCAGGTCACGGAGCTCGACGCCTTCGTGCAGCGCTTCTTCGATCTCCTCGGCGTAGGCCGGCATCTGCTCGCGCGTGCGGCGGTAGATGACCGTGACCGTTTCGGCGCCGAGCCGAAGCGCGGTGCGTGCCGCATCGATCGCGGCGTTGCCGCCACCGACGACGACCGTGTTCTTGCCGACCGGAACCGAGCCGCGGATGTTGTACTGGCGCAGGTAGTCTCCTGCGAGGACCACCCCGTCGGCGTCCTCTCCCGGTACTCCCATGGCCTGGCAGCCCGGGGCTCCCACGCCGAGGAAAACGGTGTCGTACCCGTCGTCCTGCAGGCTGCCGAGGGTGAAGTCGCGGCCGAGCGCGGTTCCCGTCCGGATTTCGACGCCGAGCTGCTCGATCATGCGAATTTCGCGCGCGAGCGTCTCGCGCGGAAGCCGGTACGCGGGAATCGTCTGAACGAGCATGCCGCCGGGTCGGGACTCGGCCTCAAAGACCGTGGGGCGGTACCCGAGGCGCGCAAGGAAGTACGCGCAGGAGAGGCCCGCGGGCCCCGCGCCGACGATCGCGATCTTTCGTTTCTCGTTCTCCGGCGATTCGCGGACCTCGGGCGTCTGGATGACGACTTCCTGGTCAACCATGAACCTCTTGACCGCGCGGATGGCTACCGGCTCGTCGAGCGAGGATCGTCGGCAGTGGTCCTCGCAGGTGTGGAAGCAGACCCGGGCGCAGACGGCCGCGAAGGGATTGCGCTCGCGGTGTACCTGCAGCGCCTCCGCGTACCGCCGTTCGGCGATCAGGGAGACGAAGCCGGGGACGTCCACGCCGGCCGGACACGCGCTCTGGCAGGGTGCGCGTACCAGCCCCGGGCAGACTCCTGCCTCGCAGTGCTTCTCCCGGATGTGCGCCTCGTACTCGTGGCGGAAGTGACGAATCGTGGAGAGCACGGGATTGGGCGCCGTCTGTCCGAGCCCGCAGAGCGAGGTGTCCTTGATCCGCTCTCCGAGTTCGATGAGGCGGTCGATATCGTCCGGTCTGCCGTGGCCGGAGGTGATTCTGTCGAGGATTTCGAGCATCCGCCGTGTGCCGACGCGACACGGGACGCACTTCCCGCACGACTCCTCCTGGACGAACTCGAGGAAGTAGCGCGCCACGTCGACCATGCAGGTCTCGTCGTCCATCACGATGAGTCCGCCCGAACCCATGATTGCTCCGAGCTCCTGGAGCGACTCGTAGTCGAGCGGAATGTTCAGATGCTCGCGCGGCACGCAGCCGCCGGAGGGGCCGCCGATCTGTGCGGCCTTGAATGCGCGTCCGCCCCGGACGCCGCCGCCTATGTCGTAGATCAGCTCACCAAGGGTCGTGCCAATGGGAACCTCAACGAGACCGGTATTCTCAACGGCTCCCGCGAGCGCGAAGACCTTCGTGCCGGGGCTGTCAGCGGTCCCGATAGCCCGCCATTGTCCTCCGCGCGTCATGATGGCGGCGACATTGGCGTAGGTCTCGACGTTGTTCAGGACGCTCGGCCTTCCCCAGAGCCCTTTCTGGGCGGGAAAGGGCGGTCGCGGGCGCGGCTCGCCGCGCTTGCCTTCGATCGAGTTCATCAGTGCGGTCTCTTCTCCGCAGACGAAGGCGCCTGATCCCTTGCGGATCTCCAGGTCGAACGAGAACCCGCTGCCGAGGATATCCTCGCCGAGCAGCCCGTATTCGCGGGCCTGGCCGAGTGCGACCTCGAGCCGCTCAATGGCAAGCGGGTACTCGGCGCGAACGTAGACGAACCCGCGGACTGCGCCGATCGCCCGTGCGGCGATCGTCATTCCCTCGATCAGGCTGTGCGGATCGCCTTCGAGAATGCTGCGATCCATGAACGCGCCGGGATCACCCTCGTCGGCGTTGCAGATCACGTACTTCGCACCGTCCTCCGACTGCGCGTCGCGCGTGAACCGCCACTTCATCCAGGTGGGAAATCCGGCGCCTCCGCGTCCCCGCAGGCCGGATTCCCTCATCCGCTCGATGATCGCGTCGGGGTCGAGCTTCAGGGCCTCCGCGAGCGCCGCGTACGCCTCATGCGAGATCGCATCGTCAATACTGCCCGGGTCCACCGTACCGCAACGTGCAAGGACCGTGCGCGTCTGCGCGTCGAGGAAGGTCTGCACGTCGTCGACCGCATCCCGTTCCTTGCCGGACAGCGCCTCCTCGATGATACGGTCGATGTCCTGCGGCTCCACATGCGTGTAGCTTCGGCCGGAGGGCAGGACCGTGACGACCGGGCCGCGCGAGCACGGCCCCATGCAGCCGGTCCCCACGAGCTCGACGGTGCCGTTGCGTTCCGCCAACCGCGCCCGCAGGCGCTCGAGCACCTCGTCGGCCCCTGATGCGATACAGCTCGCGCCCATGCAGACACGAAACCGGTGTTCGCACCGGGCCGCGTGCCTGGAACGCTCATCCCGCAGGCTGTGGAGGTCGGCCTGTGTGTTGATTCGTCGGTTCGCGCTCATTCGGCAACTCCTTCTGTGACCAGATCCGTCTCGTGCTCCTCGTTCTCCTCCTCGCGGTACGAGGCGAGTAGCTCGCGGACTCGAGCGGGTTTCACCCGTTGATGCACGTCGTCGTCGACCATCACAACCGGCGCAAGCCCGCAGGCGCCGAAACAGCGTCCGATCTCGAGCGAGAAGAGGCGATCCTCAGTCGTCTGACCGACCTCGATTCCGAGCTCATGCCGCAGTGCGGCGAGCACTTCCTGTCCTCCGCGGACATAGCAGGCGGTGCCGAGGCATACCCGGATGAGGCGGCGCCCGCGAGGGACGGTCGAGAAGAACGAGTAGAAGGTCACCACCCCCGCAACTTCGCTGAAGGGAATGTCGAGTCGCCTGCTGATGTGGCGGATCACCTCGTCCGGCAGGTACCCGAAGAGCTCCTGCGCCCGCTGGAGAGCCGGGATGAGCAGTCCCTTGACATCCTTTCGCTCGTCAATGAAGCGGTCGAGCTCGGCAAGCTTGACCTGGTCCACCTCTTCGGCACACTGGTTGTTCTGCCGCACCATATGGGTCTCCTTTCTTCTCGTATCTCATCGGAACCGAAGCTCCGCGCTCAACAGAAAGAAGAGGACTGTCGGTAATCTATTATCGATATAACCGAATCGATATCCTCAAATCGATACTACATGAACGATAAGAGAATGTCAAATGGTATCCGGCCTCTGTCCTGCGGCGAAGTACGCCTCGATCTCGCCCGCCAGCGGTGGTACGCGTCGCAGCCCGTTGTCCGTCCGCAGTGAGTCCGTTGCCATCACGCCGGCGGCAACCGCGTACCGTGCGGCGACCGGCGAGGTATTGGGAGGCGTCCCGTTGCGGAGAAAGTCCACGAAACTCCGGACGATCGCCGGGTCCGACCCGCCATGGCTCCCCGATTGGGGGCGCATCGCAATCGTCTCATCGGGCTCGCTCCGGCCGCCGGACCTCGTCGTGTAGAGATGAACCGCGCAGCTTCCCGAGTCGCCGAAGTTCTCAATCCGTCCTTCGGTCCCGATGAAGGTGTAGTTGCGCCAGTAATCGGGCGTGTAGTGGCACTGGACGTACGAGGCCTGGACGCCGTTGGCCAGCTGCATGAGCACCATGGTGTGGTCTTCAACGTCGATCTGCGGCGAATAGTCGTCGGCGGCCAGCGGCGGCCAGTTCTTTGAGTCGATCGACACGGACATCGTCTCGCCCGGTTCTCTGCGCCGGGCACGGTTGTAAACGGAGAGCTTGCCCATGGACACGACCGCCTGCGAGTAGCTTCCCGCGAGCCAGTGGATCACGTCGATGTCATGAGCTCCCTTCTGCAGGAGCAGTCCGGTCGTGTTTTTCCGCTCGGAGTGCCAGTCCTTGAAGTAGGCATCGCCTCCAATCCCCACGAAGTGGCGGCACCAGACCGCCTCCAGGCGCCCGATCCTGCCGGAGTCAAGGAGGCGCTTCATCGCGAGGACCGCCGGGAAGTAGCGCATGTTGTGGCCGAGGTAGAGCCGACTGCCGGTTCGCATCGCGGTCTCAAGGATCCGGTCGGCGCCCTCGATTGTGATCGCAATCGGCTTCTCGAGGTAGACCGCCTTCCCGGCCTCGAGCGCCGCGGTCGCGTGCGATTCGTGCAGGTGGTCCGGGCTGCAGACGAAGACGCCGTCGAGGTCGTCCCGTTCGACGAGCTCCCGGTAGTCCGAGGTCACAAAGCGATCGGGCCCGTGCTTCTCCCGGAACCGCTCCAGTGCCTCCGGAACGACGTCCGCGGCCGCGACGAGCCGGCTTGCCGGGTCGACATCCTCCACACAGGAGGCGAGAGAGCCTCTGCCCCCGGGACCGATCACGCCGAAACGTAATGCTTCCATTGGCTCCTCTCTACACGAACTCCCGAATCAGCGTCTGGGACTTGAGCGGTAGCCGCCCGAGGCGCGGGATATCGTAGCGGTTCCCGTCGACGTCCTTGACGATGTATCTTCCGCCGCCGACCGATCGAACGTTCTTGCGTGGATCGCGAACCTCGAAGGTCCGCGACCCCTTGTCCGTGAAGACGTTCCAGGTGATGACGTTCAGGTCGTCGGTGACTGAGAAGATCTCCTCGATTCGGGGCAGGAAGTACGAGCGGTTGAGCTCTTCGTGCACGATGTGCCTGGAGGTTCCGTCGAGGTCGTCAGTCCGCTCGAGCACGGCTATCTCGTCGCCGTTGAGGTCGCGAAGCGAGACGAAGGCGCCCCGGTTCGAGATTGGAAAGACGCTCAGCACGTGTCCGAGCACGATCTGCGTCTCCCCGATCCGTGCGACCGGATCGCCGTGCTCGTTCCGTGTGATGCGGACATCCGCGGGTTTCAGCATTGCTCCGTATTCGACGCTCACAGGCGCCTCCCTCTTCTCACAGCTCAGGCGATAAAACCGGCATTGCCGGTTCCGATCATCTCGCGGGCGAAGCCCGCCTGCTTCTCCACGAGATCGGCGTAGATGCCGCCGGCCGAGAGAAGCTCCTCGTGGGTGCCCGTCTCCACGATCTCGCCTTTCTCCATCACGATGAGCTTGTCGGCGTTGCGGAGCGTCGACAGCCGGTGGGCGATCGCGATCGTGGTCCGACCCGTCACGAGACGGTCCATCGCCTCCTGGATCGACGCCTCGGTCGCCGAGTCTACCGCCGACGTGGCTTCGTCGAGTATCAGTATTGCCGGGTTCTTCAGGATCGCGCGGGCGATCGAGACGCGCTGCTTCTCGCCCCCGGAAAGCGTGATCCCCCGTTCGCCGACTTCGTTGTCGTACGCGTCCGGGAAACCCATGATGAACTCGTGAGCATTGGCCGCCTTTGCCGCCTCGATGATCTGGCGGTCGGACGTAACGTCGGTCCCGTAGGCGATGTTCTCCTTGATCGTCCGCGCGAACAGGAAGGTGTCCTGAAGAACGAGACCGATGTTCTTGCGAAGCGATTGCGTTCGGACGTTCCGGAGATCCTCGCCGTCAATCGTGATCGTCCCGGACGTCGGGTCGTAGAACCTGCAGACCAACGAGACGAGCGTGCTCTTTCCTGAGCCGGTCTGCCCGACGACGCCGACCATCTCGCCCGGCTCGATCGTCAGGTTGACGTTCTTCAGCACCCGCTCGCCCACGTTGTACCCGAAGGAAACGTTTTTCAGTTCGATTCGCCCCTCCGGGCGATCGAGATCGACGGCCTGATCGTGGTCGGTGAGCTCGGAGGGCATGTTCATGATGTTGAATACGCGCTCGGCCGCGGTGGCGCTCTGCTGGTACACCTCCGTGAGCTGAATCAGCATCTGGATGGGCGCGTAGAACTGGTTCATGTAGGTGATGAACTGCAGGAGGAGGCCCAGGGTGAGCACACCGACGACCACCTGGTGTCCGCCGTATGCCCAGACAACGACCGTGCCGATTGACATGACGAAGAGCACGATCGGCTGGAAAAACGAGCGCGTCTGCACGGCCGAGAGGCTCGCGTCGTAGAAGTCCTTGTTCCGCCCCTCGAAGGTGTCGTACTCGCGTTCTTCCTGCGCGAAGGACTTCACGACACGGACGCCGGTCACGCTTTCGGCGACTGCCGCGGAGAGCGAGGAGTACTTCCTGCGGACCGATCGGAAGACTCCCTTGAACCTTTTCGAGAAGAAGCGGCCGAGGAAGATCACCAGCGGAATCGGCCCGAGCGCGATGAGCGCGAGCGTCGTATTCGCGCTGAACAATGCGACGCTGATCCCCACGATCATCAGCACATTGATGATCGCCTGCTGCAGCGCGTTGACGATGAAGCCCTGTACCATCTGCGTGTCGCCCAGAACGCGGGCCATGATGCGCCCGGTGAGCTCACTGTCGTAGTAACTGAGCGACAAGCGCTGAAGGGCGCGGTACGCGTCGATCCGCATCGCTCGCACCACGCTGCTCCCGAGAACCCCCATGATCTTGATGCGGAAGTGCTGGCAGAGCATGCGAAGGAATATGAGCCCGAGAAATGCACCGCTGATGAGCGCGAGCATCCGAAATCGACCGGCGGCATCGAGGTGCTCGGCCATGATCGCCTCATCGACGAGCAGCCGTACGAAGAAGCCGGGGCCGAGGTTCGCGATCGTGACGACGATCGACAGGAGCGAGCCGACCACGATCAGCCCGACGTGTGGCTTCAGGTATCGGGTGATATTCGCGATGAAGCCGCGCTTGTTGGTGCACTTGGGGCAGACGTCGCCCTGGTGGGCGAGCGGGTATCCGCAGGTGTGACACCGGTAGGTCGTGTCCGACTCTCTGACGCCTGAGGTCTTCTCGGTGGGTTCCTCAGGGCCGCCGGCCTGAGCGTCTGTGCCGTTCGCCGTCAGCCCGATCCTGCGGTTCGTCTCGCGGATGAACTCGTCGACCGCGTCTGATAGCGTTCGCGTGTATCGCGCGATCTCTATCTTGCGCCGGTCGCTCATTCGCAGCTCGATAACTCCGTTGCCCACGAAGTCGCGATTGAAGATCTCCGCGATGGTCGAGATCTCCGCATTCGTCGTCACCGCGGTCCCCGAGATCACCACGACACGTTCCCGGCACCGGATGACGTAGCTTCTGCCGAACTCTCCGGTGGGCAGCATGTCGGAGACGATGATCTCCTCGGTCTCGGCCGGATCAACTCCGGCCGAACGGATAATCTCCTGGTCGCTGGACGGGAGCGTTTCAAATGTCTGACTGATATGAAGAGGCTTGTCGTCCTCCGAACCGTCGCGCACAATTCGCCGCAGCATGGTTCCCCCCTTTCGTGCGGTCGTCGGTGCGGTACACCTTGACTATGGAACTACGATCGACGACCGGGACCCGAGCCTCGCGAGGGGACGGCCGGAACACGAGGAATCGATGGACGCAGGGTATGTGTCGCACAGGACATGAAGAAACCTCTTGGCCGCGTGGGCCGGAGTCACGGCGCCTGAACTGACGCCGACTCCTTACCAAAATGCTACATCCTCGAGCGCGAGGCAACCGTCTACCAGTCGATCAGATTACCGCCGTAGCTCAGACCCGCGCCGAAACCGACCGTCAGGACGCGCTGTCCTCGGGTGAGCAGCCCGCGCTCCTCCATCTCGACCAGGGCAATGGGGATAGATGCCGCAGACGTGTTCGCGTAGCGATCCAGGTTGAGATAGAACCTCTCCAGCGGCAGCCCAAGACGCTTCGCAGCCGCTTCGATGATCCGGGCGTTTGCCTGGTGGGGCACGATCCAGTCGAGCTCGGTTCGTTCGATCCCGGCACGCTCGCACAGCGCCCCGATCGTCTGGACGATCGCGTCGACGGCGAACAGGTAGACCTGCTTGCCGTTCATCGTGAGCGTGAGGTCCGTTGCCGAGTGGGTTCCGTCGACAAAGGGCGTTCTCGTGCCGCCGGCGGGCCTGATGAGTGCCTTCCCTCCACTGCCCTTCGACCTGAGCCACGAATAACAGATCTCGTGACCCGCGTCGCCCTCGGCCGGCTCCACGACCGCCGCGCCGGCACCGTCGCCGAGCAGGACGCAGGTATTCCGATCGTTCCAGTTGGTGATCTTGGACAGCACCTCGGCTCCGACGACGAGGACGCATCGGGCGCCGCCGGAGACAACCGCGCTTCGAGCGGACTCGAGCGCGTAGGCGAAGCCCGTACATCCGGCCTGCAGGTCGAACGCCCCCGCATTGGAGCAGCCGAGTCGGTTCTCCATCATGCAGGCCGTGGATGGAAAGGTCAGGTAGTCCGGAGTCGAGGTGGCACAGATGATGAGGTCTACCGCTTCGGGACCGATGTTCCGTTTCCTGAGTGCCGCCCGGGCCGCCTCGTAGCCGAGGTCGCTCGCCGCCTCGTGCGGCTCGGCGATCCGTCGCTCGCGGATACCCGTGTGGGAGACGATCCACTCGTCGGACGTGTCGACCGTGCGCGCAAGCTCTTCGTTCGACAGAACCCGTTCAGGGACATGCGAGGCAATCGCGGTGATGGCTGCCTTCATTGCCGGGAGTCTACCCCGGCTCCATGGGACGGTCAACAGCAGCAGACAGGCGGGGCCGGAGGGCCGCAGGCGGTTGCACAAGACCGTCGAAACGGCGAATACTGGGGCATGCACGCTGGACATGCGACCATTGCTCCGACTTCACGCCCACGGGTTGACTTGGATCCGTATCTCGACGACCTCGCTTCGCGGATCGATCCCGAGGAAGAGCAAAGGATCCACCTGGCCTGGATCGACTTTCTCGAGGGACGCCTGGAGGCTCGTCTCGGCTCAACGGCCTCCTTCGTGCCGCCCGGCCGGACTCCCAGGCCCGCGGGGATCGACTGGCCGTCCGTCCACATCAACGATGCCCTCGCGGACATCGACACGATGGTGCTGCACCAGCTCTCCATGGTCTCTGAGGCGATCGCTTCGGGCAGCAACTCCATACTCAACGTCCGGGCGAACTACGGCGTTTCCATCATGGCGAGTCAGCTCGGATGCGAGGTCGTGATCATGTCGCGCGAGCAGGGCGACTTGCCGACACCGCGCCCGCTTGCCGGAGAGGATCCCATCCGCAAGGCGCTCGACCGCGGCATTCCCGATCTCCGCGCCGGACAGGGCGCCGACGTGTTCGACTGCGGGGAACGGTTCGAGGAGCTCCTCTCCCGCCGCGAGGTACTCAAGGACTGGGTGATGCTCTACCACCCCGACGCACAGGGCCCCATCGACAACGCCGAGCTGGCCTGGGGTTCGGGCATCTTCCTCGCATTCTACGACGAGCCCGAGCTCGTCCACCGCTTTCTCGATCTCATGACCGAGCACTATCTCGCCTTCCTGCGTGCCTGGTTCGCCGCGCATCGGCCGCGACGGTTGTACAATGCGCACTGGGGCATGCTCATGAAGGGCAACATCATGCTTCGCGACGACTCGCTCATGAACCTCTCTCCGGAGATCTACGACGAGTACATCTTTGCCCGTGAGGCGCGCTGCCTCGCCGAGCTCGGCGACGGGGTCATCCACTTCTGCGGTCGCGGGTCGCATGTCATCGACCGGTTCCACCGGATGGGCGGCCTGACCGGCGTGAACCTGTCACAGCCCCACCTCAACGACATGGACGCCGTGTTCGCCGAAACCGTCGATCGTGGGCTTGTGTTGATTGGACTCGACCCGCAAGCGGCCGCAACCGCCGGCGGCCGCGGCGTCGATCTCCGCGGCCATGTGCACTGTCCCCGATGACGGTGCGCACACTCCTCGTCGGGCTCGGCGGGTACGGGAACGGGTACGTCGACGCCGTACTCGATCACGGGGAAGCGATGGGCATCAAGCTCGCCGGCGCGGTGGATCCGGCGCCTGGTGGATGCCGACGTCTGGACGAAGTGCGTGCCCGTGTGGGCGCGGTTCATGCGAGCCTGGACGACTTCTACGCCGCCGGCGACGCCGATCTCGCGGTGATCTCCGCGCCCATCCAGTACCACGCCCCGTATACGATCCGGGCGCTCGAGGCCGGGTCTCACGTCCTGTGCGAGAAGCCGGTCGCTGCGTCCGTTGACGATGCGCTTGCGATGGCGCAAGCAGCCGCCGCAGCCGACCGGTCGGTGACGATCGGGTATCAGTGGTCGTTCTCGCAGACGGTGGAGCGCATTCGGCGGGAGGTCGCCGCCGGTGCGTTCGGCGAGCCGGTCTCGCTGCGGATCCTCGTGTTCTGGCCTCGCTCCTCCGCCTACTACGAACGCGCCGCCTGGGCAGGCAGAATCCGCGCTGCCGACGGCAGCCTCGTGATGGACAGCCCCGCGCACAATGCCACGGCTCACTACCTGCACAACGCGCTCACCGTGCTCGGATCCGGCGGCGAGCCGGTCTCGGTCCAGGCCGAGCTCTACCGGGCCAATGAGATCGAGAACTACGACACGGCCGCGATCCGGGTGCAGACCGCGAGTCGGGCCGAGGTGCTCTTCTACACGACGCACGCGGTCGCCTCGAGGGTGGGACCGGTGATCTGGTACCGGTTCCGCGACGCCGATCTCGTCTGTGACGTTCCCGGCCACTTCTACTGCCACCGGGTCGACGGTTCGATCGAAGACTACGGCGAACCCGACGTGACGCCGCACGGCAAGCTCGAGCGAGTGGCCGCGTCCATCCGTGAGGCCCGGCAGGCCGGAGGACGGCCGCAGCCGGTATGCTCGGTGCAGGATGCCCTCGCGCAGCTTCGAGTCGTGTGCGCCGCAGGCGACTCGTCTGCGGTCGTGCCGTTTCCCGCCGAGCTGGTGCGGCGCTCCACTGAGCACGACGGCCCCGCTGGAAGCGCAACACTGACCTGGGTCGACGATCTTCAGGCGGTTTTCACCCAGTGCTACGCCCGGGGGCTTCTGCCGGCCGAGCACGGCGGGGTCCGGTGGGCACGGCCCGCGAAAGTCGTCCGGGTCAGATGAGCCCGGTCCCGCGCACCGGCGGCTTCGTCGCGGGCGACGAGACCCGGGTATTGGTGTAGACTGACCGCCATGGCTGAGGTGAGTACCGGCATCGCCGATCTCGATCGGGTGATCGGGGGGTTGCTCGAGGGCGACAATGTCGTGTGGAAGGTCGACGAGATCGACGTCTATCTACCCTTTGTCCGGGCGCTCGCCGACCATGCGAAGCGCGAGGGCGAGCAGCTCATCTATTTCCGGTTCGCGCAACACGAGCCGTTACTGACGAACGGCGGCGGAGTCGAGCTCTGCGAGGTAAGTCCTGAGCCGGGCTTCGAGGCGTTCATCACGGCCATCCACCAGACGATCCGGGAGCACGAAGGCTGCATTTACTACGTGTTCGACTCGCTGTCGGATCTCTCGAATACCTGCTACAGCGACCGGATGATCGGCAACTTCTTCCGGCTGACCTGTCCGCTGCTCCGTCGCCTCGACACCGTCGCCTACTTCGCGATGTACCGCTCCTTCCACAGCTATCATGCCGCCGATCCCGTACGCGAGACCACGCAGATTCTGATCGACGCGTACCGGTATGAGGGGCGAACCTATGTGCGCCCCGTCAAGATCTACGAGCGCGAGGCTCCGGAGCGGACGCGCATGCACCTCGAGCAGACAGGCCGGTTTGTGCCGGTCACCTCGAGCGCGCGCATCGCGTCGGTCATTCAGGCATCCGGATGGCCCGGCCTGCCTTCGGCGAGCTACCGGATGGTCGGCGTGTGGGACCGGACCTTTCTGCGCGCCGAGCAGATCGCCGACGGACGCCGCACCGGGGACGTCCCGGCGGACGAAGAGGCCCGGACGCTCGCGGACGTGGCGCGCCTGATCATCACGAACGACGAGCGGATGCTGCCGCTTGTGGAACGGTACTTCACGCTCCCGGACGTGCTCGCGATCTGGCGACGGATGATCGGGACCGGGATGATCGGCGGGAAGGCCGTCGGGATGCTGCTCGCACGGGCGATCCTGAGGCAGAGCGATGCGGAATGGGAGAAGGTCCTCGAGCCGCACGACTCGTTCTATATAGGCAGCGACGTCTACTACACGTTTCTCGTTGCCAACGACTGCTGGTGGGAGCGGCAGCGGCAGAAGGACCCGCAAGCCTTCCTCCACGGGAACGAAACGGTCCGCGCACGACTGCTTGCCGGAACGTTTCCCGACTACATCGTCGCCCGCTTCGCGGATCTGCTCGACTACTTCGACCAGGCGCCTATCATCGTCCGGTCGTCGAGCCTTCTCGAGGACAATTTCGGTAACGCCTTTTCGGGCAAGTACGAGTCGGTCTTCTGCGTGAACCAGGGAAGCCTGCAGGAACGCCTCGAGCGCTTCATGGACGCCGTACGCAGGATCTATGCGAGCACGATGTCCGACGAAGCGCTGACCTACCGGGCTTCCAGGGGCGTGCTCGATCGCGACGAACAGATGGCGCTGCTCGTACAGCGGGTGTCCGGAACCCCCTACGGCGGCTTCTTCCTCCCGCAGCTGGCCGGCGTTGGCTATTCGTTCAACCCGTACGCGTGGAATCGGGCCATCGATCCGGCAGCCGGCATGCTGAGGCTCGTGTTCGGGCTCGGCACGCGTGCGGTGGACCGCAGTGACGACGATTACACGCGCGTCGTGTCCCTGAACGCGCCGCAGCTGCGCCCTGACGCGAGCGCGGACGATCGCAGGCGGCACGCGCAGCGTCAGGTGGACGCGCTTGATGTGAACCGCAACGAGTTTCGCCAGGTTCACTTTCTGGACATCGTGAACGAGGCACCGGATCTTCCGGTGGCGAGGTTCGCCACCCGGGACCCGCAGCTCGCCCGGACCTTTCGCCGGCAGGACATGGACGACCGTAATTCGTACGTGCTCACGCTTGATCCGGCGCTGAAGGAGACACCGCTGGTCGCGAGGATGCGGGAGATGCTCGGTCTGGTGCGCGACGCCTACGGCACGAACGTGGACGTGGAGTTCACGGCGAACGTTGATCC
>SKQU01000272.1 GCA_007118855.1 Spirochaetaceae bacterium
CGTTCGTCACCCGCACCCGCAGGCCCTGCAGCCCGAGCGTGAGGCTGCGGTCGTTCTCGTCGCGGAAGATTCCGGTCGCGTGGCGCTCGAGGAGAAAGCTCTTGATCGTCACGATGCCGCGAAGCGACTCCTGCACGACCCGGGTCACGGTAGAGAGCTGCTCCTGCTCGAGCGTTGAGATCTTCCGCTGGCGGCGGGAGAAGACGAGCGTGGAGACAAGCATGAAGGGCACCGACGCGAAGACGACGAGCGTCATCGCCGGGCTCATCCGCGCGAGCACGACGATGATGAACACAAGCGAGAACGCCTGCGTGAAGATGTACATCAGCCCCTGCGTTATGGATATCTGGAAGACGTTCACGTCGTTCGTTACGAGCGACACGATCCGGCTGGACGGTTCGTCGTCGAAATACCGCAGCGGCAACCGCTGGGTCTTCGCGAAGATGCGTTGCCTCAGATCGCGCGACACATGCTGACTCAGCCGGTGGAAGATATAGTTCTGCGCGGCGCGCGCGAGCGCAAAGAAGAGAATGTTGCCCGCGAAGAAAACGAGACTCGTGGTGGGAAACCCGTCCGCGGGCCCTGCGGAGAGCCCGTCGATGAGCCCTCGCGTCAGGAGCGGGAGGATCAGGCCGGAGACCGACGTGAGCAGCATTACGACCTGCCCGACCGCGAACAGCCCCCCGTAGGGTGCGACGAAGGCGGCGGACCTTCGAAGGATCCTGGCAGCGTCACGCTTCATGTGAAGCTCCTCCCGAAACGATGATGCCGCGCGAGAGCAGGGTCTGCACGAAGGCGAGTATGTCCCGTTTCGCGCTCGCCCGGTCTGCGTTTCCGTGCTCGCGGCACAGGGCGTAGAGGAGCGCGAGCAGCCCCGAGGCGGCGAGTCCCGGATCGACCGGACGCAGGTGGCCCAGGGCGATTCCTTCGGCAATGAGCGCGCGGTAGAACTCGAGCAATCCGCGGCGTTCCTCCTCGATCCGGCGCCTGTCCGCCGGACCGAGCCCGTGGGGCGCTTCGCCGAAGAAGACCGCGACGAACTGCGTGTGGTCGAGAAAAAGATCCGTCAGCGTCCGCACGATCTGCGTCGTTCGCTCGAGAAACGGCCCGTCCGCGTCGGCGTGTTTCGCAGTCTCTGCCTTCAGCCACGCGACCCCGTCCGCGATCACGCCCGCGTAGAGCTCGCTCTTGCTCGTGAAGCTGTAGTACACCGTACCCTTCGCAACACCGGCCTCTTCCGCGATCTCGTCTACCGTCGCACTCTCAAAACCCTTGCGGGCGAAGACCCGTTGGGCGGTCGCGAGGATCTTCTGTTTGCTCTCGTTCGTTCGGGGCATCACGGTATTCCTATACTGACTGGTCAGTATAGGAATGCGTGGGGGGCAAGGGGGGACGTAGCATGGCGGTCGCATGCGATCTCGATTCCGGTCACCCGGGTGTGACGAGGGTGACGTCCGGAAAGTAGATGCGGTATCGCTGGGGGTCGCGTGTCAGGAGGGCGTACCGCGCATGACTCGCGTGGGCGCCGATGTAGAAGTCGGGGCGGCAGACGCCGAAGCTCGGTATCGAACTCTATAGTCGGAATCATACTTACCAGATTCCCTACTGCCAATCCGGGCGCAACAAGGCGACAATTGCGCCTGTCCGTGAGGCCGTCGCTGGATGCGCGGCATTACCGCATGTGGCGGATCCAGTGCACACTCAGACGGTTCGGATGACGTGAGGAGCATGCGGCCTCGGAAGAGACTTGTCGATGTCTGGAACAGCTGCACAACCTCGATCGCCTTGGAGGGACCACCGGGATAGCCGGTCCAGCTGCGGTAGATGGCATCCGGGAGGTCGCCGGCTGCGATCATCAGGTTGAAGGGAGCCGACCTGCCCGAGGTCCGGCCGCGCCCTACACCTCGATTACCTGGTCGAAAAAGCGTCGGAAGTCACGACCATTCGAGCTGATGATCACCGTGATGCCGGCTGCGGCATAGGTGGCGGCGAGCAACGTATCGAGAATCCGCTTTCGACCGAGGCTGTGCTGCTCCATGAGTTGGTGAAGTCGCTCAACGGCTTCGTCACCAGGCACCACCCGGGTGACCTCAACGGCATCCCACCACATCCGTGTGTGACGAAGCGCAACCGCCATGGAGGTCGGCTGTTCGAATCGCGCCGGATCGGTGACGATGTGGAGATACTCTGCGATCACCTGCGGTGCCAGGGCGAATCCGTGCCCTTCGCCGAGGAGGCGATCGCGCAGCTCCCGGGCGGCTTCGTGGCGCGGGTGGTCGGCCACGTCCACCTGCACGAGGAAGGTGGTGTCAAGCCCGTACGTCATCGAGCATCTCGTCGAGCAGATCGGTGTCGTCCGGCAGACCTCCCTGGGCGCTGAACGTGTGCGGCTTCGGGCGAAGCCTGAGCGGCGCGATGTCCCGTACACTCGTCCGCGGCCTGATCCGGCGGTCGCGGAACTCCTCCATCGCCTGCCGGATGAGCTCTGCAGCAGAGCGGTCCACGGAGCTCGCGTACTCCTGGAAGTCGCGGTATACCGGCTCGGATACATTGACCGTTATGGTCTTCATACATATATCGTACCATTGAAGGACAGGCGGGGCAAGGGCACGCCGTCTTCCGCCACCGTTACCAGTCGCTCCCCGACATCCGATAGACCGCGGTTCCCGCGACGTAGTCGTGGAGCGTGCGCCGCTCGTTGGACAACAAGATCAGCGCACCGATCGTCACGAGCACTGCGGCAAGCCCCGCCGCCGCAAAGAAGCCGGCCATGCGAGTCGCGATTCCGAGCAGGAGCAGGAGAAGCGGCGCGTTCTTCACCGCGAACCTCAGCAGATGGGCGCCCCCGTGCGTCGGTTCGCCTTCGGCCGATCGAACCGCACAACTGAGAATCAACTTCGCGGGCGAACGACCGCTCACGCCTTCGATCAGTGCGTAGCCGGCGGCGATCAGGAGCGGCAGGAGCACGAGCATCGTCGCGAACCGGATCGCCGACGCGGTCAGTGATGCGATCGCGAACTCGGCGACCGCTGCCTTCACCGCGACGCGCAGTTCCTCCACCGCGACGGGATCGATGTCTGCGCGCCCGTCCGCGACCACCGAGTCGAACCCGTCGTCGATCACCCGGTCGATCACGCCGGCGTCGATCGACAGAAGGAATTGGGCCGAGACACTGCGCGGGTCGAAGTAACGCTCCATCGACCGGGCCATCGTTCGCACGATGTACTCGGTCTGCTCGTCGGTGAAGCGTTCGGCGGTGAGTCCGACGAGCTCTTCGGCGGCGCGCTCTGCGCGCAGCGCATACGCGTTCCAGAGTCGCTCATCGCCGAGCGACACGAGCGACGCGTCGACCCCGAGCGTCCGCTGAGCCTCGAGCGCGAGCCGCGTACCGCCGATCACCCCGTACGCAGTGAGACCCCCGGCGATCAGGAACGACACGATGAGCGTGTCGATGAAGAACGCCCCCAGGCGTCGACCGAATGTTATCCGTTCCATGCTCTCTCCTTGTACCGCGACTACGATCCTTCATCGCGGCGACCGGCGGCTCAATCCATCCGGGCTGCCCCGGAACGGCGACTCTCACGGCCCGGGCCGCGTACGCTGC
>SKQU01000386.1 GCA_007118855.1 Spirochaetaceae bacterium
AGGTGCGCCATTCGCTGACGGGGTAGGCGCGCACTGCGGTGATCTTCATGCTGAGCTCCTTTGCGTGGCCTACGGTATCACGCAGGGCCCGGAGCGAGAAGGTGCTTCCGGCGGTGCCTCCGAGCGGTGCTTCCGGCGGTTCGGCTCGTGGTGCGGCCTTGTTGACCGCCCCGCTTCCTGCCGCGATACTCCAGGCATGGCGCGCAAGAAGGGCGAGGGTCGGCTTCGCATCGGTGATCAGTGGAACGCGATCCGGATCATCGCATTGTCCCAGGCGAATCCACTCAAGGCGATCGCCGAGTTCGTCGAGAACTCGATCGACGCGCAGGCGAAACGGGTCACGATCGTGCGCGGCAAGCAGCGCGGTGAGCACTACATCAGGATCACCGACGACGGCGAAGGCATCGCCGATTTCGGCTATGTCGCCACGCATATAGGCGACTCGATCAAGCGGAAGCTCAAGCGTGAAGGTCAGACCGGCATTCAGGGAGAGTTCGGGATCGGGCTCCTGAGTTTCTGGACGGTCGGCGAGGAGCTCACCCTCACCTCCCGCGACGCGGAGGGCGTCGTCCGCAAGATGCACCTCGTCAAGGACAGTCCGGCCTACTCGATCCGCGAGAGCCGCGAGCTCTTCGATCGACCGGGCACCACGCTGCATATCCAGCCTATCCTCTCGGGCGTACGGGTCCTGAGCGGGGAGAAGATCCAGAGCTACCTCGCGAGTGAGCTGCGCGACCGCATCACGCGCAGCGGAGTGGAGATCACGATCGTGGACCGCTCGGCACGGAAGGAGCTCACCGTCGTGCCCCGGAAGTACCATGGGGTCCTGATTCACGGGCTCCCGCCGCTTCGCTCGCCGCTCGGGGAAGTCTACGTCGAGCTCTATCTCTGCAACCCTTCGGCTGAGAGCAGCGTCGGTCTGCACAGGAGCGGAACCCGGGTGCTCGACTCGGTGACGAAGATCGACGCGCTCGATCACGCGCCGTGGTCGAGCGGGTACCTCGAGGGCATCGTCGACGCGGACTTCATCAACCTTACGCCCGGGACCCGAAGCGGGATCGTCTACGACGACAGCTCGCAGGAGCTCGTGCGCCTGCTGTGTACGCTCGAACCGGTGCTCAACGAGCGCATCGCCGAGCAGCAGCGGGCCGAAGAGGACGAGGCGAGCAAATCGATGCTTCGGCGCATCACGAGGGCGCTCCGTGAGGCGTTCAGCATGCTGCCCGAGGAGCAGTACGGATGGCTCGCCTCGCAGGTATCACGCGGACGCAGACCCGGCGGGAAGGGTGAGGGCGCAGACGCGGCCTCAGGCGGGCCGAGCGACGAAGAAGGTTCGCCCGGCCCCGACGCCGGTCCCGGCCTTGCCGGCGGGGCGGAGGGCGTGGCCGGCGAGTTTGTCGCCGATTCCGGTGGCACTGGTGAGTCGGCGCCCGCCTTCTTCGAGATGCCGGGACCGCTGTACCGCGTCGATATCAGACCGGCAAAGGCGACGGTCGCGGTGGGCGGAGAGCAGACCTTCTCGGCCGTCGGGCGCGACCGGTCGCGCCGTGTGATCGAGGGCACGGATCTCGACTTCGAGTGGGAGCTGAACCAGGGCGAGGGCACCCTGTCCGGCATGAGTGGTGAGTTCGTCACGTACCGGGCGCCGGCCGAGCCGGAGCTCGCGGTCATCGCCGTCCTGGTTACTGAAGTCGGCGCCGACGGGGAGAAGCGGTATGCGCGGGCCGAGGCGATGGTCACCGTCACCGCCGAGCTTCTGAAGTCTCAGGGGGGCGAACGCGCCGCGGGGAAGGGGCTGCCGGGGTACACCTTCTCGTATCTGCCGGGTTCCCTGTGGCGGTCACGGTACAGCGAGTCGGAGTCGCTGATCACGATCAACAGCGGCCATCCCGACTTCGTGCACGCCTCGCGCCAGCCGCGAACCAAGCTGCGCTACGTCGCGCGTCTCTACGCCAAGGAGATCGTGCTCGCCAACTTCCCCGGAGGGTCCCGCGAAGAGCTTCTCGAGCGTCTCGTCGAGCTCACGCTCTACATGGACGACAATCTTCGGTGAGCCTTCCGACGCGAATAGTCGTGGACGTCGACGCGGTCCATTGCGCCCCGCCGGCTCTGACGCTATCATCACCCCATGCACGGCTTCCCCGAATACGATCGTTTCGCTCCGCGCCGGCCCGCGCTCGTTCTCACCCCGGACCGCCGCGGGTGCTTTCACCGCTTCTTCGACACGAGCCCGTTCAGTCCCGGCGGGCGCTACGTCGCGCTTCTGCAGGCGCCGTTCGAGGACCGGGTGAACCGGCCGGGGGAGGCCGCGACGGTGCTCGTCGTCGACCTCGAGACCGGGGAGGAGCACGAGGCAGGGACGACGCGCGGGTGGGAGTTCCAGATGGGAGCGAACCTTCAGTGGGGTACCGACGACGAAACGCTCCTGTATAACGACGTGGACACCGCCGGCTGGACGGCGCACGGCGTGCGGCTCTCGTGGCGCACGGGCGAGGCGCGAAGCTTCCCTCGCGGCATCTATCACGCCTCGCCTGACGGCCGGTTCGCGGCCGTGACCAACCCTCTCGCGATGCGGCGCACCCAGAACGGCTACGGTGTCCTCGTGCCGGACGAGCTCGTGCCCAGGAACCGCGGCCTTTCGGAAGAGGACGGGCTGTTCGTGACCGACGTGGACACCGGCGAGATCGACCTCGTCGCGCCCATCCGCAAGCTCGTGTTCGACGGCGTGCCGCGCGAGGAGCGCGGCGACTACGAGGCGATGGAGAATTACGCCTTTCACTGCAAGTGGAATCCCCCCGGGGACCGGCTCATGGTCACGATCAGGCGGAAGCCGGCAGGCCACCGGGAACCATTCGCCGTCCGCAACCACGGCGAGATGTGGTTCGACGTCTTCACCTGCCGCCCGGACGGAAGCGACGTCCATCGTGCCGTGCCGTGGTCCGAGTGGAAGAAGGGCGGCCATCACACGACCTTCTTCCCCGACGGCGGGCACCTGTCGATGAACGTCAATCTCCACGGCCGGGGGATGGTGCTGATGCAGGTGAACTACGACGGCACGGACTACCGACCCATCACCGAGAAGGTCCCGGGCTCCGGGCATCCCACCTTCCACCGCGACACGCGGCACATCCTCACCGACACCTACGTCAACGAGCTGCCCGCGCTCCGGCCTCCCGGCGTCCCCGACGACCACAACCCCATCCGCTGGATCGACACCGACGCCGGTACCGAGGAGCAGCTCCTGTGGATCCCCACGGCCACGCCGTACCAGAAGGACGAAAGCGTGCTCCGTGTTGACCCGCACCCGGCCTGGAGCCGCGACTACCGCATGGCGATGGTCAATACCTTCATCGACGGGACCCGGCATCCGGTCGTGCTGGTGATGGATCGATGAGCGGTACGGCATCGGCGCCGGACGGCCGCCGGCGGGAGAGCCTCCGGCCGGGACAGCACGTCTCGGTCGTACTCAAGCACGACCAGGCCACCGGCGCGACGACCGAGGGCATCGTCGAGCGAATCCTCACGAAGTCGGCATTCCATCCGCACGGCATCAAGGTCAAGCTCTCATCCGGCGAGGTCGGGCGGGTGAAGGAGATTCA
>SKQU01000195.1 GCA_007118855.1 Spirochaetaceae bacterium
CCTTCAAGAGCCGCATAGGCGCGTGGATCGACCAGCTTTCCGACGGTGTTCCCCACGACAGGATCGCCGGCTCAGGCCGCGAAGGCCTGCTCGCGCAGGAGATCATCGAGGCCGCGATCGTGAGCTGGGAAGAGAGCCGCGTGGTCACCATGGCCGAGATGGCCGGCCGGGAGTGAATTGGTTCGCGCCGGCTTCTGCTGCGCCGCAGCGGCGCCGCGCACACGACACGAAGACGTCAGGGAGGGACCAATGAAGAATCAGTTTCGTGTAACGACCGCCGTACTCGTCGCGGTCTTCGCGCTGTGCGGCGCGGTCGTCTTTGCCGGCGGCGGCGCCGAGCAGACGGCCCTGCCCGATGACGCGGTGGAGCTTCGGATCTACGTGGGGGAGTTCACTCCGCGTGAGCGGCTTCCGTCGGACAGGTGGGATCCACCCTCCTACCTCCACACGATCATGGAACGGTACCGGGAGCTGCATCCCGGGGTCCGCTTCGACGTTCTGCCGGAGATCCTTGACGGCGACGAGTTCCTGACCTGGATCACGACGCAGTACCTCGCGGCGAGCGGTCCGGATGTGGGACACCTGCTCTTCAGCGAGGTGAACCGGAACGCCCACCGGGGATGGTTCGCGAATCTCCTGCCCTATCTCGAGGAGCCCAACCCCTACGTTGCGGGCAATGAAGCCTGGAAGGAGATCTTCCTGCAGGGCGTACTCGACACCGGAACCGCCCCGGACGGCAACATGTACGTCCTGCCCACCGGACTCGTGGGGACGGCCATCTTCTACAATCGTGATATCTTCGACGAGGTGGGGGTGGAGCCGCCGCAGACCTGGGCGCAGTTCATGGACATCCAGCGCCGGATCAAGGACGCCGGATACATACCCTTCGCCTTCCACATGGCCGGCAACCCCTACCAGGCGAACTGGGCGCTTCGCTCCATGCAGGACATGCTCATGGACGACCGGCTCGGCGAGATCAAGGGGACCGGCGAGCCCATTGAGCGCACGACGATCGAGGCCGAAGGCGTGAGTCAGAAGGAGCTCGTCGCGGCGATCAGGCGCGGCGACTACTCCGCGCTCGACCCGCAATGGCAGGAGCAACTGCGGTTGCTCAAGGAGTGGTCCGAGTTCTGGGATCCGGGCTGGATCGCGATGAACGTGGACGACGCGCACCGCTCCTTCGTTCGGGGACGGTCCGCGATGATGTGGCACTCCTCCGGCCGGGTCCGGATGATAGAGGCGGACACGCTCCGTGACTTCGACTACGGGACCTTCAGCTTCCCCACGATCACGCAGGAGAGCTCCCCGTTCGCGAGCGGCATACCGGCGCCTGCGATTGGCGGGTACACCGGGGCAGGCGCCTTCACGATCGCCGCGCGAAGCGCCGAGCGCGGCACGAGAGACGCGGCCGTGGACTTCCTGCGCTTCCTCACCGCGCCGGAGAATTTCGTCCCGCTCCACGAGGACCTTGGCGCCTACGCCCCCGGAATCCGCGGAGACTTCGAGGTGTCCCCGGAGATCCGCCCCTTCCTCGAGTCGCTTGCCCGGGGGACGTTCAGGATCGAGTCGTTCTTCCGGGGTCTCACGCGGCAGTACTCGGACGAGTTCGTGCGGGTGCTCCAGGAGTACCTGACGGACCGGGTCTCGCTCGAACAGGCATCGCAGACGATCCAGGGGCTGCTCGACGAGGCCGCCGAGGATCTCATAGAGTCGCACGGTTGGTCGGAGATCCCCTGAGGCGTCGCGTCCGGTGACGACCAAACGCATCCCGTTCGCATCACGCAAGACCCTTCTGGGTCTTGCGCTGATGCTTCCCATGCTCGTCCTGCTGTTCTCGCTTCGCCTCTACCCCATCTTCTCGGCCTTCGTCCATTCCTTCTTCCGGTGGGACGGCTTTGAGACGGGACGGTTCCTGGGCCTCGCGAACTACGAGCGGCTCATCCGTGACCCCAACATGATCCGGGCGGCGGCCAACATCGCCAGGTTCGTGCTCACCAGGCTCGTTCTGAACCTGACCTTTCCCATGCTGGGGGCGCTTCTCATCTACCACCTGCGCGCGCAGCGCGCCGGGTATCTCTACCGGGTCCTCTTCATGGTGCCCATGGTCGTGCCGCTTATCGTCGTGCTCCTGACGTGGAAGTTCATCTACCATCCCCACGACGGGATCCTGAACAGGATCCTCGAGCTCATTGGGCTCGAGCAGCTGCAGCGGATCTGGCTCGGCGATTTCGACACCGCGCTCTGGGCCGTGATCGGGATGGGCTTTCCCTGGGTAACCGGGCTGGGGATCGCCGGGTTCGCGCTGCTCATCTACCTCGCGGGGCTGCAGCAGATCTCCACGGACGTCATGGACGCGCTGACCGTGGACGGTGTGCGGATGCCGACGCGTATCTTCCGGATCGAGATCCCGCTCATCGCGGATCAGATCAAGGTCATTGCGGTCCTCACCACGATCAACACCCTGCAGAGCTACGTGCCGGTGATGATCATGACCGGCGGAGGTCCGTCGAACGCTTCGCTCGTGCCCGGCCTTTACCTCTATCAGACGGCCTTCCATCACGACCGGTTCGGGTACGCCGCCTCCATCGGCGTGGTGATGGCGATCGTGCTCGTCGCGGTGACGATGCTCACCAACCGGTTCGTGCGGACGAGGCGCTGAGATGGCGAGTCCTGCGCTGCGAACAGACGTCGGCCCCGGGCGAACGGTGAGCATCCGCTACGGCCAGGTCATCGCGCATGCGATCCTCATCGTCCTCGTGATCCTCAGTCTCTACCCGTTTGCGTACATGCTCATCACGTCGGTCAAGAGCATTGACCAGTTCTACCACAGCTACTTCGAGCCGACGCTGCCCTTCCACTTCGAGAACTACCTCGAGGCGTGGAGCCAGGTGGGCCGCTACATGGTCAACAGCATCTCCGTCACCGCGATCTCCGTGGCCCTCGTGCTCCTGTTCGCCTCGCTTGCCGGCTACGTCTTCGCGCGCTACCGCTTCCCCGGAAGCGAGCTCCTGTTCATGACGGTCATGCTCGTTATGATGGTGCCGGCGATTCTGAACATGCTCCCGGTCTTCGTGACGCTTCGTGATCTCAGGCTGCTTGACACCCACCTCGCGCTCGTCGTCGTCTACGTGAGCCAGGGGCAGGTGCTCGGGGTTTACATTTTCCGGAACTTCTTCACATCCATCCCGGACGAGCTCCTCGACGCCGCGGAGATCGACGGCGCGGGCGACCTTCGCAGCCTGTGGAACGTCATCGTGCCGCTGTCAAAGCCCGTCATCTTTACGGTTGCCGTCATGAGCACGCTCACCTTCTGGAACGAGTACATCTGGCCGCTGATCCTGCTCTCATCGCAGCGCCTCTGGACGATCACCCTGGGGCTCGTCGTCTTCGAAGCCCGCTACGCCGGGATGGCCGCCTGGGGCCCGCTCTTCTCCGGCTACGTCATCGCGTCGGTCCCGCTGATCGTGCTCTTCGCCTTCAGCATGAAGTACTTCGTCGCCGGCCTCACCGCCGGCGCGGTGAAGGGGTAGGGGGCGTCCCGCCTCCCCTACGAGTACCGCAAGCTGATCCCCGGCGCATGGAGCTCGAAGAGCC
>SKQU01000083.1 GCA_007118855.1 Spirochaetaceae bacterium
CCGACCCGAACCCCCAGATTCGCCTGACCGTCGGGTCTGCGGCAGCGATTGCCTGAGCGAGCTCCTGCGCATGGGCACGGGCGGCTGTCCGCCGTTCTTCGAGCATCGCCTGTCGTTGCGTCTCCTTCCGGAGTCTGCGCTGAGCGGCCTCATGGATCTGCTCGGCGGTCCATCCCATGACTCAAGTGTAGTCCCCGCGCCGGGAGGGGTCAATCGGAGCGCGCCTACCAGAGAGCGGATACCAGAGCGCGGGCACCGGAAGCCCGCAGGTCTGCGCCGGCGTCCTGCAATTCTCATTGACAATCTGGAAATTGCATGTAATTCTCAAGTAGTGAAGGCATTCTACGAGCGCGCGATCCGGCTCCCTGAGGCCGGAACCGAGACGTTCTTCCTCTGGGGCGCTCGGCAGACCGGCAAGAGCACGCTCCTGCGTCGCGCCTACCCGGACGCGCCACGGATCGACCTGCTGAAGTCGGAGGAGTTCCGGCGGTATACCGATCGTCCGGAGCTCGTACGTCACGAGCTCGAGGCGAGTCGCGCCCGGTTCCTGGTCATCGACGAAATCCAGAAGGTGCCCGCGTTACTCGACGAGGTCCACTGGCTTATCGAAAACCGCGGCGTCCACTTCGCGCTGTGCGGATCGAGCGCCAGGAAGGTGAGGCACGGCCGAGCGAATCTGTTGGGCGGGCGCGGGGTCACCTACACCATGCACGGGCTGTCCGCGGTCGAGCTTGCTGAAGACTCTGATCTCGTGCGCCTGCTCAACCATGGCTACCTGCCGTCGCTCTACGCGAGTGAGCGGCCAGCACGGTTGCTCAACACGTACGTCGCCACGTACCTCAAGGAGGAGATTGCGGCCGAGGGGCTCGTCCGCCGACTCCCCGCGTATTCGGAGTTCCTCGCCGTCGCCTCGCTCTCGGACGGAGGAATCGTCAACTACTCGACCATCGCGCGGGACACCGGCGTCTCCAGCGAGACCGTCCGTGGCTACTTCGAGATCCTGTGCGATACCCTGCTCGGTCGGTTCCTGCCCTCCTATACCCGCAGACCCAAGCGCAGGGTAGTGAGATCGCCCAAGTTCTACTTCTCGGACGTCGGCGTCGTGAACGTGCTTGCTCGTCGCGGCCGCGTGCAGCCAGGTTCGGAGCTGTTCGGCAGGGCGTTCGAAAACTGGGTGTTTCACGAGCTGTGCGCGTATGACTCGTACCGCGAGCGGTACGCAGACTACAGCTACTGGCAGCTGGCCGGCGGGACTGAAGTGGACTTCGTCGTGAATCGGATGGAGTGCGCAATCGAGTGCAAGAGCTCCGCCCGTGTCACCAACGATCATCTCAAGGGCCTTCGGCAGCTCGCAGTCGACCACCCGGATGTGGGGCGTCGGCTTGTCGTCAGTCTCGAGGAGAAGGATCGGCGTACCGACGACGGAATCCTGATCGTGGGTTACCGCTCGTTCGTCACGATGCTGTGGGACGGCGAGCTGTTCTGACTCCTGCTTCCGGCTCCGGCGACGTAGGGCGCGATTACGAGCTCGTTGATCTGGTTCATTCAGGAAGGTCTGTGCAACCCGAAGCTTGCAGGCTTGCGCCGAGGATGAGTCTTGCCGGCAGGGCCGGGGCAGCGCGGCTGACCTGCGCGTCGACTCGCTCCAGCGAAGTCGGCAGGTATCAGGAGAGAGGTAGAAACATACGACCGATCATCAGAGGCATCACGAAACACTTCATCGTCTTCCTCGCGCTGTTGCTCCTGGTGACAATCATCGTCTTCGTTATGGGTCTGTTCGTCGAGCTGCACCCGGACGCCTACCGCGACGGGCTTCTCAGCATCGTCTACGTCTATCCCTTCGTGCTCGTCGCCAGCGGGTTGTTCGCCCTTATCCGACGACTCCGTCGCGGAGAACGCTCCCCGATTCTGGACGGCGTCATACGCTGGTACAAGGAGTGCGGGCTGTTCACGGGTATTGCGGTTGTCTTCACCCTGATTACGGTCATCAACAACATCATGATGCTCACGGGTATAGACGCACCAAAGCAGGGGTTGTTCGCCTACCAGCACATGCTCGTCAGGATCGCGATCGTCACAGGCGCCGTTACGATCGCGATGGCCAGGGAGTTTGTGAGAGCCCTCCGCCGGTTCCTCGCCTTCTTCACGAGCGATCCGCCGACCAGGCGGTCCATGCTCTCAGACCTGGCTTCCCGTAACGTGGAGGTCTTGACGCGTCGTCCGTTCGAGGCGAGCGTGAAGAGCTTCACAGCCCTGACCCTTCTGATCTGCGTCGGCGCCATCATTGCTTCATCCTGGCGCGAGGTGGCTGGGGGTGCCCCCTTCTACATCGCTCTGCTCATCCTTTACGGTGTCTTGCTCGTCGTGTTCGTTGCCATTCGGCTCGCTCGGCGGTGATGAACGAGCGCCGGTCGCCTGCGACCCCTCCTGCGACGATCGCGACGAGGAACACGCTCAGCGACACCACGAGGAACAGGACCGACAAGGGGTTCTTCCTGACTTCGACTATCTCTACCATCTACCGCGTTTCTGCGAACCGCCGGGCCGGTACCGGACGATGCCCGGTTGGCTATCTCGCCGGGATTTCAACCCTGCGCACGTCCTTCTCCGCGACGCGCATCGTGATTTCCCTCAGGACCCGCTCACACGTGTTGTCATCGGGGAACTTGCCGACGGTTTCCCAGCTCCCGGACCCAAGGCACTGCGCCTGAAGTCGCGAACGTCTGGTCCGAAAACCGATCGCGAGGATCACCTTGTCCTTCTCCTGGTTCACAACCCAGATCGACATTTCGTCTCCTTCGAGTTTGCGGCGGACACCTGCCTGCCGTGAAGCTTCCGCGGCCGCGTACGCGCCGGCCCCTCCAGCGGCGCCTGCCGCCCCGCCCGCTGCACTGCTCATGCGTCTACTCTACAACCAATCGGCAGGGGCGGCCACCGCCTGCGGGGCCGCATCAGAAGGACTCACCAGAAGACCGCGATCCCAACCTGCAACGATGCCACGCCGCCACCCGGCGATCGTGTGTGCTATACTCTCGGGCCATATGCCAATACGAACGGGGGAACCCAAGTGAGCAGGAGCGCCGCACCCATGCCCGCGAAGAACAGCGAGCCGCGCATCGTCATCATCGGCGGGGGTATCGCCGGACTAACGGCAGGCGTCTTCGCCCGGGCGAACGGCCTTGACGCGACCATCCTGGAGAAGCACACGATACTCGGGGGCGAGTGTACGGGCTGGGATCGCAAGGGGTACCACATCGACGGGTGCATCCACTGGCTGGTGGGCACCAAAGAGGGTACGCCCATGAACGACCTGTGGAGGAGCGTCGGCGCGCTCGACGGCGTAGAGATCCACCACCCCGAGACCTTCCTCACCTACGAGCACGAGAGCGGCACCGTGCCCATCTATCGCGATCTCGATCGGCTCCGCGCCGAGTGGGCGGAGCTCTCTCCGCAGGACGTCGCGGCGACCGACGAGTTCGTTACGACGATCCGGCAGCTCGGCGCATTCGAGATGGAGACGGCCAAGCCCATGGACATGATGTCGCTCCTTGAGAAGGCGCGCTCCATGCTCTCCATGAAGGATGCCGGCGCG
>SKQU01000188.1 GCA_007118855.1 Spirochaetaceae bacterium
CGATGCGGGTGATGTCGAAGTCGTCGGTCTCCGCCGGCGGCAGACTCTCCGCCGCCGGGGCGCTCGTTGGCGCGTACCGGAGCCCGGGCGACGGCTCGGCGGAATTTCCCGCGGACGCTCCGCCGAGTCTTGCGCCGAGAAAGCCCCCTCCAATGGAGAGGGTCGCTACAAGCACCAGTATGCTCAGGACGGTCATGATTCCGGCTCTGTCTCTCATGGATTCGCTCCCGCTTTGCGTCTCACCCAATGATACTGCTCATCCGTTACTCCGAGGTGTCATAATCCTTACACTTTTGTAAGGCTTATGGTTGCCACAACGGAGGACGCTTGATACATTCAGTGTCGATGACAGGCTCTGCCGGCGCTGTGTGCAATCTTCGAGGCCTCCTTCTCGCTCTACTGAGGCTCGCTGTGTGCGAAGGATCGGCGATGCGGAACTGACGTCCGGCGGGACGGCGGTCCCGCGAGCAGGGCAAAAAGGCCCGCTGCCGAATCCTTCGGCAGCGGGCCTTTTTTATGCCGCAGCCGTCGGTCGTCGACCGACGAAGGCCCGTTGCCGGACCGGCGCGGGCAGACAGGAGGAGGAAAGAGAAAGATGGCCAAGTACACACCATTCAAGACCGTAGACCTGCCGGACCGCGCATGGCCTGCCAGGTCCATAGACAAGGCGCCCATCTGGTGCAGCGTCGATCTCCGCGACGGGAACCAGGCGCTCGCGATTCCTATGAGCGTGGCGGAGAAGTGCGAGATGTTCGATCTGCTCGTCGAGATAGGGTTCAAGGAGATCGAGGTGGGGTTCCCGTCCGCGTCGCAGATCGACTTCGACTTCGTGCGCAAGCTGATCGATGAGGATCGCATCCCCGACGACGTGTACGTCCAGGTGCTGACCCAGTCGCGCGACCACCTTATCCGCAGGACCTTTGAGAGCGTGCGCGGCGCGAAGAAGGTGATCATGCACTTCTACAATTCCACGTCGGTGCTCCAGCGCGAGATCACCTTTGGAATGGGTCGTGAAGAGATCCGGGATATCGCGGTCAACGGAGCGAAGCTGATCAAGGAGCTCGTTCCCACGCTTACCGGGACGGAGGTGCGGCTCGAGTACTCGCCGGAGAGCTTCTCGGACACGGAGACCGAGTACGCGCTCGAGGTCTGTGAGGCGGTCATGGACGTGTGGGAACCGACCCACGACAACAAGATCATCCTCAATCTGCCCGACACCGTCGAGTTCATCCCGGCGAACAGACACGCGGATCAGATCGAGTGGTTCTGCCGCAACATGAAGCGCCGTGAGCTTGCGATCATCAGCCTGCACACGCACAATGACCGCGGTACCGGCGTTGCCGCCTGCGAGCTGGGTCTCATGGCCGGCGCGGACCGGGTCGAGGGAACGCTCTTCGGCAACGGTGAGCGGACCGGGAACCTCGACATCGTCACGGTTGCCCTCAACAGGCTCGCCGACGGCGTTGATCCGGGGCTCGACTTCAGCGATCTGCCGCGCGTGCGGCAGGTGTTCGAGCGAACGACGCGGATGAGCGTTCCGCCACGTCACCCCTATGCCGGCGAGCTCGTGTTCACCGCCTTTTCCGGTTCGCACCAGGATGCGATCAAGAAAGGTATGGACCGACGAGGCGGAGACGATGCCGCAGACGCGCCGTGGAAGGTTCCCTACCTCCACATCGATCCGCGCGACATTGGGCGGACCTACGAGTCGATCGTGCGGATCAACAGCCAGAGCGGCAAGGGCGGGGTGGCGTACGTCATGTCGCGCGAGTTCGGGTTCGAGATGCCCAAGGCGATGCACGTGGAGATCGGCCGAATGGTCAATCGTATCGCCGACGAGCTCGGGCGCGAGCTCACGACGACCGAGATCTACGAGGCGTTCAACCGCGAGTACCTTCAGACCCGCAGCCCTCTCGAGGTACCCGAGATTGAGTTCGAGTACCTGAACCATGACCCGCGCACGTTGCTGTGCCGCGCGACGGTCGTGTCCGAAGGCCGATCGCTCGAGATCAGGGGAGAGGGCAACGGCCCGATCAGCGCCTTCGTCCACGCGCTGGCCGACTCCGGTGTCGCCGACATCAGGCTGACCGATTTCCATGAGCATGCGATCGGATCCGGCGCCGAGACCGAGGCGGTGGCCTATATCCAGATCGAGCTGTCGGACGGGTCGCGCTATTGGGGCGCCGGCGTGGACACCAACATAGATCTCGCCGGCACGAAGGCCCTCGTGAGCGCCCACAATCGCAGTTGTGTCCGCGCGACGGCGGGTGCTTGACCGCTTCTCCGCGACCCTGTTCAATGGGAGGCGGGAGGTCAGTAATGGACCGCATTGAGATCTCGAGCACTGCGTGGCGTGGCATGGATGCCTGGGCTCTTGCCGGGCCCGAGCTGCGGCTCACCGTGATGCGGATCGGTGGGCACCTTGCCTCGCTTACCGCCGCCGGCGATGACCTGGATCCGCTGTGGCAGCCCCCCTGGCCGGCCGCCGCGCCGGAGAGTGCTGCCTCACGGCAGGACATCTACGGCGGCGGCCCAGAGGCGTCGCTCCTTGCGGCGATCGTCGGGCACAATCTCTGCATCGACCGGTTCGGGCCGCCGTGGCCGGACGAGTCAAAGCCTGTGCACGGGGAGGCCGGCGTCGTGGCGTGGAACCAGAGCGCCGAATCGACGTCTCATCGTGTCGTACTCGCTGCCGACCTGCCCGAGGCACGGCTTCGCGTGTCGCGCGCCTTCGAGTTTCACCATGGGGACGTTGTTCTCACCACGACCGTCACGCACGATGGGACTTCCCCCCGCGAGATCGAGTGGGCCGAGCACGTCACGATAGGGGATCCTTTTCTCGACGGCGTGCAGTTCAGCGCGGAGATCGACGGCGCGTGGATCTGGGGCGGCGAACCACGTGAGACCTGGCGTTTTGCCGACGCGGAGCCCGAAGGCGCGGTGGATCCCGCCGTGGCGCTCGCGATGCCGGAGCCCGACTCCGCGCCGGTGGGCGACATCGTAACCACGAGGCTGACCTCCGGGGGATTCCGCGCCGAACGGCCTGATCTGGGGCGGGTTCTCGAGTACAGCTGGGATGCCGACGAGTTTCCGTGGCTCTGCCTGTGGACCCAGCATCGGTCGCGCACCGGCAGGCCGTGGAACGGGGTCACGCGTGCGCGAGGGATGGAGTTCTCGACCAAACCGTTCCCCGAGGGCAAGCCCCCGGAGTCTCGTGCCGCGAGCTACCAGGGTCGTCCCACGACGTGCCGGGTGCCTCCGGGCGCCGGCCTGACGCGGACCTTCCGGATCCGTTGGGGCAGAACATAGAGGGCTCAATGAGAATCACCGAAGTAACCGCGTATCCGGTCTGGGTTGGGCAGCGCAACCAGTGCCTGGTCAAGGTGGAGACCGACGACGGGATCGTCGGGTGGGGCGAAGCCGGATTGTCCGGACGGGAGCTCGCCGTCCAGGGCATGGTGCGGCACTTCCGCGAGTTCCTCGTGGGGAAGAATCCCCTGCGCCGCGGCGCCCTGTGGCAGGAGATGTACCGGAGCCAGTACTTCGAGGGCGGGCGCACGATCACCGCGGCGATCTCCGCGATCGA
>SKQU01000238.1 GCA_007118855.1 Spirochaetaceae bacterium
GGGATCTTCTCGGCGCGGCTGACTTCACGCAGCCGGATGATCCGCCGCCTGTGCTCCTCGTGGTTTCCGTGCGAGAAGTTGAACCGTGCGACGTTCATGCCGGCGTGCAGCAGATCCCGAACCGCCGCGGTCGAATCCACCGCCGGACCGAGCGTGCACACAATTTTGGTCCGTCGAATGCTCTCCATGCGACACCCCCATTCCATTGTGGTCTGATCGAGGGAGGGCTGTCCACCAGCCGGAGGTTCGGGAGGCCCGATGGGCCACCGCAACGGTCACTCCTGCTCGTCGTCGTTCTGGAGAAGGAACCGGTATTCGTCCTGGCTCACGATCGTCTGGTCGTCCTCTTCGGTCGACTCGACGCTCATGGACCTCTGGATATCGGAAATGTCGCGTACGTGCCGGTCCCGGGCCTCCGAGAGCCCGGTACGAAACGGCGCGAGATGCCCGCTGAAGGTCGGGGTCCCGTCGAGGATCTCGTCGAGCACGTCCGCAAAGGCTCGTTTCGCTCGCATCAGCTCGCGCAGGTGTTCCCGGCGGTTGATCAGGTACGCGTTCAGTCGCAACGACTCGTAGATCCGCTCGAGGGTGCGATCAATGAAGAAGAGATCCTCGACGGTCTTGTCCAGGTAGTAGTCAGGATCGATGTCCAGCTGGACCCCCGCGCGGAGCGTCCGGGTGAGCGTCATGAGAAAGAACAGGTTGTCGTCGTAGTTGACCTTGTGCGCCACCAATCTTGATTCTCGGCGTGAATCGGGCGACCCTTGACATGTGAAGGGCCTGCTCCTATATTCAGCCGAACCTCTTTACCGTCGGCGAGCAGTTTCCGTGGCCGCTACGACCGACGGTCACGAGTCCATGAGGAGGAGATATGCGCACCTACGAGGCGATGTGCGTTCTGCGCGTTGAGGAAGAGGTCTTTCAACGCGGCAAGGACGCCGTTCGCGAAGAGCTGAAGAAGCTCGGAGCGAATATAGTCAAGGAAGAGGACATGGGTCAGAGAACGCTGGCCTACCCTATCCAGAACGTGAACCAGGCACACTACTTCTACTTCGTCGTCGAGATGGAACCCGAGCAGGCCCAACAGGTCGAGCAATCGGTCAAGCTCTTCGACGAGCTCTTGCGGTTCATGATGGTACGCCAGGAGAGCTGAATGGCAACCGATATCAACAGTGTAGTTCTGATCGGCCGCCTGACGCGAGACGCAGAGCTGCGCTATTCGAACTCGGGTACGGCCATCTGCAAGTTCGCCATTGCGAACAACTACTCTCGCAAACAGGGCGACAGCTGGACGGAAGAGACCAACTTCTTCGACGCTGTTCTCATGGGACGTCGGGCTGAGGCTCTGCACAAGTACCTCGTGAAGGGCAAGCAGGTGGGCATCCAGGGCGAGCTTCGACAGGGCCGCTGGGAACAGGACGGGCAGAAGCGCAGTCGCGTCGAGGTATTCGTGAACGACGTGAATCTGCTCGGCGGTGGAGGGTCCGGTGGTGAGCCGCGGTCCGAGAGTCGCTACGATGCAGGACCGAGCCACCAGGCGGACGACGCCGAGAACACGGGGTCCGGAAGCGACTTCGAAGATGATGTGCCGTTCTAGGCCAGGAGGCAGATATGTCTGACGAGAGACAGAGCAGAGAATACGGGCCGGGGGGAGGCGACCGGAGGTTCGGTCGCTCCGATGACCGGGGCGATCGTGATGATCGAGGAGACCGGGGCGATCGAGGAGACCGGGGCGGGCGAGGCGGTCCGCGCGGGAAGGTGTACTTCCGCCGCAAGGTCGACAAGATCAAGACGCAGAACCTCACGATCGACTACAAGCGGCCCGACGTGCTGCGACGGTTCGTGACCGAGAAGGGCAAGATCCTGCCGCGTCGGATTACTGGGACTTCTGCGAAGAATCAGCGACGACTCATCCGGGAGATCAAGCGAGCGCGCGCTCTTGCGCTGCTTCCCATGGGGTGATATGCAGGTCGATGACCAGCGAGCGTATTGGCTGGAGATCGCCGGACTGACGGTCGCCGCGGTCCTTCTGTTCCGCTTCGGCCTGCTCGGACTGGTGTTCCTCGTTCCGGTTCAGCTCGTCTGGATCAGACGGGGAGAAGAGGCGGGATTGCTCGTCTCGGCAGGAGTGCTCCTCGGCATCGGCGTGTTCAAGTGGGTTGATTACCTGCGCCTGCGGCGGACGCTCGGGGCTGAGGCGGTGCCTGCGGCGCTTCTGCTGCTCGACGTCGTGTTCGCCGCCGGCCTGCTCGCCGGGCTGTTCGCGATGAACAGCGACCGTATGAGCGTGGCACGCGGTACGAGTGAGTCCGGCAGGCGGACGATGACGGTGGGGGAGCGGATGCTCGCCGCCGTCGCCGCGGGAGCGATCATCTACGGGCCTGCAATCGCGCTGCTCGCGACAGGCGACGCGGCCGAGGCGGCGATCGCGATGCAGGTCGAGTTGATGCGACCGCTGTTCGAAGCGGCAGGCGCGAGCAGCCAGGAGATCGGGACGCTCATCAGATTCGTGGTATCGGCGGTTCTGAGCGGCCTGATGTTCGGGTTCTTCGTCATGGTGACGGGAAACTGGTGGCTGGGAGTGCAGATCGCGTTCAGGAGTCGGTTCACGCTTCCCGCGGGCAACCCCGTCATGGCGCGGCACGCCGGCTATGAACTGACGGAGTTCAGGCTTCCGGGCTACCTGGTCTGGGCCTTGATCGGTGCCTGGGGCGGGGTGCTGCTGTCCATGGTCACGGAGATCGGTTGGGTCTCGTACCTCTTCTGGAACGCGGCCTTTGTGACGCTCGCACTTTACGGAGTCCAGGGAATCGCGATCGTGTGGTTCTATCTGGACCGCCGGAAGGCACAGAAGATCACGCGGGTCGGTGTCGCAGTCGGCATGGTGATCGGGCTCCTGATACCGGGACTCAGGTTCCTTGTCGGAGTCGGTCTGCCTGCGCTCGGAGTTTCCGAGATATGGGTTAACTATCATCGCTTGAGAGGGAGCGAAGAGGTATCATGAAAGTCATATTGAACCAGGACATCACGAATCTCGGCGAAGAGGGTGAGATCAAGGACGTGGCCCGCGGCTATGCCCGGAACTACCTCATCCCGAAGAAGCTCGTCATGCCGTATACGCGCGAAGCTCTGGCCCTGTTGGAGTCGCGGCGCGATCACATCGAGCAGCGCCGCGAAGAGAAGCGCAAGTCGGCGACCGACATCAAGACGCGGCTGGAGAGCGAGCCTCTCGTGATTACCATGCCGGCCGGTGAGCGCGGACGCCTGTTCGGGTCGGTGACGAGTGCCGGGATCTCCGATGCCCTGGCGGCGCAGGGTATCGATGTCGAACGACGACGGATCGACATCCCCGACAAGACGATCAAGAACATCGGGACGACGTATGTGCGTGTTCGCCTTTACGGAGACGAAGAGGCCGAGCTGCGGGTCGACGTCACGCCTGTTGGAGGCGCCCCTGCCAAGGATGGCCCAGGCGAACCGGCACAAGTCGCGGAGCAGGCGCGGGAACAGCCTGCCGCCGAGTCCGACTCCGCTGCGGCGGCCGACTCCGCTGCGGCGGCCGACTCCGCTGCGGCGGCCGAC
>SKQU01000148.1 GCA_007118855.1 Spirochaetaceae bacterium
CAGTCGACCACGACGTGCTTCTGCTGCTGCTTGATCTTCTTGCGAAGTCTGCGGCGCTTGCGCCACGTCAGGACGCGTTCGGTGAACGCGGTCAGACGGGACCAGGTATCGTCCATATCGAGTCGCAAGGTAGCATGGGGCGCCTCGTTTGACAACTGCACGATCCCCTCCCTATAATCCGCGCAATGAAGGACGACGAGCAGCAAGCCCCGGAAGATGTTGAAGTCAAGCTCAGGCCGGTTCTTGGTGTCAAGCCAAGGACCTACGTTCCCGTACTCTACGGGATCGCGCTCCTCGCGCTGCTCTTCTTCGTCCTGGTCTTCCCCGGCATCAGGCGTCACGGGTCCCTGGTCACGGTCGTCACCACGCCGCCGGACGCCTCGCTTCTCGTCGACGGGGTACGCCTGGCAACCACCCCTGAGACTGTGTTCATTCCTTCGGGATCGCGCTCCATAGAGGTCCGGCGACCCGGATTCACGACGTACCGTGACACGATCGACACAGGCGGCCGTCTGTTCGGCTCCTGGATCTTTCCACGCCGCACGACGCTGCGGGTCAGGCTCGAGAGTGCCGACGCGCGAACGCTTGCGGACGGCGCGCTCTCCGTCTTCGCCGAGTGGTCGCTCGCCGGCGAGGCAAGCGGCCAGTACCAGCTGCCTCCTGTCGCTCGCGGCGCGGCGGCCGATATCAAGGCTGCCGCCACGGCCAGCACCGGCGGTGCCTGGGAGGACTTCGTCGCCGGCGCCTTGCCGCAGGTCGCCTCCCAGGCGCTTCTGAGCGATCTGGCCGCCGCGTCGCTCATGACCGGCGCGAAGGGCCCGATTGCAGTTCCCTCCGGCATCGCGCACGCGGTCCAGCTCCTCGCGAGAACCGCGGCCGAGCACGAGCTTCTTCCGCTGCAGATCGCCTCGTCGGCAGGGCCGAACGGCGGGCCCCTGGTCCGCCAGACTCCCTGGTTCCGTTCGGCCACCGCGAAGGCCGATGAGCTTTCCCGGCGACGGCTCGACGGCGCGGAGGAACCGGTCGCTTCACCTCGCGCGTACGCGCTCGGCCTCTCCTTCGTAGACTTGCGCGGCGGCCGGGTCGTGCTCGGCGACACCCGTCGAGCGAGACGCGGCGGCGACCTCCTCTACGAGGTCGATCTCACCCCCGTCTCCATCGCGACCACCGAGCTTCCCTTCTCCGCCTACCAGGCATTCCTCGACGCGAACCCGGACTGGCGCGCGGAGAACACGGACGAGCTCATCGCCGCAGGCCTCGCCGACCGCGACTATCTACGCGATCTTGACGCGATGCGCGAAGACCCGGATCGACCCGTGACCGGTGTGTCGGCCTACGCCGCCGAGGCATTCGCCGAATGGTACTCCACGCTCCTGCCCCCGGGGCTGCGAGCGCGGCTTCCAACCGAGGCCGAGTGGGAGTACGCGATGCGGGTCTCCGGCGCCGACGGCGGGGTCTTCTTCGAAGCACGGACCGACGGTCCGGTTCCGGTCTCAGAGGCTGGGACCGCACGAGGGGGCATCACCGGGATGCTCGGGAACGTCTGGGAGTGGACCGCAGACTGGTTTGCGCCGTATACGCCGGTCCACGGAGGCGAGGCGCCTCGCGCGGGAGCGCATCGGGTCGTTCGCGGCGGCGGCTGGGGAACCGACTGGGTCGGCTTCAGTCCTTCTGATCGAGGATCGCTCGATCCCTCTTGGTGCTCCTCGTTCGTCGGCATAAGGTTGGTCCTCGCCCCGGCCCCCGGAATGTGATACGTTCGGCCTATGCCAGAGGGAGTCAAGGTCGTCTCGCGCAACCGGCGCGCCTTTCACGACTACAGCATCGACGAGAAGTTCGAGTGCGGCATCGAGCTCGTGGGAAGCGAGGTCAAATCGATCCGCGGAGGTCACGTCGCTTTCGCCGACTCATACGCACGCATCCGTGACGGCCAGGTCTGGCTCGTGGGCCTGCGGATCTCGCCCTACGATCAGGCGAGCATCTTCAACCACGAACCGGATCGCGATCGCCGACTCCTGATGCACAAGGACGAGATCCGGCGTCTGCGTCGGCGGGTCGACGAACGCGGGTTCACCCTCATCCCGCTTCAGGTCTATTTCAAGGGCGGGCTCGTCAAGGTCGAGCTGGGGCTCGGGAAAGGCAAACGCGAGTACGACAAGCGCCAGTCGATCAAGCAGCGTGACCAGCGTCGCGAAGCCGAGCGCGAGATGCGGGACCGGTTCTGATGACGCTCGATGAACTCGACGATCTGCGGTGTTTCGCCGTCGCGACCGCTCGCGAGGCAGGCCGGCTCACGCTGCGATACTTCCGGGGAGAGCTCGACGTCGAAACCAAGGCCGACGACAGCCCGGTCACGAGGGCCGACCGCGAAGCCGAGACGCTCATCCGCGACGCAATAGCCGAACGCTTCCCCGAAGACGGCATCCTTGGGGAGGAGTTCGGCCTCGAGCCCGGCGCCGGCCGGCGCACCTGGGTGGTCGACCCGATCGACGGGACGAAGTCGTTCATCGCGGGTGTGCCGCTCTACGCGGTACTGATCGCGCTCGTCGAGGGCAGCTTCCGCGGGGAAGAGATCCCCACCTCACGCGTGCTCACCGGCGTCATCTACATTCCACCGCTCGACGAGACGGTCAGCGCCGCGCGCGGCTGCGGCGCGCACTGGCAGACGGCCGGACAGGCCCGCGCCGCACGGGTCTCCGGTTGCGCCGCCCTCGAGGGCGCCCGGATCACCACGAGCGACTTCTCGGGTCTGCGCCGCCGCGAACCGGACCTCGCCCGCCGCGTCGACGCCGATGCCGGCCTCTCGCGTACGTGGGGCGACGCCTACGGCTACCTGCTCGTAGCCACCGGCCGCGTGGACGCCATGATCGACCCCGTGATCAGCCCCTGGGACATCGCGCCGCTTCCGGTGATCGTGGAGGAGGCGGGCGGCAGGTATACGACGCTCGCAGGGTCAGGCGTGCTCGGCACGAGCGCGATCGCCACGAACGGCCTTATCCATGACGCGCTGCTTGCCACCAGCGGTCAGCGTAGCGATTGACTGCGAGAGGGTTCGGGGGTATCCTCAGAGTCTGAAGGGGGTGTACCGGATTCGACTGTGAATCAGTGGTGATACCTGGATGCAGGTTGAGCGCTACCTCACAAAACTGGCATCAAATTATCTGCCGACAATAACGCAGATTTTGCTCTCGCTGCGTAAGTAGCGAAGCAAACAATCGTCGCGCAAGCGGCGACGGGCGCCCGGGGCGCAGTCCTGAGAACCGGGTTGCTTGACACAAAACCAGGGCTTGATCCGCAGGTCGTCCGGCCGCCTGCGGGTGACACAACGGCCGGAC
This sequence comes from Spirochaetaceae bacterium, assembly GCA_007118855.1. Lineage (GTDB taxonomy): Bacteria > Spirochaetota > Spirochaetia > DSM-27196 > SLST01 > SLST01. Next base: position 3,336 of record SKQU01000148.1, read on the forward strand.
TACGCCGGTTCGGGACGTCCCTTTCCTTGTCCCGGCGGAATCACAAGATGGGACTAAGCCTGTAGTGTCCGGTGTCCGGGTTCGCAGGACGCGGGTTCGACTCCCGCCACCTCCAATCTGTCCTGAGAGTAGAGCCTGTATCGGAGCCTGAGTGCAGTTCCGGTACGGGTTCCATTCTACTGCGCGCTGCCGACGACGCAGGCACGGCGCCGCAG
>SKQU01000062.1 GCA_007118855.1 Spirochaetaceae bacterium
ACCGGTGCTGCCGACACGCAGGCGCTTTGTCGACCAGGGAGCGATTCGGTTGTATCTGGTGAGTCCAAGCTCGGGTAGTCGGTAGCGCCTCCAGTTTCCCTCTCCGGACCAGCTGCTGTGGGGAATGTGAAGGAATCCGTTCTGATGCCACTCGGAGTTGTCGTCCGTCAGCGTGGAGATCGCGAAGGACGAAACGTACTCGATGCCCTGTGCTTCGCTGCCGGTGTTGACGAGGGTCGTCCAGGAACGCAACGTCGGTATCCCGTCGTAGAGCTGCAGATGGCTTGTGACCTCGAGGCCGCAGGCGCTCTGGACGATAGTGACCTTTCGGCCGACCGTTCCCCGCTCGTCCTCATGCCGGCAATACCTGAGATCTGCTCCCGGGTGTGTGCCGACGGCCTTGCTCGAGTGCGCCTCATCGGATGGCTCGCCGGTGACCTGGAGTTCAACCAGTGGCGAGACAGGCGATGTCTCAGTCACTCGTTCCTGTTCGTGGCCCAACCCCTCGGCGCCGAACCAGTCGAGCGAGACCCGCCCGTCGTCGCGAATAGACCAGTGGAGCTCTATACCGTTTTCACGCACCGAGTGGCGCTCCGGAGTCGAACCGACTCCCTGCGTGCTCAGCTCCACGGGTGGAGCACCACCTTTCCGCACTCACCGGTGAGCTGGAGCTCCCACGCGTCGGCTACCTTCGCAAGGGGGAACTCGTGCGTGATCATCCTCGAGAGCTTCTCGCCGAAGCTGCGTATGATCTGGAGGATCTTCGGGTAGTCCGCGAGGTTGTAGTGCCACGACCCTTCAAGCGTGAGTCCCTTCCGGATCATGTCCGTACTTATCGAGATCTCGAGCGCAGCTCCTTCGCCGACGAAGGCGACCGATCCACGGCGTCGCGCCGAATCGATGAGCAGTCGCTGGGCGGCGGGAACACCGGTGCAGTCGACACAGGCGTCGACCCCGACGCCGCCGGTGCGATCGCGGATGCGCGCAGGCGTGTCAGGGTCGCCCGGGTCAAAGACCTCCTCCGCGCCGAGTTCGCCAGCGAGGCTCGCTCTGTACGGGTTCGATTCCACCGCAAGCACTCTGCTGCCACGGTAGCGTGCGTTGATCACGCCTCCGAGGCCGACGGGTCCGAGTCCGGTTATCAGGACGGTGTCAAATGCGTCGACACCCATGCGTTCGAGCGCACCGAACGTGGGGCCGAGCCCACAACAGGCCATCGCGGCATGGTCGATCGCGATATCGTCAGGGACCGGCAACAGGAGCCAGTCCTGCTTGATGAGGTACTGGGCGTACGTGGCAACACCGGTGCTGTTACCGGTAGCGGCGAGGGGGTCGACGCTGTGCTCGCAGTGGATGAACTCTCCACCCACGCAGTAGCGGCATGTGCCGCACGGGTAGAGCGGCATGACCACGACACGGTCGCCCACCTTCACTCTGCCCGGCCGTGCGATTTCGACGACCTCGCCCGCTGCCTCGTGGCCTATGACTTGTGAAGCTGATCCGTTCCTGTACATCTTGTACTCGGTACACATGGGCGCCGCAAGAACCTTGACGACGGCAAACTCATCCGCAGCGTGCGGAGCCGGCACATCAACAACGGCGGCATGCCGTTCACCTTCTATGGCCGCGACTTTCATTGCTCCGTTCATAGAACTCTCCTTCGCCGGCATCAGCCGAGCGCCTTTCGCAGTCGTCCGACCAGGCTATCTTCCGGCTCAACCGGCAGCTCCACAACTGTGCGGTGGAGCGCACTCTGATACAGTCCGAGAATGATGTTGAAATCGCTGAGCGCCGCGCCCAGATGGAGCGGATGTACCGTCTTCCCATTCTCCATCCAGTCGAACATCGCCTCGGTGAGCGCGGCCTGTCCGTGTACATCTTCACCGAAGTACTCATGTGAGCCTCCGTCGCGGGTTCCATCGATGGAGGTCTCCCACGACGACATGGTCCAGAGCACCCACCCGGTGGTCCCGTACACGGCGATCCTCTTGTGCATGTAGATCGGACCGTCGTCAACCCTGGGTGCGTTCGCGCCGCAGCGGAGCACGGCGTCAACGCCGCCTTCAAACTTGACCGTCGCGAGACTCTCGTCCGGAGCGAAGTGCTTGCCCGGGGTGTCTCGCAGACCCGATGCGCCGGACACCTGACCGAACACCGAGAGGGGCCTTCGTCCCGGGAGGAAGGCGCCGATCGCCTGCAGCGAGTGGGTCCCCTGGTACGCGAGGTTCATCCCGCAGCTTGCCTCAACAAACCGAACCTCCCCGATCCGGCCTTCAGCGACGAGCGACTGCAGGCGCTGCCTGCGAGGATGAAAGTGGAGCTGGTGGTTGATCGCCACCTTCGGCCCGTCATCTGTCTTCCCGGACGTCGCCGCGAACTCCCGGATCGCGCGGAAGTCCTCACCTTCGATCGCGATCGGCTTCTCCACGACGAGTGCCGGAGTCCCCGCGCCCTTCGCGGCTTCAAGGATCTCGAGACGCACGTTCGGCGGCGTGTTGACGAATACCAGGTCCGGCCGTTCCTTCTGCAGCATTTCCCGGTAGTCGGTATAGCGCGGGCCGACGTTGAACTCATCGGCGAACGCGTCGAGTTTGTCCTTGTTGCGCGACGAGACGGCCGCAAGTCGGCCGCGCTTGACGTGCCGGAAGGCGTCGGCGTGACCGCGGGCCCTCCCGCCGCTCACACCGATGATTGCGCACTTGTACATAGTGACCCCTTTCTCTCTCACGGCTAGCGAGTTGATTATACAGCCAACCTAGGGCTGTTTGCCTCAACTGTCGCTGGACGATCCGGCTCTGCTCATAGTACATTTCGGGTTCATCCTGGACATGGATCAGCGCCGGCGCTACCGTGCGCACCACCACTCGACGGAGATCATCTTCTGCCTCGGCCGTGCGGGCGTCGCGGCACGCCGTCTTCGTCGCGCAGCTCCTCGATCTCGGGACGTTTGATTGTCGGTGCATCGACTCAGCAGCCGCGGGCAACATGATTGACATTACGGGTGAACGGACTACCATTTGTAGCGCACCTGCCCCATATCCTGGAGGACACCATTGCAGATCGCGACGCATCACCGACCGTTTCTCAGGCTTGTATTGGTGAGCTTCGCCGTGCTGTTGTTCATCCCCATTTTGATTGGCTCGGTCGCGTACAGAACGGCGTTCCACGTGGTCGAACGAAACGTGCGATCAACCCATCTTCTTATCCTCGAGCACGCAGCGGAACTGTGGGCAACGAAGCTCCTGACGCTGCGGCGCGTCAGCACTGCGATAACCACCGATCCGACCGTCCGTCGATTCGCCTTCGTTGACAGACCGTACGAAGGAGCACAGATCGTTCGCGTTGTCGAAGTGCTTCAGTCGCTCGGCAGGCTGTCAACGCCTGTGCACGCAATCGAGGACCTCTTCCTTGTCTACCAATCCAACGGTGTTGTCATAAGACCACAGACAGCCTACAGGTTGGAGCGTTTCTACCCATGGCACTTTCGGTACCAGGACGTGCCCGCTTCGAGTTGGCTGCAATCACTGGCTGGTGTCCCGCACGGCCTCA
>SKQU01000291.1 GCA_007118855.1 Spirochaetaceae bacterium
CGTGGAGCGGAAAGCCGTCTTGATACGGCGACACCCCGGCAGCGTACTCGGCGTACTGGCCGCGGGCGTCAAGGAACCGCTTCAGCCATGCATGCGCCTTCGGGTGCAGGCACGGGTAGATGTCGAACCATCCCATGCGTGACCCGAAGGCATCGAAGTTCGCCACGTAACCGCCGCGCGCCTGGAGCTCGCCGCGGTGTGCGCGGACGTAGGCGGCGCTTCCCACGGACAACTGCTCTTCCGTGCCGAACGAGATGAAGCGGATCGTCCGGCGCCGGGGAACGGGTGAGAGGACCCGCGCGAGCTCGAGAAGCGCGGCGACACCTGAGGCGTTATCGTCGGCGCCCGGGCTGTCCGCCTGCGTGTCGTGGTGTGCGGTCACGAACAGAAGGGGAGCCTGCTCGCCATCGTCACCGGGCAGCTCGCCGCAGACATTCGTGGAGACGCCGGGCTCGGTCCCGCCGTCAATGCGCAGCCGCGCGGCCAGGTCCTCAGGAGGCCCGGCCAGGAGGTCCCACGCGCGAGCGTACGGGATGAGCACGGTCGGCACCGCACCGTACCGATGCACGTACGCCGGGAACAGCCCGTCCGCGCGCAGGTCGTCGGTGGGATACCGCATGTCCACCATGATGAGCGCTGACGGGCTCGCCTCCATCAGTCGCCGGTAGTACTGGGGCTCCTCAATGTGGGTCGTGAGAAGCAGAACCGCCTTCCCGGTGATGTCGTCATAGCTCGCGCGGCGCAGGGCCGGCGGCTCGAGAACCACCACCGGTGCCTCCACCTCGTTGCCGCCGGTCCCCCGCGAGCCGGCTATGACCGAGCACGGCACGTCGCACCAGGTGCCGTCGCGCCGCATGGAGAGCGACTGCGACCGGACGCGACGGGCGCCTATCGCGAACGGCTCCTCGCTCACGCGGGCGCCAGACGCCTCGAGACGTCCTGCCACGTAGCGGGCCGCCTCCGCCTCCTCGTCGGAACCGGCCAGGCGAGCGCCTATGGTGATCGCCAGGTGATCGACGTGAGACCTGAGCGCTGCCGGGTCGATTCGCTCCACGATCAGCTCCTCCCTGCGCCTGCCTATGAGACGCCGGTCCGGTATTCTTCAATGAGCGCGCGCAGACGGTCACGGTAGTCTTCCAACCCCAGGAGCTCCTCGTCCATGATCAGATACTTCATGTCCGGCGTGCGGTTCGCCAGGTGGCGTGCCCGATCCGGTGCCCAGACGAAGGGCTTCTCCGCGGTCTCCAGCCCCTTGGGCAGCCTGGTTCGTTCCCAGGTCTCTACCAGCTCCTCGTACACGCTCGCCCTGTCCTCGAGGTCCGCCTCGATCATGGACGCCGCGCGCTCGAGCGCGCCAAGGCTCGCATGCCGGTTGGAGAAGTGCGCCTCTGACGCGGTCGTGATCTGCGCCTCAAGCTCGCCGAGCATGAGGACCAGCTCCGCATTGTGGAGCATGAGCCGGGCGCAGGTCCGGTAGAGCTCGAGATCGTAGGTGTTCTTCAGCGGAAGCTCCAGGTTCTGGTCGAGTATCTCCAGCGCACGCGCCATCCGCTGGCGTTCTGCGGCGGCCCGGTGCAGGAGCTGGGCGTAGCGACGGCGCCAGTACTTGTGATACTCCAGCTCCTGTCGCGGGAAGTCGGGGAGATGGATCATGCCTACGTCGCCCCAGTGCCAGACGTTTCGGCCGAAGGTGTCGTAGTAGAACATCGCACCGTCCTGCATCAGCCGGAACAGCTCCCGCATGTCGCGCACCTGTGGCCCGAAGTACTCACGGTAGAAACGTTCCACCCAGCAGTCCAGGTCAGGCCCGGGCGCGGACCAGGAGTACTCGGCGGCGCACACAAACCGCGGCATCCACATCTGGCTGTGGAGTCCGGAATCATCCCACGACGTGGTAATGCTCCCGTATGCGACCCCTGCGCCTGCGGCGTCCGCAATCACCTGCGACGTGTCGCGGAAACAGCCCTCCTTGACCCGGCGCACGTCATCACGCCACATGGACGCCTGAACCCAGGGGAAGTAGCCCAGGAACAGGGGTTCGATCCCGGGATTCGGCGCGTACGAGAAGAACTCGTACCCCTCGGCCAACGCCTGCTTCATCAGGCCCACGTCCTCGCGCGGGTCGACGTAGACGAGATTCCTGGGAAGCTCCTTGTTCGAGTCCTGCCTGGAGGGCCAGTACCACACGATCGGCTTGCGCCCTCTGGACTCCAGATGAGCCGCACAACGCTCCATGAACAGATTCATGAGTCCGTCGGTGCCAATCTCCTTCGCCTTCTCCGCGCATCCGCACGCCTCTCCCAGTCCCAGCTCGTAGGTCTCGTCGGACCCGATGTGGAGGAACTCGCTTCCCGGGGTCGCTTCAATCGCCTCGTCCCAGAGGTCGAACAGGAGATCGTAGCTCTCCGGGTTGAGCGGGCAGAACTCCCATGCAGAATCAGGGATCTCGCGCAGGTGGGCATGCTGCGGGTGCTTGAGGATGTAGCTCACATGACCGAGCCCCTGGACGAGCGGAACGAGCTGAACATGTCTCATCGCTGCGTATTCGGTCAGCGCGCGCATCTGGTCCTTGGTGAAGGCGCCGGGCGCGCCGATCTCGGGATGGCGTTCGTAGGCAAGCTTGTCCTCCCACTCCCAGATCAGCATGTTCACCTTGTACCGTGAGAGGGTGGAGACAAACTGCTCCACGTACTCGTACGTACCCTGATGGTGCTTCGTGTCGTAGTGGATTGCCCGGCGAGCCACTACGGGGTAGTCGTCCATCTCCAGACAGGGAACGTCGGCGGTCTCCGGCCGGACGCACTGCAGCAGCGTCCGGGTCCCCCAGTAGAGACCCGCGGCGTCGTTGCCTTCCACGACGATGCGGCCGTCACCCACGACGAGGCGGTAGCCCTCCGGCCTCAGGTCCTTGCCGGGCCGACGCCTCAGCTCTACAACCGTGCGACCGTCTGCCCCTTCACCGGGAGCGCCAACAACGGCATCCAGACCGTGTTCCTCACGCAACTGGCGCGCGAGATCATCCGCGGCAAACCGGTCGTCCGCGTCCGCTTCAGCCGGTATCTGGACAGCCACTTCCCGCAGCGAAACCGCGCCCTCGGCCGCGATGATCCTCTGCGGTTCGGGTATGATCGTGATTCCCAGCTCTTCCATCGTGCTCATCTGCTTACCATCCTCAGTACCAGCCGTTCTCGTATGCGACCTCGTACATTGTGACGACGTTCTCCGGAGGGCCCACCGACTGGATGTTGTGGCACGGCCCGAGTATGTACCCGCCGCCGGCGCCGAGCACCTCTATGTTCTCAAGCACCTCGGCCGCCACGTCATCCGTGCTCCCGAAGGGGAGCGTGTGCTGGTTGTCCATCGCTCCCTGGAAGATGAGGTCATCGCCGAAGTCCCTTTTGAGACCGGCGCGATCCATGTCGTTGCAGCGCCACTGGATGGGGTCGAGTACGTCAACACCCGACTGGATGAGGTCCGGAAGGATCTCGCGAATAGACCCGTCCGAATGCCACTCGGCCCGCACCCCGGCCTCATGCATCAGGTCTATCATCCTGCGATGGTGCGGCAGGAAGAACCTCCGGATGTGATCCGGAGAGTAGAGCAGCCCGGTCTGCGAACCAAGATCCTCGCTCGAGCCGCTGACGAGAATCGCGCCGTTCGCGTGCTCGAAGAGGCGACGCGTTCGCTCGTAGTGGAAGTCAAAGAGGTGTTGCATGCAGTACTCGACGACATCCGGATTCTCGACGAGGTCCATGAAGGCCTGCTCCTCGCCGCGCATGTACTTGTACTCGAGGAAGGGTTCCCAGCCCCCGCCTATGCAGCCGCGGTCACGCGCGCGCTCGGCCGCGGCGGGAACACCCGAGTAGTCGAACCAGTCAACGGAAGGCCAGGTGTAGCTCGCCTCGATCTCCGCCAGCGATCCGGCGCTCTCGAGAGGATGTCCGACGCACTCGCGGTACACCCCGTGCTCGTACTCGACCGTCCGGTAGGTACACCCAAAGAGATCCTGATCGTCCGGCACCGGCGGCCCGGTGTACGCCGGGCGCAGCGAGGCGAGGTTGTCAATATGAAGACGTGCGTGAAGCTCGGCGTTCGAACCGCAGCTGAGATGCCGCATCAGTTTTTCGTGCGCCTCTTCCGTGGCGCGGTAGGTCATGGGAATACGGTCGGGGAGCGAGCGCTCGAGCACGGCGGTCCATCGCTCGCGGACCGTCATGGATTCCTTTCGTGAGTTCCTCTGTGCCATCGTATAACCTTCTATCGCAGCCACTCGTCCAGGTGCTCGGCGACGAATGCGTCGTCGTTGAGCTCCGGGTACTCGCGGCAGACTCGTGCGATCTCCTCCGCCTGACCGGGCGAAAGATCCTCAGCCTCATCAAGACACCATCGCCCTGCCAGAAGCCCCTGACGAACCAGAACCTCGTGAATACCCGGGATACACCCGCGGAACCCGTTCGCAGCGTCAAACACAGCGGCGTTTACGTCGGTCCAACGCACGGAGTCCGCCAGGGTGTCGGCCGGAATCGCACGGAGATCACGCTCGTGTTTCAGTCGTTCCAGGAGCGTCACTGCGCCTCGTGTCCAGAAGGCCCACTGGCCCAGAAGCCCGCCGGCCAACCGGACCTCGTGGACCTGATCTCCGGCCTGAAAGCGGAAGGGTGTGACCAGATCAACGACGATCGAGTCGTCGTTTCCGGTATAGAGGGCGATCTCCTCACGCCGTGAGGAGTCGCAGACTGCGCGGACGACGTCGATCGTCCGGTACCGGTTGAAGGGCGCAATCTTGATCGCAACGACGTTCGGGATCTCCGCGAACTCGCGCCAGAACGAATAGCCCGCCTCTCGCCCACCGGCCGCCGGCTGGAGGTAGAACCCGAAGAGGGGTATGCACTCGCTCACGACCCGGGCCCGCTCAAGGAGTGCCTGCTCGGTCCAATCGGTCAGGCCTCCAAGGCTGAGCAGACCGACGTCGTACCCCAGGGAGGCGGCAAGCGAGGCCTCGCGCACCGCCTGCTCGGTGGAACCGCAGATCCCGGCCACGGCGATTCTGTCGTCCTGTCGTTCCGTCCGGTCGCTCCCGCCGCGGAGCTCTTCCAGAGCGATCGACAGCACCGGCTCAAGCAGACCGACCGCGGGGTCCCGGATGGAGAACTGCGTCGTGTGCACTCCAACGGCTACGCCGCCGGCACCCGCCGCGAGGTAGTAACGGGTGAGCGCGCGCTGGCGTCGCTCATCAAGCCGGCGCTCAGCGTCGAGAGCGAGGGGATGCGCCGGGATCACCACGCCGTCCAGAAGGCGTGCGGAGCGTTCCCGGGAGAGAGCAGGGAGCGCCATCAGTACCCCCCGTTCCTTATGTGAAACTTCGTGGGCCTGTCCCAGAGGGGACCACCGGCCGCCAACCAGGCAGCCGTCCAGTCGATCATCTGGTGAAGCGTGACCAGAGGATACCCGAGAAGCGAGTGGATCACCGAAGCATTGGCCACAAGCGCGGTCTGCGGACCGGCGTCGACGAACTCGGGCTCTACGCCCAGACGCTCAGCCAACCGCTCCGCTGCCCACCGCACGGAGATGGTCTCAGGCCCTGTGGCGTTGAGCACGGTCGGCGGTGAGGCGCAGTAGCCGAGCGCCCGGATCGCGTACTCGTTCGCGTCACCCTGCCAGACGGCGTTGAAGGCGGGGACGGCCAGAGACACCGGTTCCCGACGCATCAGCGTGCGGCCAATGTCCGAGAGCACGCCGTAGCGCATGTCGACGGCGTAATTGAGCCTGAAAATGGCTACATGGGTCCCATGCACGGAGGACACGTGCTCGAACGCGCGTTCGCGCGCCAGGCAGGACTGCGCGTACTCACCCACCGGCGCAGGGGCCGTGGCCTCCGTGACGCCCCCCGAGCCCGGATCGACGAAGGGGTAGAGGTTGCCGCTCGAGAAAACCACGATCCTCGCGTGCCGGTACCTCCTGCCCACGCGAGCGGGAACGTAGGCGTTCATCGCCCACGTGTGGTGCTCCTGTCCAAGGGTGCCGAACTTCCGTCCGGCCATGTAGATGATGTTGGGGGCATCGGGCAGCCCGGACAGTTGCTCATCGTCGAGCAGATCCGCAACGACCGTCCTGACACCGCGTGATTCCAGGTCCCCGCGAACGGCAGCGTCGCTGAACCGGGATACCGCGACGACGCGCGACTGCGTGCCGGCCGCGCGCATCGCTTGAGCCGCAAGCCCGCAGAGACTCGGCCCCATCTTCCCGCCGGCTCCCAGCACGAGAATGTCGCCATCAATTGAGGCGACGTCCTGGATGAGCCGGGGCGAAGGGGTGGTGAGCAGCAGTTCAAGCTCGCCCTCGTCCCTCGGGGGGCCGACGTCGGTTCGATGATGTGAGCTCACGGTACCTCGCTTCATGTGCTGAATGGGAAGCCTCTGCCTGAGATCAGAGAAGGCGCGGCCGACACCTCCGCCGGCCGCGCCTCGTTCGAACTTTCAGAGAGTAATCAAAGGGATCCGGTCAGACCAAGCCTGCGTGCCTCCACGTTGAACTGGTCAATGAGCTCCCGGGCGCCTGCCCGCAACTCCTGTTCGACCCATCGCCGGAACTGCGGCTCAATGGGATCGCGGCTCTGGATCATGTTGACCCATGCCTCATCGACCACAACCCTCGCGTACTCCTCCATCTTGGGAACGCGAACGAACTGTCCCCGCAGGTCGAGCTCTATGGCATTCGGGTTCCAGACCGACCGCAACCGCTCGCTCAGTCTCAGAGTCTCCGGCATGAAGCCATGCGGCCAGTTGGGATCAGCGTTCAGGTTGAAGTACCATGAGACCTGTCCGGAGAGTCCGGCTGCCGGGTAGATGTCCATGATATTGGCCGGTGTGCCGTCCGGTTGGGGCAGCTGAACGATCTGACCATCGGGCCCGAACTCCCAGTGCTCTCCCTCGAATCCGAGTCGCAGGAGCCTGGTCGCCTCATCGGTGAGCATCCAGTTGTGGACCTCCATGTAACGATCCAGGTGCGCGTCGGACATCGTCTGCGCGTTGAACTGCACGAAATCGTGGGGATTATGCGCACCCACGAGCGGCGGCATGCCGGGTTCCATCGTCATGGCCGGGATCACGCTCATCGCGTCGTACGGGTTGCCAATCTCCGGGTTCGCACCGCCGAACTCCTGCACGATCGTGCGCTCCATCCAGAAGATATCGGCGTTTCTCGGCATCGTTCCGGCCAGGCCGGCGGCGAGCCGCTGGATCGCCTGGAGAGAGTCCAGGATGGCGAACTCCGGGTCCAGGATGCCTTCGTGGTACATGCGCTGCAGCCACTCGAGCGGAGCGATGTTCCAGTCCTGCAGCTCACCGAGCACCCACGACTGCGACGCATCGTCCCACTGCCAGCCGCCGGGAGCACCCCAGTTGTTCCACCAGGCCCACCGCATGAAGCCGAGTCCCGGCGCGGTCACGCCGAAGGTGTCGTCGCGGCCCGTGTTGTTGGGATCGTCAAAGGTGAACCGGCGAGCCATCTCGTAGAACCCTTCAAAACTGGTGGGCTCTTCGGTGATCCCGACGTTCTGCATCCAGTCCTTGCGGTAGAAGGTACCCACCCACTCCGACTGGAAGACCGGCTCGAGCTGGGTGGGGCGCGGAATGCCGTAGAAATCGCCCTTGAAGTCCTTCTGGGCCTGCGCGACCGGCACCTCGTCGTAGAGCCGCGCGATGTTCGGGTACTTGTCGATCAGCTCCTGCGGCACGGGCCGGATGATCCCCTGGTCCACGAAGTCGTTCCAACGGTCGAAGTTCGCGCCTCCGAGCGTCGACATCGTGAACATGTCGGGCAGGTCGCCGGCGGCGGCCATCAGCCTGAGCTGGTCCACTTCCTCAATGACTACGGAGTTAAAGATGACCTGGAAGCGTTCGTGGACATACTGGGCTATGCGGTCATTCTCCAGATCAAAGTCCTGAAGGAACGCCCAGTTCTGCGTCCGGAAGGTCACCACATCATCCGGGGCGACGGTTGTTTCCGTTCGTCCTGCCGCTGCAGCGAAGCCGGTTACGATGAACAGACAGATCGCGCACAATGCGCCAATCCGGAATGCTCTGTGTTGCATAGAATCCTCCTATTGGGTTTTTCCTGTGTCCTGTGCGTTCCGCACTCGGCGTTTCGCACCTGCGTTCCGCACTTGGCGTTCCGCGCCTGCGTTCCGCACTCTTGTTACTGCGCTCTTCCTTACTCTGTCCTCACACCTCCTTTCTGGTGGTCTGCCGGTCTACGCTGGCAGCCGTCTCATCATCCTTTCACCGATCCGAGCATCACGCCTTTCGCGAAGTACTTCTGCAGCCACGGATAGATGCAGAGGATGGGGATCGTCGCCACGATGACGGCTGCTGCGTTCAGTCCCTCGAGAAACATGTCCATCGTCCCGAACCGGGCCGCGCGACGAGCCTGGTCGATCTCCCCCGGCGGTCCAATCTGGCTCACAACCATCTGCCGCAGCACGAGTGCGAGCGGCTGTCTGTCCCGGTCGGTGATGTAGAGAAGCGGCGGGAACCACGAGTTCCACAGGGCGACCGAGTAGAACAGCCCGAAGGTCGCGAACAGCGGCTTCGACAACGGCACGACGATTCGCCAGAAGACGACGATGTCATTGGCGCCGTCCATCTTCGCGGACTCCTCAAGGCTCTGGGGGAGCTGGTTGAAGAACGCCTTCATGACGATGAAGTTCCAGACGTTCACGCCTATGGGCAGGATGAGTGCCCAGTACGTGTTCATGAGCCCGAGTGTCCGGATCCACAGGTATACCGGTATGAGCCCGCCTGAGAAGAACATCGTGAAGGTCAGCACGATCAGCAGGAAGTTCCTCCCGGGAAGGGTCTTCTTGGAGAGCGCGTAGGCGACCTGCGAGGTCAGAAACAGCCCCCACAGCGTTCCGAGCGCGGTGATGTAGACCGATATCCCGATCGACCTCACGAAGCGCGGCGTGGAGAACAGGTACTGGTACGAGAGGGGCGTCAGGTCGCGTGGCCACCAGATCACGGGCCGACGGGTGAACTCGCCAATGTTGACGAGGGAGGTCATCAGGACGGTCCAGAACGGGAATATCATGAGGAACGAAAGCGCCACGAAGAACACAACCAGGGCGGCATCGAATATGGTCTCACCGCGTCCGCGTGCTAAGCGTCCCATTGAGCCTCCTTTCCCGACGGGGTCGAGTGGTCTTCACGGATACTGCCGGTCATATGAACCCCTCATGCCCGAAGACTTTCACGAGTCGATTCGCTCCGAACAACAGGAGACAGTTGAAGACGTTCTTGAACAGCCCCACCGCCGTGGTGAAGTCGTACCTGCCCTCGGCTATACCCAGCCTGTAGACGTAGGTGTCGATGATGTCGCCCACCGACTGCGTGGCGGGGTTTATCAGATTGAAGATCTGGTCGAAACCGGCGTCGAGCATGTTGCCGATATTGAGGATCAGAAGGATCACGATGGCGTAGGCCATTGAAGGGATGGTAATATGCAGCGCCCGCCGCAGACGATTGGCTCCGTCAATAATCGCGGACTCATACAGCTGGGGATCAATGCCGGCGATTGCCGCGAGGTATATGATGGTCCCCCACCCGGCGGACTTCCAGATCGCGCTCCCGTATATGAGCGGCCGGAACGCCCTCGGGTTGCCAAGGAACATGATGCGGGGCAACCCGATCTCCGCCAGGACATTGTTGACGACTCCCGTACGTAACGACAGTACGTTGAAGATTATGCCGGCCATGATGACCCATGAGAGGAAGTGCGGCAGGTAGAGAATCGACTGCACGGTCCGCTTGAACGTTCTATTGCGAAGCTCGTTCAGAAGCAGCGCGAGGAGAATGGGGGCCGGAAAGGTGAAGATCAGTCTCCCTATGCTGATCTCTATGGTGTTCCGCAGGACCTGCAGGAACGAAGCGCTCGACAGCAGTATCCGAAAGTGGTGCAGACCGATCCACGGACTCGCCCAGATGCCGTCGATCAGGCGGAAGCGCTTGAACGCGAGCTGCAACCCGTAGAGGGGAACGTAGACGAACAGGATCACCGAGACGAATCCGGGTATCGCCATCAGGTAGAGATACCGGTGGGACCAGACAGATTTGAGCCGCGGCGGCCTTCTGCCTACGCCAGGATCAAGGACTACCTGTTCTTCTGCCATTCTGCTTCCACCTCTACGACTCAACCACGCGCCCGCCCGCATGCGGTCGCTCCGCCTCATCGTCGTGCACGGTCACGAGCTCGATCCAGGGGTCGAGCCCGTCCGGCTCGTCCGGGTTGATGCCGCAGGCGACAGCCCGGTAATACCCGATCGCCTGCGGCACGAAGATGAAGGGGATCCCGACCACGGCGTAGTTCTGAACGGGACGCGTCTCGACATGGAGATCCGAAGCCCATCCACCGTTCGTCCGGATTCCAACCGTTATGACGAGGCACCCTTTCTTCCTGAGATCACGCACGAGATCCCGCTGAAAACCGATCCCGTGAGGAGAGACGGCCATGATCACAAGCGTCTTACGGTCGAGCAGTACCATGGGTCCGTGACGCACGTCGAGCGTGTGATAGTAGTTCGCATGGACCTGAGGGATCTCCATCAGCGCGACGGCGCCTTCGGCGGCGATGCCCTGGATCTCCGAATCGCCGAGCACGACTGCCCGCGTCCAGGTCATGTTCTCCGCGATACCCTTCAGCAGGGGCGCGTACTGCTCCATGAACGCGTCTCCCGCCTCGACAACGTCGTCGATCTCCCGCAGAAGGAGCTCATCACCGCCGAGAAGCGCAACTTTGACCAGGTTCGCGGCGTACAGGTTGGTCACGGTTCGGGTCTGGCACACGCTGCGGTCGAATGCCCATGGTATCTCAAGAGTCAGGTCACACTCGGCCGCAAGGTCGGAGTCTTCGCTCGCGCAGATACTCATGCAGGGAACGTTCAGTTCTTTCCGTGCCATATGGTAGGCGTGCACCACCTCCGTGGTGCTGCCGGACCGTGACGGCGCTATGAGAAGGGTGTCACGGATCATGTCCCGGTAATGCGAAAAGTTGATCATGAGATCACCGGCGGCCAGTACGCTCGCCGGTGTCTTCAGGCGCAGCTTCGCATGGAGCTCGGCGGACTGGCAGAGACAGAAACTCGAGCCGGACCCGACATAGGTGATGCCCTGATGATGCGATCGCCTGAAGAAACGTTGCAGATCGTCGGCCCTGTCGCGAACGTACGGAACCGTTCTCCTGAGCGCGGCGTATTGAGAGAATATCTCGTCCTTCGTCAGTGAACCACAGTTGGTGCTCGTCGCCACGTCGCATCCTTCTCCACAAGTCATTATAACGATATGATCATACCCCGATTCTCCGGATGATGCAAGCAAAACCTGCTACTTTTCTGCTCCGCTGCGGAGGCTCTCCACGACCTCCAGACCACTCAGACTGACGCAAAACGCCAATCGGCGAGGCGTTGACGCGAATGTGGCAGGCGAGACAGAAGGAGATGTCATATCGTCCTTACGATACCTTCGCGCAATACCGGTACCCAGTTCACGTGCGCGACACGCTCTCCCGCGTGCCGACTCACCGCATCTCGGGAGGGAGGTAGCCCCAGGCCGTCCCGAATCCGATCACCTCTTCCAGCATTGTGAGCCCTGTGTCCAGGATCTCGTCCAGGGTGTACGGTTTCCCGCGCAGCCCGTGCGGGAACTCGAACAGAAGCGGCAGCGCTCCTGAGGCGTAATGAACGGCTGTCTGGAAGTGGAACCCTCCAACAGGACCGGTCCTGGGGCTGTCGTTCGGCCGCAGGCCGGCCATGCGATGCCGCGCAGCCACGATCGTCGCCAGTTGCAGCTGAAGATACTGGTACGACTGTGCGATGAGGTTGTCCGGAGCGATGAAGAACGGCCCGGCGCCACACGAATGGAGCGACAGGACGCAGTCGGGCACCTCGCGACGAACCAGGTCAAGCAGCGAGCGGGTCTCGGGGGCCAGGGTCGGTGAGAAGAAGTCCTCGTGCTGGATGTTCACCCCGTCGTCATTGTAGTAGCCGCCGAGGAAGGCCATCTCCTCCGCAGCGACCGGGTGCCGTCGCTTGCACTCGGGCCACCGCAGGATCTCACCGGCTCGAGTCACCCCCTGTCCGTAGTAGTACACATCGTCGATGTCGCCGCCAACGAGGTTGGTGATCCCGCACCGCACGCGTCCGTCCGGCTGAGCGAGCGGCACCATCACGATGCGCATCTGTGAAGCAAGCCGCTGCAGGTTGCTCCAGGGCCGCCCGCGCAGGTCGCGGCCGGTCTCGATCACGTGGATGAAGTTCATCAGCGTGGCGCACCCCTCCACCTCGCTTCCGTGGATACTCGAAACGATCGCGAGCACCGGCTTGCGCCGGCGAGTCTCACCAAAGAAGGCGGGTGGATAGCCGGCGCCGATCGCGGACGAGAACGTCGCTGTCCGCTTCACCTCCTCGAACTCGCCGTAGGCGATGCACCCGATCTCCCTGCCGCCGGCGGAAGTGCCTGCGGTCTCGCAGGACCCTTTCGGCCGGGCGCGAAGCGCCTCAAGCACCTCGCCGTACTCGGTGACCCAGAAGCTGGGGGTCTCAAAGAACCCGGGATTCCGTACCTCCACAATGCCCTCCTTATGCTACGATCGCCCCATGGAAGCGGCGAAGGCGCTCGGCCTGAGCGTCCAGCTCTGGAGCCTCGCCATCCGTACGATGTTGGGAACGCGCAGACCAGGATCGAAGATGGGCCA
>SKQU01000004.1 GCA_007118855.1 Spirochaetaceae bacterium
GCGGTTTGACGAGCTCATAGCCGCCGCCCTCCGCGGCGAGTGTACCCTTCGCGACGCGGGAACCTACGCCTTCCGCCGTGTTGTGGACGCTGAGGTCCTCCTGTCGCGGAGCGGGTGGCTTGAGTCCATGCGGGGCTCACTGAAGGACCTGCCGGACCGGTTCTGGGCTCAGCTTCGCTCGGCGCAGCAGGCGACCGTCGAGCACCTGTTCGCCGACCTTTCCGCCGCGGCGATGCGGGAGGACGACTTCTACTTCGTCGCGTCGTCCGGCAGCTTCCTCACGCAGCTGTGCGCGCTCCTGTTCACGGTGAACCGTGCCTTCGAGCCGTCACCCCGAACCCTGCAGAGCGAGGCGCTTCGGCTCGACGAGATACCCGACTCCTTTCCCGCGAATCTCGAGAGCTTCGTGCGCCAGGACCAGGGATTATCCATGTCTCAGCGGCAGGAGCTTGCTGAGCTCATGGTCACGAGTGTATTCTCGCTGTAGTCATGAAGCTTGCCACTGTCCTCGTTGTGGTGACGCTCCTCGCCGGTTGTCGAGGTGCGTTCGACCTTTTTCCGTTCACCGTTGACTCGCCCGGCGGCGGCGAAGCCTACGCGCTGCACCGCGGGCGCGGTCCGAGAGCCGATGAAGAGGGCGTGCTCGACCCCGGCGCGGCCGCGATCCGTCTCGAGTTGCGTGCCCCGGTTCCGCTGCCGGACAGCCAACCGGTACTCCTCGCGTCCTTCGGGAGTCTCCCGCTCGGCGTGACGCTGACCGTCCACGGAGCGCGCGAGGAGGTGATCGCCAGCTACCGGCCCGCGGACCGGCTCGCCTTCGGCGAGCAAGGCCGTCCGGTTCAGGTTGCCCTCGCGCTGCCGGCCGGCAGCGCCGTTGGGGGCTTCACCTTCGAGATCGACGGCGACGCCGCCGCGCCCGTGCGGCTGACCGGCCTCGCCGCCGCGTCCGCCCCTACCGGCGTCGGTCGCAGGGGAGCCGAGCAGATCCGGTACGCCTCTGCCGGGCTTCGCGTCGAAAACTGGGAAGACGGTCCGGTCGGTTCCTGGATCGTCGATCGACGCGAGGCCGCCGAGTGGAGCGGTACCGATCCGGTTGAGATCCGCTACTCGTTTGAGCCGCAGCCGGCGACACGGGAGGAGCTGATCGCCGGCGTTTCGGTGCCGTCGGCAACCGTCGGCGTCGGCGATCGCGAGTTCCGGCTCGATCTGCGGCCGGGCTCGCACCGGGTCGTCTTCTATCCCCTGATCGAAGGAGTCCGCGTCGATCGTCTGGCCGTGGAGTCGGACGAGCCGGGGCTCCGTCTGGAATGGATTGGGCCGGTGCGCGGATATGATGAACCGCTTCCCTCGGCAGTACCGGCGGATCTCGGTACCGTCCTCCGCTTCCCTCCGGGGCAATGGCGTCAGGCCGATTTCGAGCTCTTCAGCTGGACGCTCTACCCGGAGATCCTGATTCTCGATTCGGCGTCGTACGAGGTGCAGTCGAGGTTCTTCCGTCGTCTCGCGTTCTTCGTCGAGAAGTCCGGGTACCGGGGGACCCTTCTCAGCAACGAGGCGCTCGCGCGCAGGCATGGCTACAACGCCCACAACTACAATGGTCGCGGGCTTGCCGACTTCTACAACGCCGCGGACCGCGCCGGGTTCGTGCTCAATCCCGAGGAGGAGCGCCTGCGCGAGATCGTGCTCGCTCACGGGATCATCAGAGAGTCTTCCGCGGGATACGTTCCGGGGGTCGGAGGGATTCTCGGCGTATCGCAGGAGTCGATTCTCATGCCGACGCTCCGGGATCTGCTCCTGTCGCACGAGGCTTACCACGGCGTCTACTATGTCGAGCCCGAGTTCGTCGGCGCCGTCGATCGTATATGGGAGGCTCTTGACGAGGCGCAGCAGCACTACTGGCATCTGCTGCTCTCAGGGTATCGGTACGACATCGCCGACGAGTACCTCGTGCGCAACGAGTACCACGCCTATCTGCTTCAACAGCCTGTGGCCTCCGCCGGATGGTACTTCGAGTCGCGGATGGCGGAACGGATCGCGAGGTGGCATCCGGAGCAGGCCGGCTGGCTCGAGCGTTACCTGTCGCGGTATAGGGGCACGCACCGCCGTCAGGCCGCCGAGGTTCAGGCGGCGCTGTTCTCGATCACCGGTCTCGCCGCCCGGAGCGTCTACTGTCTCACTCCGATCGACCGGAGATGACCGCTTCAGATCACGTAGTCGATCTGCCGCTCACGACTGCTCTTCTCGCGCATCAGGTCCCCGAGTGACCGATCGAGCGTCTGGTACAGCTGACGCTCTATTTCGTCCCAGAAGAAACCAAGCGCGCCGCCGCGGCGGGACTCTGCGGCTACTTCGAGCCGGCCCTCCAGACGCGACAGCACCTCGAGCACCGAGATGGAATCAGGGTCTTTCGCGAGGGCGTACCCTCCCTGGGCGCCGCGGAAGCTCTCTACGAACCCCGCCTTCTTCAGGACGACGAGAATCTGCTCGAGGTAGTGCTGCGGAATTCCGTGCCGCTCGGCGATGTCACGAATCTGGACCGAACCCTTGTTCCGGTTGAGTCCGAGCTCGAGCAGGGCGGTCAGTCCGTATGTTCCTTTTGCCGAAAGCGTAAACACTACCGATCCTTGCAAGTCACAGGGTTGTGTTGAACATAATCCACCTTCACGGGCCGGTCAACGAGCCGGGCTGCGCTTCCCTGCCTGCTTCCCGCGGTCGACCCGGCCGGCCCACGGTCCCCGCCGACCGACTCGCAGTGCTCCGTCGCGTAGAAGTCCGCCGACCAGCTCTATCCGCGCCTGCTCCGACCACTCGATCGGCAGCTCGAGCGCGAGCCCGCGTGGCGTGAGCAGGCGCCTGTGCCTTCGAGCGTACCGGATGGCCGTTTCACGCGCGGATACCATCTGGCGATCGGCGGCTCGGATTGATCCACCGTCATCGTGCGCAACGCAACGGTCGCATCCAAAGCACATCTGCGGGGCGGCCCCCATCGCCTCGAGCAGATAGGTGCGCCGGCATCCGGGGGTGCACAGGTATCCGTGCATGATCTGCTCCCTCGCGGCTCTGGCCGGCTCGCGCTCGCGCGGGCGATCGGCGGAGTTCCACAGGACGATGCTCGACGATTGCAGCCGGTCACGCCCCGCGCGGCCCGATTCCTGGAGGAATGCCTCCGCGCTCGAGGGCAACTCGTAGTGAACGACCGTCCTGATATTGGGCTTGTCGACGCCCATGCCGTATGCGCAGGTGGCGGCGAGTACGCCCGTGGAGGCGGAGAAGAACCAGTCTTCGATCTGTGAACGCTCCTCTGTCGTGAGGCCGGCGTGGTATGCGGCACAGTGCTCGAAACCGACCACGGAAGCCAGATCGCGCGCAACACCCTCGCACCTCTTGCGTGAGCGGCAGAATACGATCGCCGGCTGTTCCATGCCGCAGCGCAGGAGTGCGTGCAGGGCCGCCTCCTTCGAGTCGGCATGGACGACGTTGTAGGAGATGTTGGGTCGATCGGGGTCGCCGAGCACGAGGTGGGGTCGTGCGTCACCGAAGAGCTCGCGGCACATCGACTCGAGCACGGTCTGCGAAGCAGTCGCGGTGAACGCGGTGACGACCCGAGGCCGGATCAGCCTGATCGTCTCGGCGAGCGTGAGATAGGCGGGTCTGAAGGTCGTCCCCCATTCGCTCACACAGTGCGCCTCGTCGATGACGAGGTGCGCGACGTCGACGCGATCGAGTTCACGCCGGACGCGCTCTCCGGCGAGAACTTCCGGATTTGTGAGCAGGCAACCGGTACGGCCCTCCCGGATCTCGGTGTAGATCTGCGCTCGCTCGGCCGTCGACTGCCCGCCGCGCAGGACGCGTGCCGCGATGCCCGATTCCCGTACGCGACGGATCTGGTCGTCGATCAGCGCGAGCAGGGGGTAGACGATGACGGTTAAGCCGTCGAGGACGAGCATCGGAAGCGTGAAACAGAGCGTCTTGCCGCTGCCGGTCGGCAGGACCACCACCTGGAACCTGTTCTCCTCATCCGCGTCGAGCGTGTTCGCTACGACCAGTCGCTGGTAGGGGTAGAGGTAGGAGACGCCGAACGAGCGGCGCGCGAGATCGACGATCGGGTCCGAGGGTATATCCACACTCCTGATACGCCCGGGACGGGCCGGACGCTTCATAAGTCGGCGGCCTTTTCAGACGCCTGCGCTCCGTGGTAGGAATTGCCCCGGGAGCATACATGAACGCCACTACCGGACCGCACCGGCGACCGAACGTCATCGTCTTCTTCACCGATCAGCAGCGCGCCGATACCACGGGACTGCACGGCAATCCCATGGGTCTTACCCCCAACTTCGACCGCATGGCTTCCCGCGGCACGCACTTCGCGAACACCTTCACCTGTCAGCCGGTCTGCGGGCCGGCACGGGCGACCCTCCAGACCGGCCGGTTCGCGACCGCCACGGGCGTCTGGGCCAACGGCATCGCGCTCGCGCCGGACCAGCCGCGTCTGGCGGCCACCTTTCAGGAGGCAGGCTACGCCACCGGGTACATCGGGAAGTGGCACCTGAGCGAGCACGAGCCGGTCCCCGCTGCCGAGCAGATCGGCTACGACTACTGGATGGGGTCGAACGTGCTCGAGTTCACTTCCGACGCCTACGACCTGAATCTCTACGATGCGCAAGGGACGAAGCACCATGTACCCGGATACCGGGTCGACGGACTCACCGATCTGGCGATCCGGTATGTCGACGATCACCGTGACGATCCGTTCTTCCTCTTCCTCTCCTACATCGAGCCGCACCACCAGAATCACCTCGACTCCTACCCGGCGCCTACCGGATACGAGCAGGCGTACGGCGACCCCTGGGTTCCGCCCGATCTGCGGGCCCTCGGCGGGTCCGCCGCGCGCCATCTGCCCGGGTACTACGGCATGGTCCGCCGCCTCGATGAAGCGCTCGGCCGGCTCGAGGATGCGCTTCGGAGCCTTCACCTCCTCGAAGACACGATCATCCTCTTCATCTCGGACCACGGGAATCACTTCAAGACGCGCAACGGTGAGTACAAGCGCAGCTGCCACGACGCGAGTGTCAGGGTGCCGTGCTTCGCGACCGGGCCCGGGTTCACCGGCGGCGGGCGTGTGGAGGAGCTGTTCAGCATCGTAGACATACCTCCCACGCTGCTCGAGGCGGCCGGCATGGAGCCGCTGCCCACGATGCAGGGGCGTTCGGCGATGCCGCTTCTCGCCGCGCCCCGAAACGGCCCGCAGCGCGCCTCATTGACCTCCTGGCCCGACCACGTGTTCGTGCAGATCAGCGAGGCGGAGACCGGACGCGCGGTCCGCACCCACCGGTGGAAATACGGTGTCTCGCATCTTGATCCGGCGCGACCTGAAGCCCGGCCGTCGGCCGCATACGCGGAGAGCTACACCGAGCTTTGTCTCTACGACCTCTTCCACGACCCGTATGAGCTTGAGAACCTCGTCGACCGCGATTCGCACGGCGCCGTGCGCGAGCGGATGCGCCGGCTACTGCTCGATCGCATCGAAGAGGTCGAAGGCAGGAAGCCGACGATTCATGAGCCGACGCTGGTGTCCGGTGGTCAGCGCCGCGTGACGGAGGACGAGGTCTCGCAGTAGATGGGCCCGAGCCGCCTTGAACCTCCCGACCATCGCGTAAGGGATCTCCTCGGGCGCTATCCGGGGGTCGCTCCCTCGGTGCGGCTCGGCCGCGGCGACCGACGCGAGATTACCGTGCGCGACGGCGCGGTCACCGCGTATTCGATGCCTTCGGCGGCTCGACGCCGTGGGCTGCCGATACTCTACGTGCCCGGCTGGGGCGGGACGATCGAAGGTTTCTTCGAGGTCATTCGGGCGATCGGCGAGGAGGTCGACCTCTACTACGTCGAGACGCGCGAGAAAGGCAGCAGCACGCTCGCGCCGGGGGCCCGGTTCACGATGGACCGGATCGCCTGCGATGTCGCGGATGCCGCGCGGGACTTCGGGCTCTCCGGCGGCGGATACCTTCTCCTCGGCAGTTCGTACGGCGCGGCG
This sequence comes from Spirochaetaceae bacterium, assembly GCA_007118855.1. GTDB lineage: Bacteria > Spirochaetota > Spirochaetia > DSM-27196 > SLST01 > SLST01. The sequence goes on from SKQU01000004.1 coordinate 6,032, forward strand.
GTCGCGGTTCAGGGGCTCGCCGACCGGGTGCTGCGACCGGCCGTCACGCTCCTGTATGACCCTATGCCCCGGCTCTGGATGCCCCGATGGGTACTGAGGTACGTCGCGCCGCTCGCGAGCGCCAACGTCGTAGCGGTCCTGCGTCCTGCGCTGAAGCGGATTGTGCTCGCGGGGATGCGGGAGCGGACGCAACGACGCCGGGCGGCCCGCTTCATCGACGCGGCGGATCTGCGCAAGTGGCGGGCCGCCGCGATCGCGTTGCGCGACTGGGACATCCGCACCGTTGGGCCCCGGGTCGATGCTCCGGTCGTCGTCGTCAACGGGTGTACGGACCGGTTCCACGACGCGGCGATCTACCCGCAGATCGCCTCCGCGATCCCCGCGAGCCGTTTCCTGCGGGTCCCCGTGTGCGAGTCCGAGCGCGAGCGGCTGATGGGCGCGGTTGCGACCACATACGCGCTCGACTGTCCGAACCCCATGTCATCCGAAGACACCGGTCGCCTGTGGGCCACGCCCGTGCCGCAGGCTCTTCGCGGCTTCGTCGTGGTGTGATACATTCTTGGCATGACGGGATCTGCCTCTCTTCCATTCGCGGTGGTCTACCTCATGCTCGTCTTCGTGGAGGCGCTCGGCATAGGGGTGCCGGTCACCGCTGAGTACCTGCAGGACGGCGAGCCGGTATCGCAGATTACGGTGCTTCCGGAGGAGGGTCCCGGTCTCTACCGGATTGTGGGAGTCGGCCGGGATGAAGCCGAGCCGACGGTCGTACGAGTCGAGGCGAGCGCGGTCGCGGGCCATCACTACCTGGTCCACGCGCCGGATCAGCAGTTCCCGCTGGTGCTGAGTCTCGCTCCGGTCTACGACGAGCTGGCGCTTCACAGAGCGGACGCGGTGCGAACCCTCACGATCGCGACCGGGGAGATCACCGCGTCGGGGAATGTGGAACTCAACGTCGGCTCAGAGCTCCACGTCATCCGCAGGGGCGCGGTGACGGTCCTGAGCGCGCCGGAATCCGGCGTCGTTCTTCTGGTAACCGGGGAGTAGCATGGGACCGATTCGTCGAATCCTTTTCGTCTGTACAGGCAATATCTGTCGAAGCCCTCTCGCGGAGGCGGTTCTGAGAACGAAACTCGCCGAACGGGGCGCCGACGGCAGGTACGAGATCGACAGCGCCGGAACCGTCACCGATCATCTTGGTGAGCGATCCGATCCGAGGATGCGCCGGACCGCGGCACGCCGCGGCGTGCGGATAGACCACCGCGCCCGGCGGGTGACGTCGGCTGATATGGAGCGGTTTGACCTGGTGGTCGGGATGGATGACCAGCACCTCAACGCCCTCCGGTCGCTGGCCGACGGGGCTTCGGTTCAGGTACGCAAGCTCGGGGAGTTTGGCGATGGTGATCGCGCGCCCGACGTGCCGGACCCGTGGTACGGAGGCATGGCCGGGTTCGAGCGCGTCTACGAGATGGTGGATCGATCGTGTGAGGCGCTCGCGCAGTGGCTGGAGGGCCGGTCGTGATCCGGGACGCGGCTACGGTTGACGAGGCGATTCGGCGCATTGCCGGGGAGGGAGTCTCGGTCGTATCCCGGACGTCGGTGTCCGGGGGGTGTATCTCCAACGGCAGGCGCGTCGAGCTTTCGAATGGCGACTCGTACTTCGTGAAGCGCAGCGGTTCACTCCCGCCGCGGATGTTCAGCTCGGAGGCCGCCGGGCTCGAAGCGCTCCGCGGCGCCGGAGGTCCCCGTGTCCCCAGGGTCGCCGCCGTCTGGGCGGGCTCGGACGAGTCATTCATCATCATGGAGTGGATCGAGCCGGGAGCGAAGGGTCGGACGTTTGCCCGCGACTTCGGTGCGCAGCTCGCGGCGATGCACCGGGGCAGACACGTGGATCGGTTCGGCTTTGAGGCGGATAACTACATCGGTTCCACTCCGCAGCCCAACGGGTGGATGTCATCGTGGCACGAGTTCTTCCGCGAGCGTCGGATCGGCTATCAGGCCGAACTCGCTCGTGAACACAAGGTCATCGACGCCTCCCTCGCGCATGAGATCGATGCGCTGCTCGCCCGACTCGAAGACCTGCTTCCGGCTCCGGACTACCCGTCGCTGCTCCACGGCGACCTGTGGGGCGGGAACTACCTCGTCGACGCCGGCGGAGCCGTGGTACTGATCGATCCTGCCGTCTACTTCGGGCACCGGGAGGCGGACTTGGCGATGACCGAGCTCTTCGGCGGATTCCCGGGCTGTTTCTACCAGGCCTATCGTGAGGAGTGGCCGCTGGACAGCGGATACCAGCAGCGCGTGCCGCTGTACAACCTCTACCATGTGCTGAATCACGCGAACATGTTCGGCGGGAGCTACGTCTCGAGCGTACGTTCAACCGTGCGCCGGTACAGATAGTATGGCTTGCAGGGGGGAGGGATGAACGAGCTTGCCGTACTCAGCGGCGATGAGCGGTTGCACGAGCGAGCTGCCGAGGTCGCCGAGCGGTTCAGCGGTCTCTACGGGCTGACCAGCGTCACCGCCTGGAAGCAGGTAGTTCGTTTCCTCAACTTCGAGTTTCCCCATGTCACGGTGATCAGTCTGGATGAGAAGAAGATCAATGGATACCGGATCCTCAAGGAGATGAAGAAGGACCCCTGGCTCCATTTCGGCGCGCTGATCGTCGTCTACCAGGATTCGGAGGAGGCGGACGCGGCCGCCGCCGCCCGCGGGCTGAACCTTGTCGCCACGATTCCCTATGATCTCGTCCCGGAATACCTGCCCCGTGCGCTGCGAATCCTGTGCGACAACCACCAGATCGTCTACCAGCGGGACATCCACAAGCTGCTGCACGCGCATCACTCCGGTTCCTTCGTCCTCGAGAACGACCCGTTCGAGTTGATAACCTATTCGCGACTGCTCTCGAATTTCCTGTTCAACGCCAATATGATCACCGACGAGCGGCGGGACAGATTCCACGTCGCGCTCATGGAGCTGCTCGTCAACGCCGTGGAACACGGGAATTGCGGCATCACCTATGACGAGAAGTCGGCCTATATAGAGGCGCACGGCGACTCGCTCGGGCTGATCCACGAACGGCTGCGCGACCCCGAGGTCGCTCAGCGGCGCGTCCGCCTCTCGTACCGCATCTCGCCGGGCGACACGATCGTCACGATCCGCGATCAGGGCCCCGGGTTCGACTGGCGCAGGTACCACGCCGCGGTCGGCGAGGCAGGACTCGAGGAGGCGCACGGGCGGGGGATTCTGATGGCTCGCGCCTACATCGACGAGCTGCGGTACAACGACGCCGGGAACGAAGTGACGATCCGGCTCGAACACAGCCCCGCCGACGACCCGCTGATTCCGCGTGCCTTCGGCGAGGTCGAAGAGGTGCGCGTCGTTGCCGGCGACACGGTCATCACCGAAGGTGAGGCTTCCACGCACCTCTACTACATCGTCGCCGGCAGCTACGATGTCACCGCCGGTGGACGGCACGTGTCGACGCTGACCCCGGCGGACGTGTTCGTCGGCGAGATGAGCTTTCTGGTGAACAATCGCAGGTCGGCTACCGTGACGGCTGCCTCGGAAGGTATGCTCCTGCGGCTTGACAAGGACCAGTTCGTCCAGGCGATCCGCGACAATCCGCACTACGGGATACTGCTCGCGCGCCTGCTCGCGCAGCGCCTGGTAGCGCATCATCACCTTCCGGACTGAGTCGAACTCGGGACGGTTGGGCCGCGTGCTCCTCTACCTGCGTTTGAAGACTCGCGTGATGATGCTGAACAGGAAGCCGAGGCCGAGTATCCCGGCCACCGCGAAGCCGGCGAGCCCGATCAGCGGGATATCGTTCCACAGGGGCGGCAGTCTCGCATGGATGATCAAGCTCGAGCTGATCATGAGCGCGGCGAGTACGATTCCGAAAATCAGCCGGTAGCCGATATTGTCGAGCGTGTTGCGAAGCGGCTCGAGCCCCCGAAGCCGGAATCCTATCGTCAGTTGGCCGGTGCGAAGCTGGCGCGAGATCCCCGAAAGACTCGACGGGAGATCCCGCAGCAGCTCGAGGTAGTCGAGTCCGACGGTCGAGACCTGCTGCGCGAGCCTTGCCGGTCGCAGCCGCTCAACGACGAGTCGGCGCGCCACCCCTTCGAGTACCGGTTGCAGGGTGAAGTCGGGATCGAGGTTTCTCCCGAGCCCCTCAATCGTCAGGAGCGCCTTGGCGACCATCATCAGGCTCGTCGGCACGGTCAGACCGTGCGAAACGACGAGTCCGATCAGGTCCGAGAAGAGCACCGCGATGTCCATGTCCTTCAACGAGCGGTCGAGATAGTCGTCGACGAGCTCCTGCACTTCGTCGACGAGCTCCTCGTAATCCAGCGCCCGGCTGCAGCGAGTGAGACGGAGTATAGAATCGGTGACCTTTGCGCCGTCGCGGCGCACCATCCCGGTGATTGCCGCTGCGAGATGGTCTCGCTCCTCCTCGTGCAGACGTCCCATGAGTCCGAAGTCGAGGAAACACAGCACATTGCCCGGCAGGATCATGATGTTGCCCGGATGCGGATCGGCATGGAAGAACCCGTGGATCAGGATCTGTTCGAGCATGAGCTCAGCGCCGTTCTCGGCGATCGTCTTCGCGTCATAGCCCGCCGACTCGAGCGCGTCCTGCTCCTTCAGGGCCGTGCGGATCTTCATGCCTTCCGCGTACTCCATGATGAGCAGACGTCTGGTGGAGTACTTGGGGTAGGTGGCGAGGACCTTGATCTGCGGGCGGCCTGCGAAGAGCGCCGCGAACCGCTCCATGTTCTGCCGCTCACGGCTGAAGTCAAGCTCCCGGCGGATGTACTTGCGAAACTCCTTGACCATCGACGTCGGGCCGAGGTACCGCGACGATGGAATGTAGCGCTCGGCGAGCCGTGCGAAGTAGGCTACGATGTCGAGGTCGGTCTCAATCTTTGATTCGATTCCGGGACGCTGGAGCTTGACGCCCACCAGCTCGCCGCTCGAAAGCACCGCGCGGTGGACCTGCGCGATGGAAGCCGACGCGACAGGCTCACGATCGAGCTCGGCGAACACGGCGTCGATCGGGCCTCCGAGCTCGGCTTCGATCGCCCGCAGAACGAGCCGCCGCGGAATCGGCTGGACCTCGTCCTGCAGCCGGGTGAGCTCCTGGACGAGCTCGATCGGGAGGATGTCCGTGCGGTTGCTCAGAAGCTGTCCGAGCTTGATGAACGTCGGCCCGAGCTCTTCGAGCGCCATGCGGATGATCTCCCACCGGGTTGCTCCCCGGGGGACTGTGCGCGATCCGCGACGCGGCAGAAGCGATTTCACACCGGGGACCGATCGGTCGAGGCGCAGCATTCGCACCCACTCGGTGAGTCCGTACTTGGCCATCACGCGCACGATCTCCTGAACACGGGCCGTCGTTCGAGTGCTTCGGCGATAGAGACTCTCGCGTTTCACGGTTGCAGTGTACCCGAGATGAACTCGAGTGACATCACCGGGGGATCGTGGTGTTTCACCTGCAGGAGCAACAATGAAACGAACAATCCTTTTCGCAGGCTTGATGGTTCTCGTCGTATTCGCGGCGTCGGCCCGTGGAGGCGGCGGCATCTTCCACGGGGCCTACTATCCGGTGCAGGAGTACTCGAATGTGGACCGCGACGTCCGGGTTCTCGGCGGGTACGGCTACGGCGCGGACCGCAGAGGAACCCGCCACGGCGGGTTCGGGCTCGTGATCCACGACGAGGATACCGGTGAACTGATCGGGGCCTTTGGAGGGATCATCTCCGGGAGCCAGCTCCGGTCCGGCCCGCTGACGCTGAGCCTCAACCTGTGGACCGGCGTCGGGTACGTGGACCCATGGTACCTCGGTTCACGCGTCGAACTGGGATATCTGGCCGAAGCTACTGCGGAAGCTGGATTCCGGCTTCTCCCGTGGTTTCAGGTCAGTGTCTACGGCGGGATGCACGCGGTAGGCAGTCTTGATCCGGCGTATCTGATTTCGAGTGCGCGGTACACGCCGGTGCTCGGAACCCGACTGACCTGGGGCCGCTTCTGACAGAGCAGGTCTGGCGACAGGTGAGATCACTCACGTCGATCGCAGCCGCGATGGGACGAGCAGGCTTCTCAGTCTCATCGCGGTGCCGCTGCCGATCTGTCCTGCATGGTCGGCGTCGGCTTCGATCACGGCCAGCATGCCGGCTTTCATATTTACTTCGTTGCCGGCCACGGCTGAGACGAAGGACTCCATGTCCGGGTTGTGCCCGACGACCATGAGTCGCTGTGCCGACCCTCCGTAGATGCCGATGGCCCGACGGTAGTCACCGGCGCCCGTATCGTAGAGCTCGGGCAGATCGTAGCGATCCGGTTCAGGCACGAATGCCGAGATCGCCTCGTCCGCGGTCTCGCGGGCGCGTACCGCGTCGGAACACAGGATCACCTGCGGGCACAGTCCTTCGCGGGCCAGCACCCTGCCCATCTCGCGGGCGTCTTCACGCCCCAACGGGAGGAGCGCCCGCTGCCGGTCGGTCAGAGGCGGGTGCCCCCGTTCTGTCTTCGCGTGACGCCAGAACAAGAGCTCAACCACTCGAGCCTCCCGTGCCCCAGTCGCGGGCCTCTTCGAGCCATGCCCGGCGTTGCCGGTGTCCCGAATTCCGAAGATCGGCAAAGAGAGCGTAGCGCACGAGCCGCATACCGCTGTAGTCGGCGAGCGCGCGCCAGAA
>SKQU01000219.1 GCA_007118855.1 Spirochaetaceae bacterium
GTGCCGCTGAGCGCGAGCCGCGATGCGTCGTTCGAGATCTACGTCTCGGAAGACAAGCGGAAGGCGGTGCTCACGGTCCACAAGGGAACCGGCCGCGGCAGACCGCTCAACCTCAAGGAGCTCGGCGCCGCGATCAGGCAGAGCAAGCTCGTCAGGCTCGATTACGAGAAGATCAAGGCCGACATCTCGAGCTTCTACCGCAGCACGGACATCGATCTGACAGGGTACGTCCTGGCCGAAGGCAGCTCGCCGCTGCCCGGTCCCCAACGCAGCCTTGACTTCAGCGTTCGCTTCATGGATGCCGACGAGGCCGTGGATCTCATCGCCCATCTGAAGCGGACTCTGCGCTCCGACGGCGCATCGAGCGTCGACAGCGCGTCGAGCTTCCCGGCCGACGAGATCGAAGACGTGGGCCGGGTCGAGGAGAACCAGAGGATCGTCACGATCTCGCCGCCGGTGCCCGGCAAGCCGGGCGTCGATGTGCACGGCCAGCAGACGCCCGGCGAGAGCGCTCCCGAGCCTGCAGTTGAGCTGTACGAGAATCTCGAACGCAAGGGTCACCTGGTCATCGCGACGACCTCGGGGATGCTGCACCGCGGTTGGCGAGAGGGAACCGTTCTGCTTCGCGTGCTGCCGCATGGCGACGCCTCGGTGACGGTTCGTGTCACCGAGAACCGGATGGCCGCGCTCCTCAGCCTGCATCCCGGCCGGGGCACGGGACGGAGCCTCGAATACGGGGCGGTTGATGAGGCGATCCGGGAGAAGGGGATCAGCAGCGGCATCCGCGAGGAACTGGTAATGCGCGCCTGGGAACTCGTCGGTTCAGGCCGGGAGATCCGGGACCTGATCTTCGCCCGCGGGCGGCACTTGAGCAGGACGACGCGCAACGAGGTGGAGGTGCTCATCACGCTCGCTTCCGGCAAGGGCATGACGATCCAGAAGGACGGGCGGGCGGATTTCCGCAACCAGGATCGGATCACGACGGTGCGCCGGGGCACGCAGATCGCCCGGGTGCGCCCCGCCGCCGCACCGGCTGAAGAGGGTTGGGATGTCCTTGGGAACAAGCTGCGCGCCGAGGAGTCGGACTCGCTGCAGATCGACGCAGGTGCGAACGTGGCGGTGACCGCGGAGGCCGACGGATCGCAACTGCTGACGGCGCAGATCGACGGGGAGCTGGTCTTCGAGCACAACCGCTTCGAGATCAGACCGGCATTCGCGGTGAACGGCGATGTCGATCTGCACACGGGTAACATCAGGTTCCCCGGAAGCGTCACGGTGAAGGGATCGGTACGGTCCGGCTTCCACGTCATGGCCGGAGGGGACATTCAGGTGGGAGAGCTCGTGGAGGCTTCACTTCTGAGCGCCGACGGAGAGATCGTGATCAACCAGGGCGTCAAGGGCGGCGGAAAGGCGGTCGTGCGGACGAAGAGAGCCGTGGGGCTCACCTTCGCCGAACAGGCGACGATCCTCGCGGTGGGTAACGTCCAGGCGCGGAACTCGCTCGTCCACTGCGAGGTGAAGACGAACGGAAAGCTCCGTATGATCGGCGACGGGTGCAGGATCGTCGGGGGGCGGATCCGGGCGCGCGAGGGCCTCGAGACGCACAACCTTGGGTCCGAACGGGGCGTGAAGACACTCGTAGAGTTCGGGCAGGACTACCTGATCGCGGACCGGATCGAGCGCGAGGAACGGGAGATGGAGAAGCTCAAGCGCGAGGTGAGCCGCGTCGACCTGGCGATGCGCGAGAGCGAACGCGATTCGGCGTCGGCATCTCTCGACAAGCTCCACCGCCGCAAGCTGGAGATGCTCAAGCTCCTCGAACAGCGCGGTCTTCGCGTGTTCACCTACCGCGAGCGGTTCGAGGAGCACCATGAGTCGCAGATCGTCGTCACGGGCACCCTCTACCCCGGCGTCCTGATTGAGACCCACGGCAGGCAGATGGAGATCACGAGCCCCAGGAAGAGTGTGGTGATCACGTTCAACGCGGAGACCGGCCGTATAGAGGAGCGTGACGCGAGGGACTTCAGCACCAGGGAACGCCGCGCCACAGAGGAGGCCTCCGGAAGGCGATGACGCCCGCCGCGCTCGACTACCCGAAATGGCTATCGCCTCAGATCGCGCCGGGTATACCGATTCGCTGGTACGGAGTCATGTATCTCCTGGCCTTCGCGACGACCTTCGTGCTTTTTCGCTACGAGGCGCGCCGGTCCGGACTCACGAGCGATCGTGACCTCATCGCCTCGTTCTTCTACTGGGCGATCCTCGGTGCTCTCCTCGGTGCGAGGCTCTTCTTCGTGCTGGTCTTCGACGAGGCGCGGGACTACCTTCAGCAGCCATGGCTCATCGTGTGGCCCTTCCGGAACGGGAGGTTCGTGGGGATCCAGGGCATGAGCTACCACGGGGGGCTGCTCGGCGTGATCGCCGGCGTCACGACCTTCTCCCTGGTGCGCAGAGTGGACCTGCGTTCCTGGGGCGACACGCTCGCCGTCGCGGCGCCGCTCGGCTACACCTTCGGCAGAATCGGGAACTTCATCAACGGTGAGCTCGAGGGTCGCGTGACCACAGTCTCGTGGGGAGTCGTCTTCCCCCAGGTCCGCCGCTTCCGGCTGGACACCGAGTGGGTCGCCGAGATCCTCAAAACGAAGGCAATTGCGCCGGGCGAGGAGGTCCTCATGGTCAATTTGCCTCGCCATCCGTCCCAGCTCTACGAGGCGCTGCTCGAGGGCATCGTGCTCTGGCTTCTGCTCTGGTTCGTCTTCCGTCCCAGGCGTCCCTTCCCGGGCGCCTGCATCGCGCTCTACGTCTGCGGGTACGGGATGGCGAGGTTTCTCGCCGAGTATTTCAGGGCAACCGACGAGGCGGTCGGCTACGCGGTCACGCTGGGCAACCGGGCGGCGCTTCCGCAGTTCACCTCGTCGGTTCTCCATATCACGCCTGCGCAGCTCGTCTCGCTCGCTATGGTGGCCGCCGGCGTACTGCTCCTCCTGCTGTTCCGGCTCACCCGTCCCCCTGAGCCGGTCGTAGAGACCTTCGACCGGCCCGGCTGAGCCGCCGCGTCTCCCGGCGCACGATCGCAGGAACGATGAGCGCCTCTGCGGGTGTTGTGTCGCGGCGCTCCGTGCGTGATAATGAACCGTGGCCGACTGGGTGGCAGTCCTCGCGGACAAGGAACGACTCATTCGCATCGCCCCCTTACGTGACGGGGAGAGCGGCGTCGTGAACCTGACGACGATGCTCCCAACCCAGGATCGTGCCTACATTGAGATCTTCCTCGTACGTGGCTCCCTTCGTGAACCGTTCCACACCTTCTACGCCCAGAAGATCAGCCGGGGCGACCCGCGGCCGCGGATCGTCGTCTCGGCGCATGTCCGCGGCGAGGTCACCGTGACGCTGCGGGTCAACGGTGAGCTCGTGGCCTCGCATTCCGCACCGATTCGGCCGGCGACGCGAGCCCCCCGCTCCGCTACCGCGTTCCTGCTCGTGCCCCTGCTCCTCCTCGCGGCGGCGCTCGCCTTTGGAACCTGGTGGTTGCTCACGGGCAACGCGCGCCCTGCCGCCGCGGTTCGTCCGCCGGCGGCCCCACCGCCGGCTACCACTGCGCAGCGACCACAGTTGGAGACCGAACCGCGCGAACCGGTCACACCGACCCCTGCGGAGGCGCTTCGCATCCGCGCGACGGTCCACTTCCTGCCTGAGAGCGCTCAGCTGCTGCCGGAAGCGGTCGATGAGCTGGAAACAGTCGCGGACAGGATCGCCGGCTGGCTCGAGGACGGCGGGAGCGCCGAGGCGCTTCGAATCCGGGTCGAAGGGCACACGGCGATGTACGGCACGGAGGCGGCCCGGATCGAGCTTTCGCTGGCGAGGGCACAGAGAGTCGCCGATCACCTTCGGGCCGCCCTGGAGACCGCAGCGCCGGACACCCGGATCGAGACAGCCGGCTTCGGCGCCCAGAGACAGGTCACTGCATCATGGGCCGACGAATGGCGTAACAGGCGCGCTCAGGTCACGGTGACCGGCGACGCCGCAGCAGACGAGACCGGATAGGGCTCGCCCCCCCGGCCGCGGGAGCCCCCCCGGCCGCGGGGAGTCCGGCTCAGTCGCTCCACTCCACGTCAAGCGAGGCGACAGGGCTCCCCACGCCCCGCCAGACCGTGATCGCGCGATACTCGGCGGAGGTCGGATCGGGCGACCAGATATAGGTGCCCTCACACGGTTGCGAGCGCCAGAAGTTGTCGACCGACGGTTGCGTGCCGTCGCGCGTGATGTAGAGCATGGACGAGAGGTAGGTGCAGGTGATCTCGAGACGGTTCGCGGGATTGTCGCCGCCTGACACCGGTATCGTCACTGAACCTGAAACTTCGCGCCCGTTGACGGTGAAGACCGGCGCTCCAACATCGGGGTCGTCCTCGTGCTCCCAGATGACGGTCAGGGTGAACGGTTCGCTGTACCCGCCGTCGAGCGCGGCGACGATCCGGTACGAGGCGACTCCCTCGAGAGGTCGGCTGATGGGTCGCGGTGCGCGGGGATCGATCGGGCCGTCCCAGTTGTTCGCGGCGGACGGCACGCTGCCGTCGCGGGTGACGTAGAGCGTCACGTCGTCGCGGCTGCTCGTCGGTACGAGCCGGCCGGCAGGCGGACCACCGGTCGGTAGCGTGACGATCGTCTCGGTACGGAACCCGGTCCCGTCCGCGGTGCGGAAGGAGGCGATACCGGGCTCCGAAAGGACAGGCTCCCTGGGGACGACGACCGGCGCAACCGGGTCTGCCGGGTCGATCTGTGGCGGCGCCTCTTCCTGCGTCGCACAGCCGGCAATCAACCACACGACCAGGGCACCGACCACCACTCTGCTCATCGTTCGCATGACCGCCTCCGCACCCATTCTACCACTGCGACGCCGGTTCGCAAGCATCGCGGAGAGAATATCTGCGCTACTCGTCGTCCCAGATCCGGCGCCAGTCGATTTTCCCGGATCGCGATGTCCGCCCGCGCGTTCCGGCGCAACGGCGTCCGCGCAGACCGGAGAGCGCCGTCGCGATCAACAGGAGCGCAAGGACCATGCCGGACAGCACGGGGAAGTAGTCTCCGAAGCTCGTGTAGATCGTCGTGCGCAGATTCGGGATGGGCACCTCCGAGACGATTGCCGCTTCCTCGAAGTACGGGGCTGTCTGCAGGACGCGTCCGGCCGGATCGATATGACCGGTGAGACCCGAAGCGGTCGTCCGGAGCACGGGCCGGCGGTTCTCGACTGCGCGGAAGAGGCCTGCCACGAAGTGCTGCTTCGCCTGGACTTCCGCAAGCGACCAGTAATCGTTGGAGATGTTGAGGATCAGCTCCGCGCCTTCGGCGACCATGGTTCGCACGAGATCCGGAAAGACGTCCTCGTAGCAGATGGGCGTCGAGAACCTCACCATGGGGTGCTCGAACACCGTACGCTCGCGCCCCTCGGCCCAGAAGTGCACGTCGAACTCGAGCAGGAGCTCGTAGACCCAGGGGAGCTGCTCCCTGTACGGGAAGTGCTCGGTGAACGGTACGAGCTGAATCTTGCGGTACGTTTCCCGTCGCTCGCCGGTCGGGTCGAAGAGCACCGCGGCGTTGTAGTGGTGCCGCTCGATCTCCCTGCCGTCGGCGTCGGTAATGACATCATAGTCGTCGTTGCCGGTGAGCAGCCAGGTTCCAAGCCGACGCTGGTAGTCAAGGAAGCGGCCAACGAGGACATGAAACCGTCTCACCGAGCTGTCCACCGACCATCGACGGATGTTCGGGACGAAGGCGGTCTCAGACCACACGACGAGATCAGGAGATTCGCCCATCACCGAGTCGGTGAGCGAGACGAGCGTGGCGAAGGTCTGTTCGTAGTCGCTCTTGCGCGGATCGTTGTTCTGCTGGATCTGCGCGACGGTCACCGTGCGGTCCGTGTCCGCTGAGGTGTTGTGCCGCAGCATGAAGGCTCCGGCCACCGCCACGGCGCCGACGAGCAGAGCAACCGCCGCGAGCTGACGAAAAGCGCGTCGCACGGCGAGCACGGTCCGGTGCTCGAACGACGTGCGCCGCGAACAGCCGCGCTCGATCGCGCTCCCGAGCCATTCGGCCAGCGCCGAGTTGCCGAGCAGCACGAGGAAGCTCAGTCCCCAGACCCCGGTGACCTCGGTCATCTGGATGAGCGGCAGGACGGAGTACTGCGAGTGTGCGGCGAGGGCCCAGGGGTAGCCCAGGAACCCGATCGAGCGCAGATACTCGAAGAGGGTGAACGCGAGCGGGAAGACGAGAAACCGGCCCCACCGAGCCCACCGGTAGGCGAGGAGATACACCGGCGTGAAGAGCAGGTAGTAGATCAGAAAGAAGAGCACCGTGATCTGCAGCGACACGAGACTGAAGGTGCCGAGCCAGTAGCTTGAGAGCAGCGTCGTGAAGACGCCGAAGGTCACCCCGTAGAAGACTCCGTGCCCGAACCTCGCGGTGCGCAGCACCAGCAGCAGCGGCACGAAGGCGATCCATCCCAGCGGCCAGAACCCGTCCAGACTCAGAAACGACGGCATCGCGATCGCGACAAGGAAAGCAGAGAGGAGCGTGAGCGCGAAGGCCCAGGGGCGCACGACAGTGTCAGGCGGGCGGCTGCGGTCCGTATGGGTCGCACGCAGGAGATCAGGCCGCGCGAACCGGACGAGCAGCCAGGTCAGGAGGTTCACCGCGACGAGCGGGAAGACTCGGACCCACGCGAGCAGGCGTTCGGTCCGGGTATCGAGGGCGAGGCGGAGATTGCCCCCGCTCTCGATGAAGCGATGAACGTAGTCCATGTTCGCGTTCAGGGCGAAGATGTAGGTGAACAGGAAGAAGAGCAGCGACACTGCGGCGAGCAGCTCGGGAACGAGAAACGTGCGCCGATACGCCGCCCGGGAGAAGCGGGACGGACCTGCCGTCGACAGAAACAGGACAAGTCCCCACAGATAGTGAAGGGCGAGTATCAGGAAAAAGGGGAGATCCGCGAGACCCGGATCGGCTATTGCCGCGGGACTCCCGAAGACCACATAGGTAACCGCGAGCGATACCGCAAGGTAGATCGCTGCGTTGATACGGCCGACAGAAATCGCCACAAGGACAGGATATTGTAATCGCCGGCGCCGGGCAAACTGCCGAAAGCCAACCCCAAAAACGGGTGGTCGCGGAGAGAAGCTTCCTCTATACTTGGGCTGCCCTATGCGTGAAGTGATATCCGAACGAATAGCGCGGGCGCGCAGGCGTCGGCACTCGCGACGCGCACGACGGAGGATCAAGGGCTCCGAGGCGCTCAACAGATTGCTGCGCCTGACGCTCGGACCATGGCTCGTGAGCCGGTACCGGGTGACCGCGCAAAATGCGGGAATGCTCCGGAAGCTGCGCCCACCCTACCTCGTCCTGCCGAACCACTGCTCGGTCTGGGATCCGTTTTTCGTGAACAACTACGTCCCCGGCGTCATCCACTACGTCGTGTCCGACGCGAACTTCCGGTCGAAGGTCGTTGAGTTCGGACTGGGTCTGGTGGGTTCGATCCCGAAGACCAAGGTCATGTCCGACCTCGACACGGTGAAGAACATCATGAAGGTCAAGGAAGCCGGCGGGATCATCGGTATCTTTCCCGAGGGACAGAATACCTGGGATGGTCACACGCTGCCGATCTACTTCTCCACCGCGAAGCTCGCGAAACTGCTGAAGATACCGGTCGTGACCGCGCGCATCTCCGGAGCCTATCTGTCCAAACCGCGCTGGTCGAAGGTTCGCCGGCGGGGGAAAATTTCCATCCGCTACGACCTGGCGTTCACGCCTGAACAATTGCGCCAGGCGAGTCTCCAGGAGATCGATGCCCGGGTTCTCGAGCTGCTCGATCACGATGACTACCAGTTCAACCGGGCCAACCGCCACCGGTACGTCGGGCCGGATCGCGCGGAGTATGCCGAGATCGCCCTGTTCACCTGCCCGCAGTGCCGCGCGTTCGACACGCTGCGGTCGAGCGGAAACCGGCTTGGTTGCCGCGAGTGCGGCTATACGGTTCGACTCGATCTCTACGGGTTCTTCAGACCCGTGCGCGGAACGCTGCGGTTTGACACCGTACGGGAGTGGAATCTCTGGCAAATCGAGGAGCTGCGTCGGCGTATTGATGCCTTCGTGGTCTCAGGAAGCGATACACCGCTGTTCACCGAGAATCGCGTCAAAGTCGAGATCGGCTACAAGTCGATGCCGCTCGAGGCGTACAGAGTCGGACGTCTCGAGCTCTATCCCGGGCGAATCGAGCTCACCGGTAGCGACGGAACCCGTGATGCCTTCAGAGTCGAGCGCATCGTCGGCATGAACGTCCAGAACAACGAGTATCTTGAGTTCTACCACGACGATCACCTGTTCAAGGTCACGATCCTCGACCCTCGTGGTTGCACTTACAAGTGGGATCTTGCCACACGGTTCATCCAGGAACGGGCCGCCTCGTCGATCGTCGTCTGAACGGAAAAACGTCGCGCAGGTATCGGCAGGTCGAACCGATACTGAAGAGAGCGGGTTCTTGCCCGGCGGGGACGAATGGCAACGAAGATTGACAAACTGAAGAACATCATCGGCGTCGACTCAATACTCAACAAAATCCAGGACCTGGATATCCTTCTCGAGACGATCCTCTCGGAGGCCCGCGGAGTGTTGAGCGCTGATGCCGGCAGCATCTACATAAAAGTGGACAACGAGCTCGTCGTCACCTACTCGCAGAATGACACGAAGGCCGCGGAGCTGAAGCCCGGGCAGAAGCTCATCTACAACGTCTTCCGGATACCGATCGGCACGGGCACGACGTCCGGGTATGCGGCGATGACGGGTGACATCATCAACGTGCGCAACGTCTACGATATCCCCGAGGACGCTCCCTACGGGTTCGACCCCTACTACGACCGCAAGTCGGGCTACCGAACCGTCTCCACGCTCTCGATCCCGCTGAAGACCAATATGGGCGACATCCTCGGCGTCCTGCAGCTCATCAACAAAAAGGACACGCTCGGGCGCAGCATCGCCTTCAGCAAGGACGATGAGCTCGTCGCTGCGCATTTCGCGACCAATGCGACGATGGCGCTGCAGCGGGCCCAGATGACCCGCGCGATTTTGCTGCGAATGACCCGGATGGCCGAGCTGCGGGATCCCAAGGAGACCGGAACCCACGTCAACCGGGTCGCCGGGTACGCACTCGAGATCTACGAACGGTGGGCAAACCGCAACAGACGCCCCCGGCACGAGATCGATCGCACACGGGACACGCTTCGCATGGCCGCTATGCTTCACGACGTGGGAAAAGTGGCAATAAGCGATACAATCCTGAAGAAGCCGGGCAGACTCGACGAGGCCGAGCGCGAAGTCATGAAAACCCATACCTGGCAGGGGGCGCGGCTGTTCACCGACCGGCAGAGCGAGTTCGATGAGATCGCCCAGCAGGTCGCGCTGAGCCATCACGAACACTGGGACGGCACGGGCTATCCGGGCCACGTGGACACGGTGACGGGCGAACCGGTGAAGAAGAATGTGAAGGGCAGGGCCGTTGGCAAGCGAGGCGAGGAGATCGACATATTTGGCCGCATCGTCTCAATCGCGGATGTCTTCGACGCGTTGCGCAGCAACCGGGTCTACAAGGCGGCCTGGAGCGACGAGGACTCGATCCGTGAGATCAGGGGGCTTGCCGGCACCAAATTCGATCCGGATCTGGTTTCCGACTTCATCGCGGTCCTCCCGAGTATTCAGACGGTCTCGGACAAGTTCAGCGAGGAGCCGTCCGAGCCGCCGGCGGACCCGGAGGGGTAGCATGTTCGCCCGCGCAGGTGTCGTGTGCGCGACACTCGTGCTGGTCGGCCTTGCGGGCGGCTGCCGCGGCGCCCTTGTCAACCAGCTCTTCCTGCTGGAGACCCCGCGGCAGGCCTACCTCATCGACGAGCTCTACGACGGACACCGCTGGTGGTCCGGCTCAGCCGACGGGTACGACGAGGACCACGTCTTCTATGGCGGCTACTTCATCGCGAAGGATCACCGGCAGCTGATCGTGACCACGGACACCTATCCGGGCCATCTGGAGCTGCGGATGAAGTGGGAGATCTGGTACTCGAACGAATCGCCTGCGTACGACAACGGTGATAGCATGGATTTCGCGGTCGCCCTCATCGACGATGAGTCCGGCGGTTTCGAGCCGGTTGGGCCCGGCGTGCACGTGAAACTCTTCAGCGGTGGACAGGCCGGAGACGACATCCTTGCGATCGTCGCTCCTCCCGGGGTAGCCGAGGACCCGGTCTTCGCATTCACGGAGGCCTCGCCTGTCTCCAACGGAACCCTGGTTGTCCTGTTCGACCGAAGGGCGAGCCCACCCATGGTCAGCGCACTGTTGTACGGAGACTCCGAGGCCCCGCGGCTCGTCGCGTCGATGCCGGCGCCCGATGGCTGGCCGCAACGAGTACGGGTCGCGCTCAGCGTATCCGGGCGCAACGATATCACGCTCGAGCCGCGCGCGATCGACTCGGTGCACCTGCTCCGACCGGAGGATCAATGAACTGCCCGGGACGCTACCTCTGCGCATCCGTCCGCCGCCGTCTCGCACTCCTCGCCCTGGCTCTCTTCGCGCTCGCCGGGATGAGCGGGTGCGGTTCTGCTTTTCTCTGGTCCGCGGCGCCTGCGGCGCGGCTCGATCCGCCTCCGGGGACCTACGACGAGCCGGTGCACGTCGCGCCGCGACGGCGGGACGGCGAGCGTTTCTACGTGAGCATGTCGCCTGACACGGCAGTCGGCTCGTTCCGGCCCTTCTACGATTGGGTTCATATCCCGGCCACCACGACATTCTGGTACTACGCGATCAGCTCACGGGGGGTACGAAGCCCCGTCATCGAGGCAACCTACACCATAGAGGGTGTTCCGGCTCCGGTCGTAGCGCGACCGCACCTCTGGACCGAGGACCGTAAGTTCCTCTCGTACGAGGTGGTCTGGGACGTCGACGAGGGCGTCAACCCGACCGACGCCCACACCTCGTGGTACGATCTGGAGTACGCAGTCTACTCGTCTCCTCACAGCGACATCGCCTCGTTCGCACAGGCGGTCGCCGCAGGGCGCCTCGAGATGGGCTGGAGCCGGTACACCAACCGTTTCCTGTACCGTGCGGGACGGCCCGGCGAGTCGCGCTACTTCAACGTCTTCGTCCGCAACGAGGCCGGCCGCGTCAGCGCCTACAACGCGAGGCGGTTCTCGTCGATACCGGCGCAGAGCGTCGTGTTCTTCGACACCAACCTGCCTCAGTCCCTCCTCACGCACGTTCATCGCGTGGGGGGCGACTTCGAGCCGAACCTCGCTACTGATCTTCGATGGCTGGGGCTCACCGGGCTCAAGGCGCTCGACCTGGGCCACGTGGAGAGCGCACCTCTCTCCGATCTGGCGGTCGTCGAGTCCGACGGGTCGAATGACTTCTACCGGTGGTACCGGCCGGTGGGAAACGGCTTCTACGACACTGGGAACCCGACGACGCTATACGTGGAGTCTCCGAGCGCGGCGCCCCGCATGATCCGGATTGCTCCAATTGGGCGCCCGGGCGTGAGCGACTTCGTCTTCACGACCGGGACGGGAGATATCCAGATCGTCTCCCGGTCTGGAGCGGAGATCGCGACGATTCCCGGCGTCGGCGCTCTGCGATTCGTCATTGGCGATGTGACCGGCAACGGCGCCAACGACATCGTGACACTCGGCCCGGCCGGGATCATGGTCTTTGGGAACTCAGGTGAGGCGAGCTTCAGCCTGGTGTCACAGGCGTGGGACGGACTCGGAGCACCCACGGACCTTCGCGACATTGCGCTTGCAGACCTGGACCGTGACGGCAGGCTCGATCTGATCGTCGCGAGGCAAGGCAGCCCGGCGGTGCTGCTCTTCTTCGGGAACGGAGACGGGACGTTCACTCGGCCCGGCGGAGAGGAGGGGTACTGGCCTCACATCGCTGAGGCGACAAACCTCTCGGTTCTGGACTTCACCCGCAACGGCCTTCCGGACCTCTTCGTCGGCGCCGGCGCCGGACAGTTGTCGCAGATATTCACGAATAACGGAGACCGCACCTTCTACGACCCGGATATCGTCGCGTGGAGCAACGAGGGATCACAGGATTCGCTCGTCGCAGATCTCAACGGAAACGGATGGCCGGACCTGATCGAGACCTTCGTAGGGCCGACTCCGCCGCGGATCTGGCTGAATTATGAGGGCTCGAACCTCGTGCCTTCGATGGTCATGATCGAATCCGAGCATACCGGCCAGATCGCAGTAGGACAGATACGATGAGAAGAGCTGGAGAATACAGTTGGGGACGAAGTCGTAGGCGCATAGCCGCAGGCTGCCGGGTGCCGCAGGCGATGGGTCGCGCGACCGCCCGTGCCGCGGCCCCGGCCGCGGTCGCGCTCGCCGCGCTCGTGCTCTCCGGCTGCTTCATGCTGCTGCCTGCACCCGGCATAGAGATCATGGTCAAGCCGGCATACAACGAGTCGGAGATCCTGATCCCGTACTCGCTGTACGGGCAGAGCTCGGTAGCCCACGCGCGCTGGA
>SKQU01000187.1 GCA_007118855.1 Spirochaetaceae bacterium
GGGACGGTCGCCGTGATCGGGGTTGGCGGCAAGATGGGGACGACCTTCGCTGCGCGGCTCAATCGCGCGATCCGTGAGGCAGGCGCGGATGCCCGTGTTGTGGGCGTTTCGCGGTTCTCCGAATCGTCCCGGCAGGCGGAGCTCGGTCGCCTGGGAATTCAGACGATCGCCGCGGATGTCATGGAGCCCGCCCAGGTCGACGCGCTTCCGGAATCCGAGTACGTGATATACCTCGTGGGCCGCAAGTTCGGAACCACCGGGAACGAAGCGGAAACGTGGGCAACCAACACGTTGCCGCCCGTGCATGTCTGCCGGCGATACACCGGCCGACCGGTCGTCGCGCTGTCGACCGGCTCGGTCTATGGTCTGTCTCCTGTCGGATCCGGAGGTTCGACGGAGTCCTGCGCCACCGAACCGCGCGGGGAGTACGCGAATGCGGCGGTAGGACGCGAACGGCTCTTCCAGTGGGCTTCGCAGAGGTATTCCACGCCCGTGTGCCTGATCCGGCTCTTCTATGCCAACGATCTGCGCTACGGGGTGATCCGCGACCTCGCGGACGCGATCATGGAGAGTCGTGCGATCGACCTCTCGATGGGCTGCGTGAATCTGATCTGGCAGGGAGACGCGGTCGACCAGTCGCTGCGGGCTCTTGAGCACGCAGCGGTGCCGGCGCGACCGATCGTGGTGGCCGGACCGCAGACCGTCTCCATCCGGTCTCTTGCGGCTCGCCTGGCCGAGCTGCTCGACCGCGAGCCGGTGTTCGTGAACGAGAGTGCTTCCGACGCGCTTCTGGGAAACGCGTCGTTCGCCACAAGCCTGTTCGGGTACCCGGAGGTTCCGTTGGAACACATGATCCGATGGACCGCGCACTGGGTCTCCTCCGGCGGTCGAGGGCTCGGGAAGCCCTCGCACTGGGAGGTGCGGGACGGTCGTTACTGATGGCCAATCGAATGAGCGAGGGTGAGGCACGATTGCGGTTCCGCTCCGGTCTCGTGATCCCGGCCATGCCGCTTGCGCTGAGCCCCGAGCGGACCTTTGACCCGCTGAGCCAGCGGGCTCTCTTGCGATACTATGTCGACGCCGGTGCGGGCGGGATCGCCGTGGGGGTGCATGCAACCCAGTTCTCGATCCGCGACGCTCCGGGGTTTTTCCGGGAGGTTCTCTCCTTCGCGATCGAGACAGTTTCCGACTGGGACGGGCGACGGGACACCGCGACGGTCATGATAGCCGGGCTGTGCGGGAAGACCGCGGAGGCGGTGGAAGAGGCGCGCCTCGCACGGTCGCTCGGCTACGATGCGGGTCTTGTGAGCCTGTCCGCCTTTCCTGACGCGTCGATCGACGAGCTCGTGGGTCACGTGCGTGCCGTCTCCCGGGAGATCCCCGTCGTCGGATTCTACCTCCAGCCGGCTGTCGGCGGGAGGAAGCTACCGTACGAGTTCTGGCGTCGGTTTGCACAGGTAGAGAATGCCTGGGGAATCAAGGTCGCGCCCTTCGACCGTTACGCGACGCTCGAGGTGATCCGCGGCGTGGCGGGCAGCGGGCGCGGTCGAGAGCTCGCCCTCTACACGGGCAACGACGACTCGATCGTCACCGACCTGCTCACGCCGTTCCGCCTTGACGGAACCTCTGACCGGGAGCCGATGCGGATCGTCGGAGGGCTGCTCGGACACTGGGGTGTCTGGACCCGGCGCGCGGCCGAGCTTTTCGACGCGTGCAGGCAGATTGCGGACGGACATGCACCCTTGACGCCGCAGATGCTCGCTCGCGCCGCGGAAGTCACCGACATGAACGCAGCGGTCTTCGACGCGGCCAACCGGTTCGCAGGCTGCCTGCCCGGCGTGCACACCGTGCTGCAGCGGCAGGGGCTGTTTCAGTCAGCCTGCTGTCTCGACCCGCAGGAGCGGTTGAGCCCGGGGCAGGCGGAAGAGATCGCGCGCGTCTGCCGTGCCTATCCGCACCTCACCGACGACGATTTCGTGCGAGAGCACCTCGAGACCTGGCGAGGATAGACCGGGCACGGATCGGACGGAAGAGTGAGCCCGTACAGCTCGACCCATAGAGAAACTCTCACCGACGCGCTCACGGAGTTATTACGAGCAAGGAGCTCGGCAAGCTTGCGCGGCGGTTGTCGAGGTCGCCCATTCGGAGACCGACACGCTCGAGGCGGAGCGGTTCGTCGCGAAGTACGGTGCTCTTCCAGGTCCGAAACCCGAGGACCCGTACTCGTTCCGGCGACAGCCGATCCTCCTTGAGATGTTCCTGATCGGCCGGGACCGCCAGATGCCGCGAGAGATCAAGAGGCGCTTGAAGGCGTTCGTGCCTGCACCGGCGGCCGTCACCTTGCGAACGATCGATTCGCCACCGGAGACCTGGCCGGGTCATGGCGGATTCCGATCCCGGGGCGATCCGTGCCTTCGCCGAGCGAAGCGGTGGACTGCGCGCCGTGGGCACGGCGCACCTGATCGAGTGCGACGAGGAGACGGTAGCTGCACTGATCGCGCACGACACTCATGCGCGTCGTCACTGTATGCTCGCCGGCAGCAGGCAGGAGGCCGCTGACCCTTTGATTGTGATGCGCGGGATGCTCCGCCCGCCGTGCCTTGGCGAGAGCGGTCTCTCCCGTCGCTGCGGAGCGGGCCCCTCATTCCCCGGTCAGGGACAGAGCAGCCATGACGATGGCGAGCACGACCAGCAGCACGAGCGCCGCCAGTCCCACGAGCGACCATCCAAGCGCGCCAGCGGCGATCGCCACCAACACGAGCAGCCCCAACGCGCCGAGTGCGTGCGGCCTTGCTCGCCGCCGAGCCGGACCCGATGTGGTGCGATGCGCCCCGCGGATATGCAGTAGCAGCCCGCCGGCCATACCAACCGCGCTCGCGGCCGTGACGAGTGCCGCAAACGTCCGCCCGCTTGCGAACGGAATGTCCAGCACGAGAATGCCGCACGACTGCGAGGCCGAGCGCAGCGGGTAGCTTGCATGCTGGTAGAGGTGTACCAGTACAAAAAGGCCCCACGACGGCGCCTCGCCGCGCACCTCCCACGCGAGCCGGACAGTCTCTCCGGGGTCGAGTTGGAAACGCCGCAGTTCCTCCTCGTGGTAGAGGGCGGAGTAGCGGCTGCGCGTCAACGTGACCGTGGGACTCGTCGGATTCGGCCCCGGGTTGAAGAAGGAGGCGCTCACCGTGCCGGTCTCCCCCCAGGCAAGCAGGACCGGGCAACGCACGCTTGCGATCCGGGTATCGCCGCGGATCGCCGGGTTGAAGAGCGCCGCCTCGAGGTCCGCCCAGACGATCAGCCCGGCAAAGACGCTCCCCCCCGCAGCCGCGAGCAGGAATATCGCGGCACCCACGACGACGCGCCAACTGGTGGTCCGTGTCAGTGGCTTGCCGATTCTGTCCCTCGGTCTCAAGTGCTTCCGTATCACGCCAAGAGATCCTTCAAGCCCGACGCCTATGGCTGCCGTGAC